>NZ_LT605203.1:1367521-1586381 GCF_900089495.1 Thiomonas sp. X19 | reverse complement strand
TGCGTTTTCTCATGAGCATCCCAAGCCCCTGGGGGCGCCCGGCGTTCGCGAAGAAACGATCTTTGGGCTACAAGGTGAACGGCAGTGCCGAGATGACCGACAAGTCATTGGTGCGAGCCTGCGGCGTTGTAGGACGCCGTGAGGTGAGCCCGCTCGTGAGCATGGTCCGGGAATCGTCGGCGACAGTGGTGAGCACAGCGATGTGCATCCCGTTTGAGAGATCGAGTCGAATTCGACGACTCCCATGGCGCTGCCGTTCGTTGACAATCTTGGAGCAAACGATGGCGATGCGCAAGCGAGATGATGATCTGGTCTTCCCCAACGCGGCGGGTATCGACGTAGGAGGGTCGAGCCACTGGGTGGCGGTACCCCGGCAAGCCTGCGACGAACCGGTGCGCGAGTTCGGTGCGATGACCGACGATCTGCACGCCATGGCCGACTGGCTGCTCGCGTGTGGGGTCGACACCGTGGCGCTGGAGTCCACCGGGGTGTACTGGATCCCGGTGTTCGAGGTGCTGGAGCAACGCGGCTTGACGGTGTTTTTGGTCGATGCGCGGCAGATGAAGTATGTGCCTGGGCGCAAGAGCGATGTGCAGGACTGCCAGTGGTTGCAGAAGTTGATGAGCCTGGGGTTCTTGCGCGCGGCGTTCCGCCCGACCGATGAGGTCTGTGTGGTGCGTGCCGTGGCCCGTCAGCGCGACGTGCTCTTGGCCGAGCAGGCCAGTTGGGTGCAGCGCATGCAAAAGGCGCTGGTGCAGATGAACATCCAGCTCACCGAGGTTCTGACCGATGTCATGGGACTGACGGGACAAGCCATCATCCGCGCCATCGTCGCTGGCGAGCGCGACCCCAAGACGCTGGCCCGGTATCGCAACGCTCGTGTCAAGGCCAGTGAGACGGAGATTGCCAAGGCCTTGACGGGCAATTGGCGCGATGAGCACCTGTTCGTGCTGCGCCAGGCGCTGGCGATGTATGACGACATTGCCCGGCACCTGGGCGAATGCGACGCCAAGCTGCAAGGACTGCTGAGCCAGCTTGGCGCGGCCAAGGTCGATCTGGGCAAGACGCCTCGTGCAGGCAGCAAGCTGCGCGCGCAGTTCGACGCACGCCAGATTCTGGCCAACTGGGCCGGCGTCGATCTCACGCGCATCAACGGCCTGGGTCTGGCTGCGGTGATGAAGATCCTCTCGGAGGTCGGCCCCAACCTGAGTCGCTTTGCCAACGTCAAGCACTTCTGTTCTTGGTTGGGGCTGTGTCCGGGCACGAAGATCAGCGGCGGCAAGGTGCTGTCAGCCAAGACCCGGCGATCCGCCAATCGGGTCAGGCAGGCGCTGAAGATGGCCGCGATGAGCCTGTCGCACAGCGACTCGGCCCTCGGCGCGTTCTACCGCCGCTTGTCGGGCCGCATGGACAAGCCGCGTGCCAATACCGCCACCGCGCACAAGCTGGCGCGCATGGTGTATTTCATGCTGACGCGTGGCGAGGCGTTCGTCGATCAAGGCCAGCAGCGCTATGAAGATCAGCAGCGCGAGCGCTCAATCGTCGCCCTCAAGCGCCGCGCCGCTGCCCTTGGCTTCCAGATCCATCCAAACCCGGTGCCAGCATGAAACCGGCCTTCAACCCATTTTGTTTCTTGAGAGTGGAGCACGCCAACTGGATTTTGTTGCGGCTGAAAACGTCAAGCAGGACGACCGTTTGTTTCTCGTGCAAGCGGTGCGAGATGCCGCGGGTGTTGCGGCCTTGGAAGTGAGGGCGGGCCCACCTCCAATTGCGCCGGCAGCGCCCCTCGCAAAGCGTTGGACAGCAGCAGGTCTTCGGCAGCAAGCAGATCGGCGCGGGTGATGATGCGCTCGGCCGCGCCGAGGGTGGCGTTCGTCAGCAGCGCGGCGCGGGCCACGCCGGGCAGCAGGCCGCAACGCAGCGGCGGGGTGTACCAGCGACCGGCGAGCTTGACGAACACACTGCTGCGTCCGCCCTCGCACAGCTCGCCGCGTGTGTTGAAAAACAGGGCGTCGAACGCGCCCCGGGCCTCGGCGGCTTTCCAGGCGGCGTCGTAGCGGGCGCGGTGGGTGGTTTTGTGGCGCAGGAACAGGTCGTCGGGGTCGAGCGCGGCGTGGTCCAGCAAGGTGTCCGCCAGCAGCACCTGGACCCGGCCTTCATGCCTGGGCAAGTCCGCCAGCAGCGCAGTGCTGAGGTGGTAGCTGCCGTCGTGCCGCAGTTCGATGCGGGTGCGGTGGCTCCAGGGCCACGCTGCCGTGGCAGGCAGCGCGGCGTGGGCCCGCGCCAGTTGTTCGAGCAGGGCGCGGCGGTCGAAACGGAAGCCGAAATAACGGGCTGAGCGGACCAGGCGCGCCAGATGCGGCGCGATGTGGGCGCGCTGCTCGGGCCAGCGCGCGGCGAAGGTTTCGATGAGGCCGAGGCCGGGGTCCAGCCCGGTGACGAAGCGGGCCTTGAGCAGGCATTCGGCCCACTCGGCCTTGGGGTCGGAGTCGGCCACCACGCCGCTGCCAAGGCCCAGACGGGCGGCGCGTGTACCTCGGCGCAGGCGATCGTCGATTTCCAGGGTGCGGATGGCGACGCTGAACACGCCGCGCACGGCCTGCGGGCTGCCGGGTCGCGCCGCGTTGGCGTTGGCGGGCGCGGGTTGCAGCCAGCCGATGGCGCCGGTGTACAGGCCGCGCGCGGCGGGCTCCAGTTCGCCGATGATCTGCATGCTGCGGTGCTTGGGCGCGCCCACCACCGAGCCGCAGGGAAACAGCGCGGCCCACAGCGCAGGCCAGCCCACCTGGGGCGCGAGTTCGGCCTGCACGCTGGAGGTCATTTGCCACACGCGCGGATAGGGCTCGACGGTGAAGCGCCGGGGCACCTGCACGCTGCCGGGCACGGCGACGCGGCCCAGGTCGTTGCGCAGCAGGTCGAGGATCATCAGGTTCTCGGCGCGGTTCTTCGGGTCGGCACCGAGCCACGCCGCGGCTTGCGCGTCCTGTATCGGGTCGGTCTGGCGCGGTGCGGTGCCTTTCATCGGCCGCGCCGCGATGTGTCCGCCCGGCTGCAGGGTGAAGAACAGCTCGGGCGAGAGGCTGAGCACCCAGCGGCCGCTGGCTCGCACGGGCCGTGATGACTGCGATGGATGCAGGGATGGACCTCCAAGGTTTCCCGGCGTAGCGCCATCGCCCCCCAGATAGGCCAGGCAGCGATAGGCCGTGGGCTGGCGCTGGCGCAGCGCGCGGTACAGCGCCAGCGGATGGCCGAAGGCGCGGGCGTGCAGCGGGAAGGTGTAGTCGATCTGGTAGGTGTCGCCCGCCGCGAGATAGGCGGCGATGCGCGCCAGCGCGGCGCCGTAGCCGGCTTCGATGATGCCGCGCCGCCAGCCGGCCAGGCCCGCCGGGGCATCGGCCCCGCCGAGGGCGGCGAGCTGGCGGACCAGCCAGGCGTCCACCGCGCCGCCGCCGTCCAGCATGGTGGCCTGGGCGAAGCTCAAGCCCTCCACCAGCGGCGTCACGGGGGCGTGCGCCAGCGGCAGCCCGGCCAGCGCTCGCGCCGCCTCGAACGCGGCGAACAGCGCCACTTCGCGCCCGCGCGCCAGTTCCTCGCCCGCCCAGCCCTGCATGGCGGCGGCCTCGGCGTCGGTGCGGGCGATGCGGTGGGCGATGGGCGCGGTGTACAGGCGCGCGGGCGCGTCGGCGGGGTCGAACAGCACGAAGGACGGATCGGCGTCGGCAGCCGGTTCGGACATGGAATGGGCGGTTGGCACGGACAGCTGGCTTGAAAGGATCGAGGGCACGGCAGGGGCGGCCGGCGATGGCACTTGTGGCTTTGTGCCGGATCAGCCCGCCGCCGCGCGGCAGTCCAGCTCCTGCTGGGCGATGGCCAGGCCCCGGCGCGTGGCGGCCTGCGGGTCGGCGGCCTGGGTCACGGCGCTGACCACGGCGTAGCCGTCGGCCCCGGCGGCCATCACGCCGGGGGCGCGCTCCAGGCTGATGCCGCCGATGGCCACCGTGGGGTAGCGCGGCTTGCAGCGCGCGGCCCAGTCGCCCAGGCGCTGCAGGCCCAGCGGGCGGTAGGGCATGACCTTGAGCGTGGTGGGATACACCGGGCCGAGGGCGATGTAGCTGGGGCCGAGCGCGTGCGCCCGCGCCATTTCGCCCGGCGTATGGGTGCTCACGCCCAGGCGCATGCCGGCGGCGCGCAGCGCGGCGAGGTCGGCCAGCAGCAGGTCCTCCTGGCCCAGGTGCACGCCGTAGGCCCCGGCGTCCAGCGCCTCGCGCCAATGGTCGTTGACGAATAGCTGCGCCCCGGCCTGGCGCGCGGCCTCGGCGACGCGGGCGATGTCGGCGCGCAGGGCCGCGCCCTGCAGGTCCTTGATGCGCAGTTGCAGGGTGCGCGCGCCCCAGTCGAGCACGCGCAAGGCCCAGTCGGCGTCGGGCAGGATGGGGTAGAAGCCGGGCGGCGCGGTGAGCGGCGCGAAGGCCGGGGCCTCGGCTTGGGGCAAGCTTCCCGGCGCCGGACGCTGGGGGAAGCTGCCGCTGTCCAGTCCGGCGGCGGGGTTCACCAGCGGGCGGGCTTCGGGTGCCGCGCGCCAGGCCTGGGCGATGCCGGCATGGGTGCGCCATTGCGCCTCGACCACCGCGTCGGCCACGCTCCAGCCCTGTGCCAGCATGGCCGTCAGCGCGGCGGCATACAGGCAGCCGGTGCCGTGGGCGCCGTGGGCGAGACGCGGCACGGCGAAGGCCTGCGCGCCGTCGCGGGTGACGAGCCAGTCCACGCTGAGCGGGCCTTCGGCGTGCCCGCCCTTGAGCACCACCGCCTGGGTGCGGCCCTGCCCCAGCCACTGCGCGCGCATGGCGGCCAGCCAGCCGGGCGGCATCGCGCCGCCGTCGCTCCATGCCGACAGGCCCAGCAGTTGCGCGGCTTCCACGCGGTTGGGGGTGACGACGGTGGCGGCCCGGGCCATGGCCACCAGCGCGCCGGCGCCGGTCTGCAGCAGCGGCACGCCGCCGGCGCTGGCGGCCAGCACCGGGTCCCACACCACGGGGCCGTCGGTGAACGCGGCGCAGAAGGACGCCACTTCGGCCGCCACGTCCGCATCGCCCAGCATGCCGACCCTCACCGCAACAGGCTGCGCCTCGGCGGTCAAGGCGGCGAGCGCCGCGCGCAGCACCGGCACCGCGGTGGGCACGACCTGCTGCACGCCCTGGGCGTTTTGCACCGTGAGCGCGGTGCACACGCTGGCGCCTCTGCAGCCCATGGCCTGCCAGGCCGCCAGATCGGTGGTGAACCCGGCGCCGCCGGTGGGGTCGTGGCCGGCGAGGGTGAGTAGGAGCGGAGCGGACGTGGGGCTTGGCGACATGGGAGGCGGGAAATGTTCAGGGTTGCGATGGACATGGTTGTGCGCGCAGGGGGATGATGCACGCCATGCTTGACTTCGAGTTCACTTCAATTTCTAGGATGCGCCCGTGACCAGCGATTTCATCTCCATCGGGGAGCTTGCGCGACGCGCCGGCCTGAGCACGCACACGCTTCGCTATTACGAGGCCGAAGGCGTGCTCAGACCGGTGGCACGCGCGGCAAGCGGCCATCGTCGCTATGCGCATGAGGACGTGCTGTGGCTTGGGTTCGTGCTCAGGCTCAAGCGTACCGAGATGCCGATCAAGGAAATTCGGCGCTACGCCGAACTGCGCGCCCAGGGGGATGCGACCTTGCCCGCACGCCTCGCGATGCTGCAACTCCATCGCGAGCGTCTGGCCACCAGGATGCTTGAGTTGTCGACTTGCGCCGGCGTCCTCGACGCCAAGATTCAAACCTATCTGGCGATGATGGATGAACCGCCGGCGCGCACCAGGAATCCGCACCATGAACCCGCAAGCGACTGAACCCCTCACCGGCCAAGACCCCGACTCACGCTACGCACGCGGCTGGGCCAAGCTGCGCGAAATCGACGGCGAGGCCGGCGAGCGCGTGATCGACGCGCTGAAGGACATCGCCCCCGATTTCGCGCGCTACATCATCGCGTTCGCCTTCGGCGACATCTACTCCCGGCCGCAGCTCGACCTGAAATCGCGCGAGATCGGCGTGGTCGCCGCGCTGACCGCGCTCGGCTATGCCACGCCGCAGCTCAAGGTGCACATCCACGGCGCGCTCAACGTCGGCTGGAGCCAGCAGGAGGTGGTGGAGATCATCATGCAGATGGCGGTGTACGCCGGCTTCCCCGCCGCGCTCAACGGCCTGTTCGCGGCCAAGGAGGTGTTTGCGGAACGTGCGCTCGCGCCAGCGTGAGAACGCATCGAACGATGTGCGACGACGCCGTGCCACCCGCGTCGGGCAACCGCCACTCTGTTTCGGCGCAAGCCCGTGGCACATCCCGCTGCGGGGATTCGGCTCCGGCATCACCATCGCTCTATGCGCCATCGGCTTCGACGATCGTGCCCTGATGGAAGAACGCCCGCCATGACTCGCCCGTCTGGCGCCAGATCGTCGAACGGCATGTGATCCGGGGGCCCTGGACGAGGGTATAGGTCAGCAAGTAGCTGCCTTGGGCAATTTCGCGGCATTGGAAATCCCGCGCTTCCCAGACATCTTCTTGCGAGTTGACACAGCGTTGATCGAGAACGTCCAGCACGGCGGCACGGCTGTAGCACCGGCCCGAGGCGCCGATTTCCCAGAAACCGGCATCCAGCATGGCCTCGAAATCGGCGCGCGTGCTTGCCTGCTCGATGCGGTAAAAAAGGGATTCGCGCGCAATCAGTTCTTCAAGAATGGGCAGCAGGCGGTCTTCGGTAACGAGGTCGGGCTCCATGCCGGTCTGGTTGGAATGGCGCATCGGTATGGAGCGGCGGCAAGGCGGACAAGCGTGCAGAAGAAAGCGGGCCGTGGCATTGGGTGCGAACCGCCGCGTCTCAGGCCCCGGCCTCGTGCCAGAACGGCATGCCCACCGTGGGGGTGGATGCCTGGGCGGTGTCGCGCTCGGGCATGGCGCCGGCCAGGAACCCGAGGCGGCCGGCCTGCACCGCCTGGGCGAAGGCGGCGGCCATGCGCACGGGGTCGGCCGACTCGGCCACGGCGGTGTTGAGCAGCACGGCGTCGAAGCCCAGTTCCATGACCTGGGCGGCGTGCGAGGGCTTGCCCAGCCCGGCGTCGACGACGAGCACGGCGTCGGGCAGGCGTTCGCGCAGGGTGCGCAGCGCGTGCAGGTTCTGCGGCCCGCGGCCGGAGCCGATGGGCGCGGCCCAGGGCATGACGGCGGCCACGCCGGCGTCGAACAGGCGGCGGGCGAGCACGAGGTCGTCGGTGGTGTAGGCGAACACGGCGAAACCCTCGCGCACCAGGCGCTCGGAGGCCTCCAGGGTGCCGAAGGGGTCGGGCTGCAGGGTGTAGTCGTCGCCCACGACTTCGAGCTTGATCCAGGAGGTGCCGAACAGCTCGCGCGCCATCAGCGCCAGGTTCACCGCCTGCTCGGCGGTATGGCAGCCGGCGGTGTTGGGCAGCAGGTGGCAACCCAGCGCGGCGATGCGCTGCCAGAACGCCTGGCCGCCGCCGCTTTCCGGCTGCAGGCGGCGCAGAGCGACGGTGAGCACCTCGGCGCCGCTGGCGGCCACCGCGTCGTCGAGGACTTGCGGGCTCGGATAGCGCGAGGTGCCGAGCAGCAGGCGGGATTGCAGGGCGACGCCGGCAACGCTCCAGGGATCGGTGACCGGCGTCGGCGCCTCCCCCACCCGGCCTCCCACAGGGGGTGGGGCGGGAGAGAGCGGCGCGACGCGGCGTTTCGAAGACCCCTCGGGCTCTTCGCCGCCCCGTTGGGGAGGCGGGGCCACTCCCTCCCCGTTTCGTGGGCTGGGTTGGGACGGGGCGTCGCGCGGCGCAGGCTGGCCCAAGCTGGTCTGCACCAGCGGTTCGGGGGCTGTGATGTCGGTGTCCATGGCCAATCTTCCTCGGTTCAGCCGCCCACCACCGGGGCGACGATGTCAATGCGGTCCTGCGCGGCCAGCGGCTGTTCGGCCCAGCGCGCGCGGGGTATGAAGGTGCCGTTGACGGCGCAGGCGAAGGCGCGCGGCGCGGCGTCGAGCCCGCGTTCGGCGAGCAGCGCATGCAGCGTGCCTGCGCACGTCTGCACGGCCTGGCCGTTGAGCCAGAGGGTGCGCGCGGCGGACTCAGGCGGCATGACGCAACTCCGTTTGCGGCCCCGGTGCTCCCAGCGCCTCGGCGATGCCCTGCTCCACCTGCCGCACCAGCGCGGGAGCGATGAGGTAGCCGTGGCGGAACAGGCCGTTGATGCGCCACACCCCGCCCGCGTCCAGCCCGGCGACGGGATGGTGGTCGGGCAACGCCGGGCGCAGCGCGGCGGCCAGGCGCAGCACGCGGGCCTCGCCGAATTCGGGGTGCAGGCTATAGAGGGCGCTGCCGAGTTCGAGCGTGGAGCGCAGCGTGGGCGGGCCGGCGTCCTCGCTGTCGAGCTCGGTGGCGCCGACGACGAACTGGCCGCCGGGGCGCGGGGCGACGTAGATGGCGTAGCGCGGATGGATGAGGCGCACCGGGCGGCGCAGGCTCACCCCGGGCGCAAACACGGTGAGTACCTCGCCGCGCACGCCGTGCAGGCCGGGAACGCCGTTCCTGGCGCCGATGCCGCGGCAGTCCACCGCGAGGTCGAAGCCGTGGCGCCGGCCGTGGGTGTCGACCAGCGCGGCGGGCTCCACGACGTCGATCGCCGCGCCCTCGTGCCAGGCGCCGCCGCAGGCGGCCAGGCCGGCGTCGAGCGCGGCGGCCAGGGCGGCATAGAGCTGGTCGTTGGCGAGCTGGCCTTCCTGCGGCAGGTAGAGGCCCTGCGTGAAGCGCGCGGCGAGCAGGGGTTCGAGCGCGGAAATCTGCTTGCCGCCCAGCGCCTGCATCGACGCGTCCTCGCCACCTGCCGGCAGGTGCGCGCGCAGCAGCGCGGTGTAATGGTCGAGCGCGCCACGGTCGGCGGCGTGCGCCACGACCAGCGTGCCCTCGCGGCGGAAATACACCTCGCGCCCGGTCTGCGCGTGCAGCTCGGCCAGCCACTGCGGCCAGATGGACAGCGACGCCACGCCCAGGGCGTGGATGCCCGCGTCGGCCGCCGCAAGCTCGGCGGTGGGCGAGAGCATGGCCGCGGCGGTGGGTCCGGCGCTGCTGCGGTCGGCACGGGCGTGGGCGTCGAACAGCTCGACGACATAGCCCGCGCGCAGCAGGCGCCAGGCCAGCAACCGGCCAGCGAGTCCCGCGCCGGCGATGCCGATGCGGGGCGCATCCCCCTCCCGACCTCCCCCACCCGCGGGGGAGGTGAGAACCGCGCTGCGCGAAGCAGGCTCCCGCACTCCCTCCCCACCCTGGGGGGAGGGTTGGGGAGGGAAGGCATCGGCGCGGCCCGGCGTGGCGTTCACAGATAGATCTCGCTTCCAGTCTTGCGGAACTCCTCGGCCTTGCGCGCCAGTTCCTGCTTGAGGTCGCCCGCCGCCACCTGGCTTTGCGCCGCGGCGCGGATGTCCTGGCTGATTTTCATCGAGCAGAACTTGGGGCCGCACATGGAGCAGAAATGCGCCGTCTTGGCCGCTTCCTTGGGCAGGGTCTCGTCGTGGAAGGCGCGCGCGGTGTCGGGGTCGAGCGCGAGGCGGAACTGGTCTTCCCAGCGGAACTCGAAGCGGGCGCGGGAAATGGCGTTGTCCCACAGCTGCGCGCCGGGATAGCCCTTGGCGAGGTCGGAGGCGTGGGCGGCGATCTTGTAGGCGATCAGCCCCTGCTTGACGTCGTTGCGGTCGGGCAGCCCGAGGTGCTCCTTGGGCGTGACGTAACACAGCATGGCGGTGCCGGCCCAGCCGATGTTGGCCGCGCCGATGGCGCTGGTGATGTGGTCGTAGCCGGGCGCGATGTCGGTGGTCAGCGGACCCAGGGTGTAGAACGGCGCCTCGAAGCAGTGCTTGAGTTCCTCCTCCACGTTGACCGCCACCATGTGCAGTGGCACGTGGCCGGGACCTTCGATCATCACCTGCACGTCGTGCTTCCAGGCGATCTGCGTCAGCTCGCCGAGGGTGTGCAGCTCGCTGAACTGCGCCTCGTCGTTGGCGTCGGCAATGGAGCCGGGGCGCAGGCCGTCGCCCAGCGAGAAGGTGACGTCGTAGGCCTTCATGATGTCGCAGATCTCTTCGAACTGCGTGTAGAGGAAGTTCTCCTGGTGATGCGCCAGGCACCACTTGGCCATGATGGAGCCGCCGCGCGAAACGATGCCGGTCATGCGGTTGGCCGTCAGCGGCACGTAGCGCAGCAGCACGCCGGCATGGATGGTGAAGTAGTCCACGCCCTGCTCGGCCTGCTCGACGAGCGTGTCGCGGAACAGCTCCCAGGTGAGATCCTCGGCCACGCCGTTCACCTTTTCCAGCGCCTGGTAGATGGGCACGGTGCCGATGGGCACGGGGCTGTTGCGCACGATCCATTCGCGGGTTTCGTGGATGTGCTTGCCGGTGGACAGATCCATCACGGTGTCGGCGCCCCAGCGGATGGACCACACCATCTTGTCGACCTCGTCCTCGATGTCGCTGGTGACGGCCGAGTTGCCGATGTTGGCGTTGACCTTGGTGAGGAAGTTGCGGCCGATGATCATCGGCTCGATCTCGGGATGGTTGATGTTGGCCGGGATCACCGCGCGGCCCGCGGCCACTTCCTGGCGCACGAATTCGCCGGAAATCTCATGCCGCATGCCGAACCAGGTGCCGCGGTGCTGGCCGCCGTTCTGCGCCAGGGCGTCGGGCAGCTGCGCGCGCAGCAGGTTCTCGCGCAGCGCGATGTACTCCATCTCGGGCGTGACGATGCCTTGGCGCGCGTAGTGCATCTGGCTGACGTTGGCCCCAAGCTTGGCGCGGCGCGGCGCCGGCGGCTGGGCGAAGCGCAGCGCGGCGGTGGCGGGATCGTGCGCGCGCTGCCGGCCGAAGGTGCTGCTGGGGCCGGAGAGCTGCTCAGTGTCGGCACGTGCGGCAATCCACGCGGCGCGCAGCTTGGGCAAGCCGGCGCGCACGTCGATGGCGGCCTGCGGGTCGGTGTAGGGGCCGGAAGTGTCGTACACCCGCAGCGGCGCGTTTTTCAGCAGGCGCGTGACGGTGGGCGACTCCTGCATCAAGGTGTCGGACAGCGCGATTTCACGCCAGGGCACGCTGACGCCTTGCGGGCCTTCGGTGTAGACCTTGCTCGAGGCCGGAAACGGGGTGCGGGTGATGCGGCTGGACAGGCGCTCGGGATCGACGGCGCGGCGAACTTCGGACATGGTGGCCTCCTGGAGTGGTTGGCCTGCCGAAGCGCATGGGGCGACTTGGTTTCCTACGCGGGGATGGTCCCGATCAGGTTCAGCGGATTTCGCAGTGTTGCGATCTCAGCCAGGCAACTTCCGATGCACGGCACTCCGACAAGCAAAGCCAAGTATAGGCCGCACCAAGTATGCCCTGCGCAACGACCGCGCCAGTCTCGCGGGATTGCACCCCACCGATCAGAACCCCGAACCCGGCTGCCGGAGAAAGACGAGTTCTTCCGGGCTGCTGGCGCGGCCGAGGATGGCGTTGCGATGTGGAAAACGGCCGAAGCGGGCAATGATGGCGTGGTGGCGCTGGGCGAAATCGAGGAAGTCTTCGAAGCGCGCACGGTCGACTTGCGGCGCGGCGTCGCCCAGCGCGGCGAACAAGGCCACCGACTGTTCCTGCACCGCAAGGTCCTCGGCATGCTCGAGCGGCAAATAAACGAACACGCGCTCGATGGGCCACAGGCGCGCATCGTCCCCCGCGTCGACCATCGCCAACGCCTGACGCAGGGCTTGCGGGTCAGTGGCGAAGGCCCGCGGCGTGGCGCGAAACAGATTGCGCGGGCACTGGTCCAGCAGCAGGAGCAGCGCGAGGGCGCCGCGTGGGGAGTTCGTCCAACTCGCCAGCGCACCCGCAGCCGCCTGCAGCTGCAGGGCACCGAAACGGGCGCGGATGTCGGCGTCCACGGCGGCGTCCTTGCCGAACCACAGCGCACGACGCGCCGTCCAGGTGGCTTGGACGTCGTGCGGCGCCTCGCCAAACCAGTAGCGCAGCAGTTCGGCGGCTTTCTCGGGCGGATCGGAATGTGGCATGACGCGAGCCTCAGACAGCGCGGCGGGCGGCCGGGTAGAGCCGGCGCGCAATCAACGCCCCGGCCGCCAGCGCCAGCACCGTGCCCAGCAGCACGCCAATCTTGGCGGCGTCGAATTCCTGCGCATCGGCGTTGAAAGCCAAGCCGGCGATGAACAAGGACATGGTGAAGCCCACACCGCAAAACGCGGCCACCGGGGCCATCAGGCGCCAGGAATAGCCACGCGGCAGGCCGTCGGCCAGCCAGGCCACCATGCCCACGCCCGCAAGAATGCCGACGGGTTTGCCCAGCACCAGCCCCAGCGCCACACCCCAGGTCACCCCATGGCCCAGCAAGGCCAGGGCCGATGCTCCCAACACCACGCCGGCATTGGCCAGCGCGAACAGCGGCAGCACCAGCCAGGAGACGTAGGGTGCGAGCGCATGCTCGACCTTGGCGCCGGCGCCACCCGCGCGGGTCTGCGGCAGCAGCAAGCCGGTGAGCACGCCGGCAACGGTGGCATGAATGCCGGACTTGAGCACGAACAGCCACAGCAGCACGCCGAGCAGCAGATAGGGCCAGGCGCGACGCACGCCGAAGCCTTGCAGCAGCACCATGAGCAGCGCGGTAGCCACCGCGGCGGCCAGCATGGCGCCAGAGATTTGCGCGGTGTAGAACGCGGCGATGATGAGCACCGCGCCAAGATCGTCGAGCACCGCCACCGCGGTGAGGAAAACCCGTGCCTGTGGCGGCAAGCCGCGTGCCAGCAAGGCCATGAGGCCGAGAGCGAAAGCGATGTCGGTGGCAGCGGGAACGGCCCAGCCGCCCAGAGCCGCCGAGTCGCCAAGATTGAGCGCGACGAACACCAGCGCCGGCACCACCATGCCGCCGAGTGCGGCGGCCACCGGCAGCGCGCGGGCACGAGGGTCGGCCAGGGCGCCGAACAACCATTCGCGCTTGATCTCGATGCCCACCTGCAGGAAGAACAGGGCCATGAGCGCATCGTTGATCCACAGCAGATTGCTTTCCACCAGATGCAGCGGGCCGAGATGCACGCCCCAGGTGGTTTGCAGCAGACCCTGCCAGAGGGCGGCCAGCGGGCTGTTCATCAGCACCAGACCGAGCACCGCACTGGCCGCCAGCATCAGGCCGGAGCGGGCGGCGGCGTTGCTGGCGTTGTTCGGTGCAGTGGCGGCACTCATGCCCTTAGGCCCACGATGTGCGCTATGCGCACGTCAAGCCCCCGTCATGTGCCCGTTGCGTGTGCGCGACGGGGCACAAGGCGTCAGCCCTTGGCGTGTTCGCTGTAGCGCTTGGCGCCGGCGCTGATTTCGGCGCGGGCGGCGTCGGCGCCAGCCCAGCCTTCGGTCTTCACCCACTTGCCGGCTTCGAGATCCTTGTAGTGGTTGAAGAAGTGCTCGACCTGCTTGAGCAATTCCGGCGTCAGGTCTTCGGGCTTGCGGATGTTGCGGTACATGGGCAGCAGCTTGTCCACCGGCACGGCGATGAGCTTGGCGTCGGGGCCGGCCTCGTCGGTCATCTTCAACATGCCCACCGGGCGGCAGCGCACCACGCAGCCGTGCACCAGGGGAATGGGGGTGACCACCAGCACATCCACCGGATCGCCGTCTTCCGACAGGGTTTGCGGGATGTAGCCGTAGTTGCACGGATAGTGCATGGCGGTGGACATGAAGCGGTCGACGAACAACGCGCCGCTGGCCTTGTCGACCTCGTACTTCACCGGCGGGGCGCCGGCGGGAATTTCGATGACCACGTTGAAATCGTCGGGCAGGCTTTTGCCTGCGGGAACGTGAAGCAAGCTCATGGGAAGTTCACCTGGGTGGAAGAGAAAAAGACGGCCGCGGGCGCCACACGCACGCGGCCCTGCTCAGGGCGTTGCCGGAGTTGTGGGCGGATTGCCGGGAGGCGTGACCGGGGTCTGCGAGGTGTTCTTGTAGATGCCCTGCAGCTGCTGCGGCGTGATGATGTTGAACAGGGTCACCACTTTCTTCACGCCCGACACCGCACTGGCCACGGCGCTGGCCTGATCGGCCTCGGCCTGGGTGACGATGCCCTGCAGATACACCACGCCGGCCGAAGTCGTGATCTTGAAGGCCTGCGAGTACAGCTGTTTGTCGTCGATGAACGAGGCGCGAACCTTGGAGGTGATGAAGGTGTCTTCGGCCTGTTGGCCCAAGGTGGAGTTGGGGCCGACCACGACCTCGTCGAGCACGGCCTTGACGTTGGGAATGTCGGCCACGATCCGCTGCACCTGCTGCTTGTAGGCCTCGGTCGGCACCTGGCCGGTGATCAGCACCTGCTGGTTGTAGCAATTGACGCTGACATTGCCATTGCCGCGCAGGGCATTGCTGATCTGCGATGCGGCCTTGACCTGGATGGTCTGGTCTTCGAGCTGGGCGCCGACGGTGCGGCGGTCGGTCGCCACCAGCGCGGCGCCGCCCACGGCGGCGGCTCCCAGGATGAAACAACCCTGCAACTGGGTGGCGGCAATGGCGCCCATGAGCACCAGGCCGGCGCGGGACAAGGGCATCTTGCGAGACACGCGGCCCGCGTTGCGGCATACGGCGTTGAACCATGTACTCAAGCGGAAAGTCGTGCGGTCAGTCATTGGAATCCTCCGGGTCGCCCATCAAGGTCCAGTCTACGCCGTCACAAATGCAGTGCAGCATGAGCAGGTGCACCTCCTGGATGCGCGCGGTGCGGTCGTGCGGCACGCACAGATGCACGTCCTGCTCGCGCAGCATCGCGGTCATTTGGCCGCCGCCCTTGCCGCTCAGGCCCACCACCAGCAGGTCGCGCTCCTGCGCGGCGCGCACGGCCTCCAGCACGCTGGGCGAATTGCCGCTGGTGGAAATGGCCACCAGCACATCGCCCGGCTGGCCCAGGGCGCGCACCTGGCGCGAGAACACCTGGTCGAAGCCGAAGTCGTTGGCCAGCGCGGTGAGGACGGACGTGTCGGTGGTCAGCGCAATGGCCGCGAGCTCCATGCGCTCGCGCTCGAAGCGGCCCACCAGCTCGGCGGCGAAGTGCTGCGAGTCGGCAGCCGAGCCGCCATTGCCGCACACCAGAACCTTGCCGCCGTTGCTCACCGCATTGGCGATGCAGGCCACGGCCTGCGCCACAGGCTCGGCCATCAGGGCGGCCGCCTGCTGCTTCAGTTCTGCGCTCTCGCGAAACTGCTGTTGGATGCGTTGTTCAAGCATGGTTCGAGTACCAGGAAGAAAAGCAAAGGCCTCCATTATTCCCCGGCTCCGGATGGCTTGGCGGATGCAAGCCCATGCGCCGGCGTCGCTCTGTCAGTGCCGGATGTACTCGCTTGCACTTGAAACAGGCGGACAGGCCGGCCCTCAACCATCGGCATCGAAGGCGTCGCGAATCCAGTGCAGCTGCCCGCCTTCGATGGCGACCACGTCGAAACGGCAGGCCATCTCGCCAGGGAAGCGCATGAGGTAATGCCGCGCGGCCAGCAGGATGCGGGCGCGTTTGCGCGCGTCCACGCTGGCGGAGGCGCCACCGAAGGCCGCGCTGGCGCGTGCGCGGACCTCGACGAACACCAGCGGGCCTTTGGAATCGCGGGCGATGATGTCGATCTCGCCGCCGCGCACCCGATAATTGCGCTCCACCAATTGCAGCCCCTGCCGCTGCAGGTAGTTCCAGGCCGCATCCTCCGCCAGGGCGCCCACCTGTCCTGGCGGGCGGGTGGCGGCCTTTGCCGGGTCTTGCCTCATGTCTCCCACATCCTCCATGCCCATTTCCCCATCGCCAGCGGGCCACGGCGCGCCTGCGGCGCTGGCCGCGGCGCGGCAATTATGCGCGGGCCAGTCGCTGCCGCCGGGCTGCCTGCTGGTGGTGGCCACGCCCATCGGCAACCTTGCCGACATCAGCCTGCGCGCCCTGGCCATGCTGGAACGCTGCGACCTGGTGGCAGCGGAAGACACCCGCATGGCCCAGCGCCTGTTGCAAGCCCATGGCCTGGCCAAGCCCCTGCTGCGGGCCGACCGCCACCGCGAGCAGACGGCCGCTGCCGAAATGCTGGCGCTGCTGGCCGCCGGGCAGCGCGTGGCCTATGTGAGCGACGCCGGCACACCCGGCATCAACGACCCCGGCGCGGTGCTGGTGCGTGCCGCGCGCGCGGCCGGCCATGCGGTGATTGCGTTGCCCGGCGCCAGCAGCGTGACGACGGCATTGAGCGCCTCGGGCCTGGACCTGGACGCCGGCTACACCTTCGCCGGCTATGTGCCGGCGACGCAGCAACAACGTGCGGCCTTTTACCGCGAGGCATTGGCATCGCCGCGCGCCTGGGTGTGCTTCGAGGCGCCGCATCGCATCGTTCAGAGCCTGGAGGAACTGGCGCAACTGGCAGCCGCCCTGCCCAAGCCGCCGGACTTGATTCTGGCGAAGGAATTGACCAAGCAGTTCGAGGCCATCGTGCAGGGCAGCCCGGCCGAGTTGCTGGGCTGGCTGGCGGCGGATGCGCGGCGCGCGCAAGGCGAGTTCGTGCTGGTGCTGCAAGCCGCCCGCGACGCCGAGCCGATGGACGCGCAGGCGCAGCGCTGGCTGTTGCGACTGGCGCGTGAGTTGCCAGCATCACGCGCCGCCGCCGCGGTGGCCGAGATGCTGGGGGCGGACCGCAAGACCCTGTATCGCTGGCTGCAGGCGCAGGCGGGCCAGGGTCTGGACGAGAACTGAAACGACCGCTGCGTCCTGCGGCTGTGTGCAGACCAAACCACTGCTTCAGCGCACTCGGAGCTTGCCGGCTTGCAGGCCGGCAGACCGTTCGTGCGTCACGCGACAGTGCGCAGGCACAACCCTCCAGGCGCACTCGGAGCTTGCCGGCTTGCAGGCCGGCAGACCGTTCGTGCGTCACGCGACAGTGCGCAGGCACAACCCTCCAGGCGCACTCGGAGCTTGCCGGCTTGCAGGCCGGCAGACCGTTCGTGCGTCACGCGACAGTGCGCAGGCACTGTCGCGTGTACGCACTCACCGCATCGTGATGACGCGGTTGCGGCCTTGGCGCTTGGCTTCGTAGAGGCTGTCGTCGGCTTCGGTGAGCACGCGCACGACTTCGTCCTGCGGGCCCTGCAAACCGCCGATGCCGATGCTCAGAGTGATGTGCAGACTGCGTTCGGACACCAGGAAGGGGCGCTGCGCGACGCGTTGACGCAGCACGTCCATCGCGGCACTGGCGGCTTGGGTGTCCAGGCCGGGCAGCATAATGAGGAACTCCTCGCCGCCCCAGCGTGCGACCCAGCCGCCGCGTGGCACGCCTTGGCGCAGGGTGCTGGCCATCTGCCGCAACACGGCGTCGCCGGCGGCGTGACCGTATTCGTCGTTCACCAGCTTGAAGTGGTCGAGGTCGCACAGCGCCAGGCTGAACGACTGGCCGCCACGGCGCATGGACTGCAGGGCTTCGTCCAGGCGCAGTTGCGCGGCGCGGCGGTTGAGCAGGCCGGTCAGTCCATCGGTATAAGCCTGCGCCAGCAAGGTGTCGCGCTGGTTGCGGTCGTGCAGCACGCGGGCGAACCAGGCGGCCAGCAACTCGGCGTACTGCCGGTCGGTTGGATCGAATTCCTCGCCCTGGGGGTCATCGCCCAGGAGCAGCAGGCAACCCAGGGTTTGGTGCGCCCGCACCAGGGGCAAACGGATCACCGAGCGCACGCCGGCAGTCGCGGCGAGGTTGGGATGTAGGCTGGTGTCGGCAATCCACAAAGCGCCGTTTTCGTGGTCGTCGCAGGCGCACAGCGGATGGTTGGCCGACAGGGTCTGGCCCTGGCGGAAGCGGCCATGCAGGTCCTGCACGTACAGCATGTGGCACTCGTCGCCCAGGCGCAGGCAGATGATGGCCGCCTGCATGTCCAGGGCATCGCGCCCCTGGGCCAGCATGTACGCGATGGCGTCGCCGGTTTCGACGCCCGGGTCTTCCATGCTCGAACCCGTCGCCAGCTCCCACAGGGTTTGCAGGCGCTGGGATTGGCGCTCGACCGCGCGCAGCAGGTTCTCGCGTTCGCTCACGTCGATGGCCAAACCATGGATCACCTTATGGCCCTGCGCCGTGGTTTCGGCATGCTCGGCCAGGGACAACCAGATGGTTTCGCCATGCAAGCCCCGGGTCCAGACCAGGCGGCGTCCGCCCCGCTTCTGGGTCTTGGCATCGCCAATGGCTTCACCCACCGGCACCTCGTCCACGGTATTGAACAACTCATCCCATTCGCGCCCGATCAGGCGGCGCACCGGACGTTGCAGCATGCGGGCGAAGCTGGAGTCGGCCGCCACCAGCACGCCGTCGCGCAGGGAGCGGGTGTAGGTGCCGGCCTGTGCCGCTTCGAGCAGGGCTTTTTCACGGTTGCGGGCAAAGCGGCGCATGTGCTCGCGGCTGCGCACGAGTTGGCGCAGCAGCGCATCGATCTCGGCCACACCGCTGCTGGGCAGCTCCTCGGCCCGCACGAAATCCATTTGCCGGCGGATGCGAACCATGCGCCGCACGAAGTTGCGCAACAGCAAGGTGTAGGCCGTGATCAGCAGGGCCAGCATGCCGCCGAGGGCGAGCAGCGGGGCGCGAACATCGGCCCACCACATCTGCATCACCTCGTCGTGCGTGTAGGACAGGAAAGCGACGATCGGGAAATCGCGCAGCCGCGCCCAGGCACCCTCGCGCTGCTCGCCGTCGGCAGTCTTGCCGGTGTAAATGCCCCGCCACGCGTCGCCAGCGCTGCGCAACGCTCGAACCAGCGCTCCTTTGGCGGGCTGGCCATAGATGGAAACATGGCTTGGTTGATCGGGGTAACGGCTGATCAGCCAGCCATCGGTGCGCAGCAAACCCATGGCCACGCCGGGCTGCGTCGGCAAGCCGCGCCACAGGGCCTGTTGGTGCTCCAGCAACATGCTGGTTTGCACGACGAAGCGCGCCTGGCCGTCGGCGCCGCGCACGGCATAGCGCAGGGGAATGAACCACTGCTTGAGCAGCAGCCCGTATTGGGGCCGGCCAACGCTCAAGCCTTGCGTTGCCAGGGCAAGATTGAAATCGTCGCGATAGTCGGCATAGGCCGGCTCCTGCAGCACATTGGGCAGGCTGCGCGTCGGACGGCTGGCCGTGCTGGCGAGCATTTGCCCGTCGGGGCTGAACACCGTGGCGCCGCCCAGCTCGGGGTGGCGCGACTTGAAGGCGTCAAGGGCGATGAACATCCCCACGGGATCATGCAGCGCACCGCGGTTTTGCAGGGTGTCACCCAGTTGCTGCAAATCGTCCTGAATACGCAGAAATGTGGTTTCGGCATTCACCGCCAGCAGCGTCGCCGTCAATTCGCTGCGCTGCTCCAGGTCGTGCCGGGTGGTTTCCCACGACGACCACAACCACAGCCCCACCAGCGTGGCGAACAGGCCCGCAGCCGACGCCATCAGCCGCCAGCCCAGGCGCGCCAGGGTCGGCGCGGAGGGCTTGCGCATCGCGGCTGCGCGGGCATCCGCCCGAGAGGCGGCTGGCAGCAGCGGCAGGGTGGCGGGGTCGTCCATGAATCTCGGTGAGTGGGCTGTTCGCCCTTGCGGCAGGATGCGGCGAAGGCTCGGTGTTGGTGGTTTCCATTATGGGGACGATCCGACGGCGAATCATCCCGCTTGTCGAAGGAAATGCAGGGCAGCGTGAACTGGTTCACGAAAGTCACAGTTTGTTAAAGCCCGGCGTCGGCCTGTGCGATCATGGCCCTGCACCAGCCCGATTTCAAACCCTGTCGCCTCGCCGCACGAGCCACAGTCCTGGCCCCTGAAGCCCGGCCCTTGACCAGAGATTCCTGCAAGCCCGGGGCTGATTCAGCCCGCAGCCATCGCCCATGTCCGCCAAGCCACCCGCGCCACTTCCCCAAGTCCATCCGGCCGCGCAACAGCCGGGCCCAGCCGCCGCCGTCTGGGCTTCCAGCCTCGGCCTGCGCTACACCGCCACGCTTGGGCGCTGCAACGGCCACGCGCAACACCGTGGCGCGGTGCGGGTGCTGGCGGCGCTGTATCCCGAAGGGCCGGGGGTTTGCCATCATGTGCTGGTGCATCCGCCCGGCGGCCTGGTGGGCGGCGACCGCATCGACATCGATCTGCGCGTGCAAGCACAGGCGCATGCACTCGTCACCACGCCGGGGGCCACCCGCTTCTACCGCAGCCTGGGCCAGCCGGCGGTGCAGCAAGTCCAGGCGTGTGTGCGTGCGGGCGGACGGCTGGAATGGTTGCCGCTGGAAACCCTGGCGTTCGATGCCTGCCTGGCGGAAAATCGCGCCGTGTTCACACTGGATGCGGGGGCCGAGATGTTCGGCTGGGACATGCTGGCCCTGGGTCTGCCCGCCGCCGGCAAACCCTTCCAGCAAGGGCAGATGGTGCAGCACCTGGAACTGCCGGGCGTGTGGCTGGAGCGCGGGCGCATCGCCGCTGCCGACGCGATTTTACTGCAAAGCCCGGGCGGTTTGAGCGGGCGCGAAGCCCTGGGCACCTTGTTCTTCGCCGCCGGCAGCCCCATCGTCCCGCAGCGCCGCGACGCCCTGCTGGACGCTGCGCGCCAGCTCGCGCAAGCCCAGCCGGCTGCACTGCCAGCCGGGGCCACCGCGCCTCATGCGCAAGTGGTGGTGCTGCGCGTGCTGGCCGACCGCATCGAGCCCGTGGCGGCGCTGCTGCGCGAGGTGTGGGCAGCGTGGCGCCACATCGCCTGGAATCTGCCGCCCTGCCCACCCCGGGTGTGGGCAACGTGAAGTCGGCCAACCGATCGGCCACGAACGGCGCGAACCGGTGGCCAGTCAGGACGCAACGGGCACAGAAAGAGCGTCAACAACCCCTGGCGCCAAGCATGAAGTTGCCCGAAACGGACAAGTCGGAAGGTCGTGGAAACGAAAGATTTATTTTTAAGAAATGTGCGGTCTTGCACGAATGTCTTTGCTTCTTTGCGTAGGTCTGTGGCCGCTCAGCATGCGGGGTCGACCGCACCCGCTGTGATGCAGCAGTCTGGCGCAGACCGCGCCGTGGAACTCCGTGCATTCAGACGCCGAAACAGTCGGCCGAAGTGCTCCTGAGCATCCGTGAGCAAGAATGGGCGCGCTGGATCGCTGCCATGAATCCACCGTTTCTTTGGGCTCCAGTCGCCGACGCCCTGGACAACAGTTCCTGGCGCGTGCTGAACGCGCAGGGGCAGACCCTCTTCAGCGCGAGCGAAGGCGCCATGCCGCGCCCCGCCGCGCACACTGGGTCCGGCGCCACCCCTGCCGATCCAGCCGATTTCCGCTTCCGCCTGTTTCTCCGCGGCGCGTTCGGGACACCCGATTGGGTCTTCGTCCAGCACACCCCGTGTCTGCGGGTCGTCTGGCAGGGTTGGCCGCTGCGGCTGGGGCTGGTGGCGGCAGCCACCGTTGTTCATCGCCCTGTTCGCGCAATGGCAGATCCGGCGCACCCTGGGTCCGCTGGAACAACTGACCCAGGGTGCGCGCAAGCTCGCCGCAGGCGACATCGGCACTCGGGTGGATGTGCGCAGCGCTGACGAGATCGGCATCCTTGCCGGGGTATTCAATGATACTTTGCGGCTGCAGGGCAGCGAACATCGGGTGGATGCCAGCGCGGGCACGCTCAGCCCGCAACACGGCGTGACGCGCGACGCATTGATGCGCTGCGCCGACGTTGCGCTGTATGCGGCCAAAGCCGCGGGCCGCGGCCCGCGCCATGTTCTTCAACTCCACGATCGACGCCGAGGTGCGCGAACATGCTGCGCGCCACCACCAGCCCGCACCGCAGCGGCGCAGCAAGCCCCTGTGTGCCGACGCCGGCGACCGCGGCAAGCCCGCGCATGCCACCCTCATGGCGCATGGCGACCGCCCGCATGTCGTCGACCGCCGCAAAGCGGCCGATCTCAAACGGCGCGATCCAAAGAAGCAAGCCAGGCGCTGGGGGGCGAGGCCTGCCATGGCGGGTTCAACCGCTTGCGTAAACGGTTCGTGCGCGACGACAAGCTTGAACGCGGCTTCCTCGCGCTCAACCACCTTGCGGCCGCCATCCTCGCTTTCCGCAAGGTGTCATTGACCATCCATACGATCGACGGATAGATCCCAAGCTTTGGGCCATGCCAAAATGCTTGGCCGCATGAACCCCATCCCCCTGCTCAGTCGCGTTGTCTTCAGCCGCTACTTCACCAGCGGCCTGGTCTCGGCCACAGGCGTTCTGGCGCTGAGCTTGCTGGGCTATGCCGCCGGCGGCATGCAGATGGCGGTGCTGTTGGGCACCGGGGCGCTCACCATCTGTTTTGCCGACAATCCGGCGCCCATGCGGGTCAAGGCTTTCGAGTTGCTGTTTTCCACCTTTGGCAGTGCCTTGTGCTTCTTGCTGGTGTGGGCCAGCGTCGGCCATCCCTGGGTTGAGTTGCTGCTGGTGCCGCTGCTGGGCTTCGGCGCCGGGCTGGTGAGCCTGTGGGGCAAGCGGGCGCTGGCGTTGAGCTTCAGCCTGCTGTTCATCACCGTCATCACGCTCGGGGTGCCGCCGGCGCCCAACCTGCACACCTTGCTGCTGGGCGTGGCGCTGTTCGTGCTGGGCGGCTTGCTGTTCACCGTCTATGCGCTGGCGCTCGGCCGCATCTTGCAAAGCCGCACCAAGCAGCAGGCGCTGGCCGAAGTGCTGGACGCGCTGGCCGCCTACATGCGCTGGCAAAGCCAGTTCTACGCCAGGCAGATGGCCGAGGACGAAGCCTACGGCCGCGCCGCCGTGCTGCAAGGCGCGGTGAACGACGCCCTGCAATCGGCACGCGATCTGGTGCTGCGCGAAGGCAGGAAGCCGAGCGATGCGCTCTGGACGCGCATGCTGCTGGAGTCCCTCGATCTGTTCGAGGCGCAGCTCGCGGCGCAGACCGACTCCGCCCTGCTGCGCAGCCAGTTCGAGGGCACCGAGGTGCTGGACACACTGCAGGCCGGCACGCTGCAAACGGCCGACGCGCTCTCCGCCCTGGCCCTGGCCATGCTGCACAGCCGTCGCAATGAAGCCCGGCCGCTGGACGCCATGCGCTGGGCACCGGCGGAGCAACAAGCGTCGACACTGGCGCGAAGCAACACAGCCGAACTGGCGCATGCGCGCTCCGCGCTGGC
The DNA here is from genome assembly GCF_900089495.1 of Thiomonas sp. X19. Taxonomy (NCBI): domain Bacteria; kingdom Pseudomonadati; phylum Pseudomonadota; class Betaproteobacteria; order Burkholderiales; genus Thiomonas; species Thiomonas sp. X19. The sequence continues at coordinate 1,563,186 of NZ_LT605203.1, read as the reverse complement.
CTCGCTGCTCAACACCCAGCGCGAGATCGACGCCCTCGTCGCCACCCTTCAAACCACTTACGCGGCGCGCGACGGCGGCGCGCTCCCGTCCCTGCCAGACCTGCGCCCCTTCGTCAGCACCTGGCGCTACGACCCACGCCAGATCCGCGCCCATTTGCGTTGGGGCTCTCCCATCTTCCGCCACGCCATGCGTCTGGGGCTGGCGCTGCTGTGCGGGCTGGTGGTGGCGCGCAGCCTGTTCGTGCATCAGGCGCACGATTACTGGATTTTGCTGACCATCGCCGTCATCCTGCGGCCCAATTACGGCGTCACCCGCCAGCGCCTGAAAGACCGGCTGCTGGGTACGCTGCTCGGCTGCCTGTTCACCGCCGTGCTGCTCGACCTGCACCTGGGCCTGGCCGCCTTGCTCGCCGCGCTATTCCTGGCGCTGACCTTCGCCCGCACCTTCGTCACCACCAACTACCGCTTCACCGCCATGGCGGCCAGCGTGCTGTCGCTGCTGCTGGCGCGACTGCTGGAAGGCGACGTTCGCTTTCTCGTGGACCAGCGCCTGATCGACACCGTCATCGGCGCCACCCTGGCCTGGGGCTTCAGCTATGTGCTGCCGCGCTGGGAATACCAGGACGTGCCGCGCCAGCTCTCCAGCCTGATGCAGGCGCAGCGCGACTATGCCCTGGCGGTGCTCGAAGCGCAGCAGCAGGACGAAGGCGCCTTTCGCATCGCCCGCAAGCGCCTGTTCGACGCCCTGGCTTCCATGACCGGGCTGTACAGCCGCATGCTGGAAGAGCCTGTCGCCAAGCGCCGCGCCCTGCGCGAGCTGGCGCGGCTCATCACCCACAGCTACCTGCTCGCGGCCCACCTGGCGTCCATGCGCGTGCTGCGCGCGCGCCGCGCCCGGCGCCTGAGCCCGGAGGCGATCGAAACCCTGATTGCGCCGACCCGCGCCTGGGTGCTGCAGCAGCTCGGTTTGAAGGCCGCGCCAACACTTGTGGCGATGCCCGTGCCCCCGCACGCCAACCCTGTGCCCGGTTCCATCACGCCCGAAGCGGACACGACGCCCGACCCGCTGCTGCGCCGCCTGAACCTGATCGGTGTCGAAGCCGCGTTGGTGGGGCAAATCGACCAACGCGTGGCGCGCGATCTGCATCTCCCCGGAGAGGCGGGGAATTCGGATTGACATCTGCTCACACTCAGCCCGGGCGCTAGGCTGATCGACGTACCGTTCCGCGTTCACCCGCCGGTTGCGTTTGAAGCCCACTGATCGATACCCATCGCCTGGCGCCCATCGGCCCTTTGCCATCGCCGCCAAGCACCTGCCTGTCGCTGCCCCAAGATCCATGTCGTCTCCATCCCTCGCCCAAGCCACGCCCCATAGCCCGGAATTGCCCCGCCTGTTCCTGCCCCTCATGGCCCTGGCCTGCGGCGTGGCCGTGGCCAATATCTATTACGTGCAACCGCTGCTGGAGCAACTGGCGCTGTCCTTCCGCACCACGGTGGCCGGCATTGCCGCCATTCCCACCGCCACGCAGGTGGGCTTCGCCTGCGGGCTCATCGGGCTGGGGCCGCTGGGCGACCGCTACCCTCGCCACCGCGTCATTCTCGGCATGGGGGCGGCGCTGGTGTTCATGCTGCTGCTGGCCTCGGCAGCGCCCAATATCGCGCTGCTGGCAGCGGCCAGCCTCGGCGTGGGGCTGATGGCGTCCGTCGCGCAGCAAATCGTGCCGCTGGTGGCCCACCTGGCGCCGCCGCAGCAGCGCGGCCGCGCCGTGGGCCTGGTGATGAGCGGCCTGCTGGTGGGCATCCTCGGTGGCCGGGTGCTGGGCGGGCTGGTGGGCCAGGCCCTTGGCTGGCGTGCCGTCTTCGCGCTGGCGGCTCTGCTCAACGCCGCATCGCTCGTCATGCTGTGGCGCACCCTGCCGCGCCTGCCGGCGAACGACGCCTCGGCGCAAAGCTATGGCCATCTGGTGGCGTCCACCCTCGGCCAGTTCCGCAAGCATGCCGAGCTGCGCGCGGCCGGCGTCACCGGCGGCCTGTTCTTCGGCGCCTTCAGTGTGTTCTGGGTGGGGCTCACGCCGCTGCTGGGCAGCCCGGCATATGGTCTTGGGCCTGCGGCGGCCGGCCTGTTCGGCATTCTGGGGCTGACCGGTGCCTTGGTCGCCCCGGTTTCAGGCCGCCATTCCGACCACCCTGGCGGTCCGCGCCGCGTGCTGCTGGTGGCGCTGGTGTGCGTGCTCGCGGCCTGGGCGCTGTTCGCCTTCGGCGGCCACGGCCTGATCTGGCTGGTGCTGGGCGTGGTGGTGCTGGACGCCGGGGTGCAAGGCGCGCAAATCGCCAACCAGACCCGCATCTACGCGCTCGACGCCGCCTCGCGCAGCCGCATCAACGCGGTGTACATGACGCAATACTTCATCGGCGGCGCCGCCGGCACCTTCGCCGCCAGCCACGCCTGGGCGCTGGGCGGCTGGCCCGCCGTGGTGCTCACCGGCGCCGCGTTCTCGGCCCTGGCCCTGGTGCTGCATGTGGGATGGAATCCGGGCAAGGCGGCGGCAGGCTGAAGGTTTGCGGCTTGGGTGCGGGAGGGGTGCGGGGGGGGGGAACGACGCGAGCCGGGTGGGTTGTGACCTGCCCTCTCGCGCAACCCCCACCGTGAATCAGCGCTGCTCCGCAGCCTGCGCGAGCAACGCGGCCAAGGCCTGCACCACGGCGGCCGGCGCTTCGCTCATCAGTGCGTGACCGGCGTCCAAGATCGTCACCCGGGCCTGCGGCAAGACTTCACGCAGGCGCTGCGTGGCTTTCGGCGGCGTCATGCGGTCGTGTTCGCCAAGGATGAAGGCCACCGGCGCGCGCACCCGCGGCGCCATGTCCGGCGCGTCGGCATAGGCGTTGCAGGCGGCCAGATCGGTGGCCAGCACATTGCCCTGGGCGCAGCCAGCCTGCACCGACTGCATCAACGCCAGGGTTTGCTGCACCAGTTCGGGCTGCAGCGGCTGGCCGTCCTGCTGCTTGTGCGACCACATAGCCATATTGCGCAAAGCGACATCGGGCTGGTTCTGCGCCAAATCCAGCAAAGCCGGCGCCACCCGCATCGGCCATGCCGTGCCCACCAGCGCGAGATGGCCGATGCGCTGCGGCGCCAGCCCCGCCGCATGCAGCGCCACCAGCGAACCCATGCTGTGCCCCGCCAGTGCACAGCGCTCCAGACCGCAGGCGTCCAACAACTTCAGCACCCAAGCGGCCATTTGCGCCACGTCCGTGCAAAGCGGCCCGCCGCTGCCGCCATGCGCGGGAAGGTCGGGCGCATACACCGCATACCCCGCCCGCACCAGCCCCGGCGCAACCGGCAACCATGCACGGTGATCGTTCGCCGCTCCATGCAAGAGCACGACGGCGATGGGCGCCGCAGCGCCCGCGATGACCGTCGGCTCGGTGTATTCGACATGAACGGCGTTGCCATCAACTAGGCATTGCATGGGAGAACTCCTGAGTGTCCAAGCGGCTGGAACAAGGCCTGAAAGATAGCGCGCAGCAGGGCATAAGGCGGGACTCCGAATGATCGACCTCGCCCCGATTGACGCCGTTCACACCGCTCACTCACGGAGCTTTAGCAATGCTTCTGGGAAGAAAAGCATGCGATGTGAATTATGTTGCACTATCGACAAAATGCCCTCGTGGCAAGGCCGCATGCAAGAAATCAGGCCTGCACCCATGCATGAGGGCTGGTTGACGCGGTTGGGCACCGAGCACGACAAGGTGCCGCTAAGGCACATCAACGTTGTTCCCCATGGAAGCCTGCCGTTGGCTGGACTATATTGGTTGCATAGCCATCGGGCAGATGCAGCGACGAGGAGACAGCCATGCAAGTTAGCGATATTTTGAGGGTCAAGGGCGGTGCGCTGTTCACGGTGGCGCCGGATACGCCCTTGCTCGAAGCGGCCCGCACCATGACGCAGCATGATGTGGGCTCGCTGGTGGTGATGCGGGCTGGCCATCTGGCGGGCATGCTCACCTTCCGCGAAGTCATTGCCGCGCTGGCCGGCGCGCGGCCGGGCGAAGCCCAGGTGGCCGACGTGATGCTGGGCGAGCCGGTGCATTGCACCCCGCTCACCAGCCTGGACGAGTTGCGCCGCCTGATGCTGGAGAGTCACACCCGCTACATGCCGGTGATGGAGGGCACCACCCTGCTCGGGGTGATTTCCTTCCATGATGTGGCTCGCGCCGTGGTGCAGGAACAGGACTTCGAGAACCGCATGCTCAAGGCCTATATCCGTGACTGGCCACAGGACGACGCACAGACCCCGAGCCCATCGGCAGGGACGCCGCCCACATCGGCAACCATCCAGCCGCTTTCGCGCAGCATTTGATCCAAGCCCCCAGGGCGCCCCAAAGGGCGCCCTTCCCCCAAGGGAGTTGAGGAAACGACGGCCGACCGTCAGCTTCCTCAAGAAGGTCCAGGGCACATCAACGGTGCCCGCCCTCCGGGCCGACACCCAGCCCCGCAACCCTGGTTTCCAGCCGCTAGCATTGCGGGTTTTGCGCTGGCACACCCGCGCGAACACTCCCGCATGCCCGCACCCTCCCATCTGCTGTATCTGCACGGCTTTCGCTCCTCGCCCCAGTCGGCCAAGGCGCTTGTCACCGGCGCGCGCCTGCAGGCCATCCAAAACGAGCGCCGCGCGCTTGGGCTGGAGCCGGTGCAATGGCTGTGCCCGCAACTGCCGCCCTCCCCGGCGCAAGCCATGGCCAAGGTGCTGGCGTTGGTGCGAGGTGTCGCGTCGGGGCGCCTGGTGCTGGTGGGCAGTTCGCTGGGCGGCTTCTACGCCACGTATCTGGCGCACCGCCTGCAAGCCCGCGCCGCGCTGTTGAACCCTGCGGTGAACCCGGCGCGTGATTTGCGCTCGCAAATCGGCGAACTCACGGCCTGGCACGACCCGCAATCAGCGTTTCATTTCACGGCAGAGCATGTCCACGAACTCCATGCGCTGGAAGTTGGCGACCTTGCCAGCGCCGTGCCCGAGGCCTCGCGCTACCTTGCCGTGATCGCGCAGGACGACGAAGTGCTCGACTGGCGCGAAATGGCCGCGCGCTACGCCGGCGGCCATTTGCGCATCGTGCCGCACGGCGGCCACGCGCTCACGGATTACGCCACGCATCATCTCGACGCCGTGCTGGATTTTCTCGGCATTCATGCCGACGCGGCGTGACCCTCACCCATTCCAACCCACGTGACCTACATCCTTTTCGAAGACGCCGGCAAGCTCGCCACCGGCCGCATCATGAGCCAGGCCGACACCTCGATGCAGGTGGAACTGGCCAGCGGCAAACGCCAGAAGATCAAGGCCCAGCAGGCGCTGCTGCCGTTCGACGCGCCCGCGCCGGATGAGCTGCTGGCCTGGGCGCAGGCGCAGCAGGACGGCATCGAGCTCGACTTGTTGTGGGAGTTCGCGCCGGAAGACGAATTCGGCTTCGGCGTGGTGGCGGCCGATTACTACGGCGGCAAGCCCACGCCGCAACAGCAGGCCGCCGTGCTGCTGCGCCTGCATGGCGCGCCGCACTACTTCCAGCGCCGTGGCAAAGGGCTGTTCCGCAAGGCCAGCCAGGAGACGGTGCAGGCGGCGCTGGCCGGCATGGCTCGCAAGGAGGCGCAGCAACGGCAGATCGAGGCCGATGCGCAAGCCCTGGTGGACGGCCACTGCCCCGAAGCCATTGCCGCCAAGCTCTACGCCCTGCTGTTCAAGCCCGACAAGAACAGCGTGGAATACAAGACCCTGGCGCTGGCGGTGAAGCAGAGCGGCCATGGCGCGCTGCATTTGCTGCGCGCGGCGGGTGCCATTGCATCGCCCTGGCATTTCCACATGCAGCGCTTTTTGCTGGAGCATTTCCCCAAGGGCACCGGCTTCGCCGACCTGCCGCTGCCGGCGGCCGACGCCGGGGATTTGCCGCTGGCTGAGGTGCAGGCGTTTTCCATCGACGATTCGGCGACGACCGAGATCGACGACGCGCTGTCGGTACAGTCGCTCGTGGACGGCGGCGTGGTGCTCGGCATCCACATCGCCGCGCCGGCGCTGGCGCTGGCGCGCGACAGCGCCTGGGACCAGGCGGCACGCGCGCGCATGTCCACCGTCTACATGCCCGGCGACAAAATCACCATGCTGCCCGACGCGCTGGTGCAGAGCTTCACCCTGGCCGAAGGCAGCAGCCGCCCTGCCGTGAGCCTGTATGTCACGCTGGACGCGAACCTCGCCATGCAGAGCCACGAGACGCGGGTGGAGCGCGTGCCCATTGCCGCCAATCTGCGCCACGATCTGCTGGACGCCGAAGTCACGGAAGCTGCGCTGAATGGCGTCGGCGCCGCACCCGGCTTTGCCTTCGCCACGGAGCTGGCGCTGCTGTGGCGCATCGCGAACAAGCTCAAGACGGGGCGCGAAGCGGTGCGTGGCCGGCCCGAGCGCCCGGGCGGGGTGGACTACGGCTTCCGCGTCACCGGCCTGGAGCAGGGCGAAGACGCGGCGCGGGTGGACATCGTGCCGCGGCGCCGCGGCGCGCCGCTCGACCTCATCGTCGCCGAACTCATGATTCTGGCCAACGCCACCTGGGGCGGCTGGCTGGCCGAGCTGGGCCTGCCCGGCATCTACCGCAGCCAGAGCGGCATGGGCGCCAACCTGCGCACCCGCATGGGCACCAAGCCGGCGCCGCACCAGGGCCTGGGCGTGGCGCAATACGCCTGGTGCACCTCGCCGCTGCGGCGCTACACCGACCTGGTGAACCAGGGCCAGATCATCGCCGCCGCGCGCCATGGCCGCACCGCCCTGCTGGCCGTGCCCTACAAGCCGAAGGACGCGCAGTTGTTCGCCATCGTCGGCGCGTTCGAAGACGCCTACAAGGCTTACGCCGATTTCCAGAACGGCATGGAGCGCTACTGGACCCTGCGCTATTTGCAGCAGGAAGGCATTGCCGAGCGCGAAGCCGCCGTGCTGCGCGACGGGCTGGTGCGGGTGGACGGCCTGCCGCTGGTGCTGCAGGCGCTGGGGGCGCAGGACCAGCCGCGCGGCACCCGCGTGCGCGTGCAGTTCGGCCAGCCCGACCTCATCACGCTGGAGCAGCCGTGCAAGGTGGTCGAGGTGCTGCGCGACGTGTCGGCTGCGGCTGGCGATGCGGCTCCAGCGGATGAGCCAGCCGAGGAAGAAGACGCCGCCCCCCTGGCCACGGGCCTGCATCTGGCCGTGGACGAAGCCGAGGTTGAAACCGAGGTCGCAGCCGAGCCGGGCGCCGACGCCGCCGTCAACGATGCTGCGGGGGCCCCGGAGGCGGCAAAGGATGCGGGTGCGGCCGGCGCCGCGGCCGGCGCCGCCTCCGCCGCTGCCTGATCCAGCCGGCCACCTCACCGATCTGCCCCGCGGCCAGCGTCACCCGCCCTTCCCCGCCAGCCCCTTGCGCATGTCCTCGCTCCGCGCCATTCATCTCAGCAAACTGCAGTGGGCGCTGCTCATTTCGGTGGCGGCGCACGCGGCGCTGCTGGCGCTGAAGGTGGGCGCGCCCGAGACCTTCAACCGCATGTTCCAGGACACGCCGCTGTCGGTGGTGCTGGTCAACCAGTCGTCCGCCGAAGCCCCCGAAAAACCGCAGGCGCTGGCCCAGGTCAACCTCGCCGGCGGGGGTGACGCGGCCAAAGGTCTGGCCACCACGCCGCTGCCGGCAACGGCCACCATGGCCGATGGCAACGCGCTGCAAAACCAGAGCCGCTCCCTGGCGCAGGACGAGCAGAAGCAGCGTGAACTCATCACCCAGGTGAAGAGCCAGATGGTGCAGTTGCAGCGCGTGGCCGCGCAGCAGACCAAGCCGGCGGCTGCGCAGGCGCTGGAAGATCAGCGCAAACGCCTGCTGGACCTGCTCGGCGCCATCGAGCGCCACATCGACCAGCAAAACGCCAAGCCGCGCCGCCGCTTCGTCGGCCCCAACACCCGCAGCGTGCCGTATGCGCTGTACTACGACCACATGCGGCAGAAAATCGAGCATCTGGGGACGATCGATTTTCCGCAACGCGACGGCAGCAAGCTCTACGGCAAGCTCATCATGGCCATCACCGTGGATGCCTCGGGACGGCTGGTCAAGAGCGAGGTGGTGCGCGGCTCGGGCAACCCACAGCTCGACCGCATGGCGCGGGCCATCGTCAACGCAGCCCAGCCCTATGGCCGCTTCAACGCCGCCATGCGACGCGATGCCGATCAGCTCGTCATCGTCGCCGGCTTCGACTTCACCCGTGAAGGCGGCCTGGAAACCCACATGCAGGCGCAGCCGGGGCAAGACGGCAGCCCCGCGCCATGAGCAGCCCGACCCCGCGCACACCCATGCCCATCGCCACGCACCTGCCCGACCTCTACGCCGTGCTCGGCAACCCGGTGGAACACAGCAAGTCGCCACGCATCCATGCGCTGTTCGCGGCGCAATGCGGGCTGTCCTTGCGCTATGAAAAGCGCCTGGTCGCGCTGGACGGCTTCGCGCACGGGCTGCAGGCCTTTCGTGCCGAGAGCGGGCACGGCTGCAACGTCACCGTACCGTTCAAGTTCGAGGCCGCGCGCGCTGCCCGCCGCCTGTCGCCACGCGCGGCCCTGGCCGAGGCCGCCAACACCCTGGGCTGGGGCGATGACGGCGAACTCTGGGGCGACAACACCGACGGCATCGGCCTGGTGCGGGATCTGACACGCATCTTGATGCGCGCGCCCGGAAGTCGGCAGGCGGCCAGTGCTGAAGCCCATCCGCTCGCGGGCAGAACGATGTTGCTGCTGGGCTCGGGCGGCGCCGCCAGCGGCGTCCTGGGCGCGCTGATCGAGGCCGGCGCGCAAGCCATTGCCGTGTGGAACCGCAGCGCCGACAAAGCCCACCTTCTGGTCGCGCGCCATGCCGGCGTCGCCCGCGAACATGGCGTGGCGCTCGCGGCCGTGACCGAGCCCGCGCCGGGGTTCGATCTCGTCATCAACGCCACCGCGTCCAGCCTGGGCGGCGCCACGCTGGAACTGCCGCCCGGCGTGCTGCGCCCCGGCATGTTGGCCTACGACCTGATGTACGCCGCGCAAGCCACCGCCTTCATCGCCCAGGCCCGCAAGGCCGGTGCCGATGCGCAAGACGGCCTGAGCATGCTGGTGGAACAGGCGGCGGAGAGCTTCTGGCTCTGGCACGGCGTGCGCCCCGACACCGCACCGGTTCTGGCCACGCTGCAGGCCGAGTTGCGCGGGCGTTCGGACTGACCGCCCCCTTTGCATCCCCAACTTCTCGCAAACACGCACCTGTCCTGCCATGGCCGAGCCATCCAAACGCTCCAGCTTGCGCCCCATCCTGTGGCTGTGTTTCTGGGCCATCGTCGTTCTGCAGGGCTATTTCGCGTTGCGCATTGCGCTGTGGACGGTGATCCCGCCGTCGAGCACGGCCTTCATGCGCGCCGCGCAGTTGCGCATTCTCAAGGGCGACCCAGGGGCGTCGCCCCAGCCGGCTGGGCGCCAAGACAGGCTGAGCGCGGCCCAGCGTTGGCTCGACGCGCCTTGGCTGCACGACTGGGTACCCTACGACCGCATCAGCCCCTGGCTCAAGCGCTCGGCCGTGGCCTCGGAAGACGCCACATTCTTGACCAACGACGGCGTCGACTGGACGGCCATTCAGCAAGCCTGGCAGAAAAACCACAGCCGCCGCGACGAGCGCCTGCACCGCATCATCGGCGGTTCGACCATCACCCAGCAACTGGCGAAGAACCTGTTCCTCTCACCGCAGCGCAGCTATGTGCGCAAGGCGCAGGAGCTGGTCATCGCCTACATGCTCGAAGGCATTCTGGGCAAGCGCCGCATCCTGGAGATCTACCTCAACAGCGTGGAGTGGGGCGAGGGCATTTACGGTGCCGAAGCGGCCGCGCAGCATTATTTCCATGTGTCGGCGGCGCGGCTGTCGCCTTCGCAGGCCGCGCGCCTGGCGGTGATGCTGCCGGCGCCGCGCTTTTTCCAGAACCACTTGTACGGTCCCTACATCAACGGCCGCACCGGGGTGATCGCCGCGCGCGCCTACCAGGTGCAGATTCCGCGCTGAAGCGCGGGCAGCGGCACTCAGGTTTTGGCAAGTTGCGCAAAGGCGGCGTCGGCGGCGTCCAGCGTGGCGGCAATGACGTCCGGCCCATGCGCGGCGGAAACAAAGCCGGCCTCGTACATGCTGGGAGCGAGATAGACCCCGCGGTCGAGCATGGCGTGGAAAAAGCGCTTGAAGGTTTCGACATCGGCGCCGGCAACGTCCGGGTAGTTGCGCGGCAAGGTGTCGGCGAAATAGAAGCCGAACATGCCGCCTTCACTGTCGGTGCGGAAGGTGATGCCGTGGCGCGCCGCCGCGGCGTCCAGCCCCTGCATCAGTTGCCGGGTGGTGGCAGCCAGACGGTCGTAAAAGCCGGGACGCTGGATGATGCGCAACTGCGCCATGCCGGCGGCCACGGCCACCGGGTTGCCCGACAGCGTGCCAGCCTGGTAGACGTTGCCCAGCGGCGAAAGCTTGTGCATCACATCGGCGCGGCCACCGAAAGCCGCCAGCGGCATGCCGCCGCCAATCACCTTGCCCATCACCACCAGATCGGGCTTGATGCCGTAGACCTGCTGCGCTCCGCCCAAAGCGACGCGAAAGCCGGTCATCACCTCGTCCCACACCAGCAGCGCGCCATGCTCGGTGCAGAGTTCGCGCAGGCGCTGATGCCACGCTTTCGAGCCACGGATGAAGTTCATATTCCCGGCAATGGGCTCGACCATGACGCAGGAAATCTCATGCCCGCGCGCTGCGAACAAGGCCTCGATCTGCGCGATGTTGTTGAACTCCAGCACCAGGGTGTGCTTGGCCAGATCGGCCGGTACGCCGCCGGAACTCGGGTTGCCGAACGTGAGCAGGCCAGAGCCGGCTTTCACCAGCAGGCTGTCGGCGTGGCCGTGGTAGCAGCCCTCGAACTTGACGATGGCGTCGCGCCCGGTGAAGCCCCGCGCCAGGCGGATGGCGCTCATCCCGGCCTCGGTGCCGCTGGACACCAGGCGCACCATTTCCACGGCCGGCATGAGCCTGCAAATGGCTTCGGCCATGTCGATTTCGTCGGCCGTCGGTGCACCGAAGCTCAGCGAGCGCGTGGCGGCGCGCTGCACCGCCTCGATGACTTCGGGATGGGCGTGGCCGGCGATCATCGGCCCCCAGGAGCCGATGTAGTCGATGAAGCGCGTGCCCTCGGCGTCGATCATGTACGGGCCTTCGGCGCGGTCGATGAAGCGCGGCACGCCGCCCACCTGACGGAAGGCGCGCACCGGGGAGTTCACCCCGCCGGGAATGGTGCGCTGGGCGCGGTCGAAAAGTTGGGCGTTGCTGGACATGGCGACTGCAAGAAAACGCCGCCCGGGGCGGGCGGCTGATTGGGAGAGAAAGGACGAGGCAGGAGGCTTACTGCAGACCCACCGGAGAGATGGAATCGTCGTCGGCCGCGGGGCTGGTCTGAGCCCAGAAAAAACGGTCGGGAACGAGATGGCCCATGCCCGGGCGGTAGGCGAAATCCAGGCTCTGGTCGAGGAACTCCAGCCCCTCATGCACCGCCTGATCGAGCTTGGCGCCCGTGCCCAGCAACGCCGCCACGGCGGCCGAAAGCGTGTCGCCGGCACCGGAGAAACCCGCATCGAACATCTCGAAGCGCTCGCGCAGCAACTGGCGACGCGGGCTCAGCAGCACGTTCTCCACATGGTTTTCGGGTACCAGAATGCCCGTCACCAGCAGGTATTGCACCCCCATGCCCTGCGCCTGATGCATCAGCGCCTCGGGCGTGGGCGGCTCTTCGCGCTCGACGTCGGGGAACAGGAACTGGGTGAGGGCCGTGATGTTGCCGCACAACACGCGGGTCTGCGGCAGCACCAGTTCCTGCATGGCCTTGATGTATTCCTCGGCCTGGCTTTCGTCGAACACCTGCAGATTGCCGACATAGGTGACCAGCGGCACCTGGGAGTAATCGGCCAGGAGTTCGGCCACGGCGCTGACCACCTCGACACTGCCGAGGAAGCCCACTTTCCAGGAGGCCAACTCCACGTCTTCCAGCACGGCGCGTGCCTGCTCGATCACGGCGTCGGCCTCGATCTCGACGATGTCGAAAATCTCGGCCGTGTCGCGCACCCAGATGGACGTGGTGACCGGCAGAGCGTGGCAACCCACGGCAGCGCAAACCGCCTGGTCCGCCGCCAGCCCTGCGGCACCGCTGGGGTCGGCGGCGTTGAAGGCCATCACGGCTGGTGGAGATTCGGGAGCTTCGGTCGGATTGGGCATGATGGGTTCGGGTGATGAAGCAAACGGGGGCGGCCAAACCCACAGCCGCGCTTGGTATGCAAGACGCCACAGCCCTGCACAACCTCTTCATAGAATGATTGAATCTTATGCCAGAGGGCGATACGCTGTGACACAACCTGACTACAAAACCTGGATGTGCTTGATCTGCGGCTTTATTTATAGCGAAGAAGAAGGCCATGCAGAAAGTGGCCTGGCCGCTGGCACACGCTGGGCAGACATCCCGATGAACTGGACTTGTCCGGAATGCGGGGCGCGCAAGGATGACTTCGAAATGGTGCAGATCTAGCTTCAAACTTCAAGCAGCTGCACGTCTTGACCCCTGCGTGCGGTTTTCTGTGCATTCACATCACCGCATATTCTCTGGAGACCCTGCTTGAGCACGGCCAATGGTTCATTCAAGGTGTTGGTGGTCGATGACAGCAACACCATCCGCCGCAGCGCGGAAATTTTCCTCAAACAGGCTGGCTACCAGGTGCTGTTGTCGGAAGACGGATTCGACGCCTTGTCGAAAGTCAACGACACCCTGCCCGACATGATCTTTTGCGACATCCTGATGCCGCGCCTTGACGGTTACCAGACCGTGGCCATCATCAAGCGTAGCCCGCGCTATGCAGGCATCCCGGTGATCATGCTTTCGTCCAAGGACGGTGTGTTCGACAAGGCTCGCGGCAAAATGGTGGGCGCAGAGGCCTATCTCACCAAACCCTTCACCAAAGACCAACTGCTCCAGGCGGTCGATCAATATCGCAACACTCCCTCAGGCGCCAACGCCGCACACCCATGAGCATCCAAAAAATTCTGGTCGTCGACGACTCCCGCACTGAGCTTTATTTTCTATCCGATTTGCTGAGCAAGAACGGTTACACCGTGAGCACCGCCGAAAACGGCGAGCAGGCGATGAGCGCGCTGGCCGCCGACAAGCCCGATCTGATTCTGATGGACGTGGTGATGCCGGGCCAGAACGGCTTTCAGCTCACGCGCCAAATCACCCGCAACCCGGCGTTCAGCGAGGTTCCGGTCATCATCTGCACCAGCAAGAACCAGGAGACCGACAAACTCTGGGCCATGCGCCAGGGCGCGCGCGACTTCGTCACCAAGCCCGTGGACCCGCATGATCTGTTGAGCAAGATCATGGCGCTGTCCTGAGCCGCGCCCACCACACGCCCTTGCCCCTCAGTCCAAGACATGGCACGCAGCAGTCTGATCGAATTCCAGAGCCAGCTTGCATCGCGCCTGCAGGCCGCGCAGTTGACGCAGAGCGAGTCGCGCTGGCTGGCTGTGGTCGCTGGCCAGCAGCGCATCTTGTTGCCCTTGTCGCAAGCGGGCGAAATCTCGGCTTATGAGCCCCCCATGCTTTTGCCGCATGCTCAAGCCTGGTTCGCCGGCCTGGTCAACTTGCGTGGCGTGTTGTGCGGCGTGGTCGACCTCGCGGCTTTTCTCGGTGCGCGCCTCGCCAGCAGCCCGCGCAGCAATGCCCAAAGCCGCTACATCCAGTTCACACCCCAGCTCGAAATCAACGCCGTGCTCCTGGTCGATCAACTTGCCGGCTTGCGCACCCCCGGACAATTTGTCATGGACGAGCACTCCCCCGCCGCCACGGAGCCCTGGCTCGGCCCGGGACTGCTCGACGCCTCGGGGCTGACCTGGCGCGAGCTGAACCTGGCCTTGCTGGCGGATGACCCCCGATTTCTTGCCGTGGTCTAGTGCGAGGTGCTCTGCATCGCGCCCATGCACTGACCGCCACTGACTGCCCGACTGCCTTCCCCGCTCACATTTCACACTAGACGTAACGCCGGAGTTCCCATGGCCCTGTTTCCCCTGTTCGGTTCCAAAAACCCCGTCGAGGCCCCCACGGCCATCGCCGAATCCAGCGTCTCCATATCGTCAACCGTCCAGATGGATCAGGACATGCAAGAACAGCGTCCACATCAGGAGACGCAAAACGCACTTCCCGTGATCGGCCACCTGCCCTTGCCCCAGCAGCAACGCGTGCTGGTCCTGCTGCTCATCGTCGCCGTGATCCTCGTCGGCCTGGGCTTGGCCGTGACTTTGCGCGTTGCCTCCAGTTCGGCCAAGTTGTTGGATACCACGGGCGACGCCATGATGCAGTCGCAGCTTGTCGCCAAATCCATCAGTGCATCCTTGCTGGGCTCGGAGAGCTCATTCGGTGAACTCAAGACTGGTGCCAATGCTTTGAGCACCGACTTCCAAGCGCTTGGCGGTGGCAATCCAGCTGCCAGTTCAGATCTGGCCGCGATTCAACCCTTGGTCGACGGCATGGTGAAGAACGCGCTGTCCGTGGTCAAGCTTGAACCGGTGCTGACACAAACGAACAAGTCCTTGCGCGCCGTGAACCGGCAGTCCGACAGCCTGCTTGAAACGACCGAAACCATCTCGTCGCTGATGCTGCAGGAAAACGCGCCGGCGCCCAATATCGCCGCGGCCAGCCAGCTCAATATGCTGACCCAGCGCATCGGCAAATCAGCCAATGAATTTCTGTCCTTCGAAGGCGTCAGCCCCGAGGCTGTTTTCGCCCTCGGCAAGGATCTGAACACCTTCAACGACTTGTCCAAAGGCCTGCTCGATGGCGACCCCAATCTGCAGCTGACCGCCGCCAAAACCCCGCAACTGCGCGCCCAGTTGCAAAACCTGGTGAAGCGTTTCGGCGAGACCCGCCAGCTCACCACCAGCATTCTGTCCAATCTGCAGGGCTTGAGCAGCGCGCGCATTGCTCAAGCCTCGGTGGTGAAAGACTCGGTGCCGCTGCTGGCCAAGCTGCAAACCTTGCAGAGTGAATACGCGTCGCATGCCGGCGTGAGCACACAGGCCCTGTTATTCCTGATTGCGATGGGGGTGCTGGCGCTGCTGGCGCTGGCTGGTTTGGCCAAGCTGTATGTGCAGGAAACGCGTCAACGCGCGAACCAGTCCGAGATGCAGCGCCAGTTGGCCGAACGCCAGGAGCTCGATGCCCGCCGCACCAACGAGGCCAACCAGTCGGCCATTTTGCGATTGATGAACGAACTGCAGAACGTGGCTGAAGGCGACCTGACCCAACAGGCAACCGTGACCGAGGACATCACCGGCGCCATTGCCGACTCGGTGAACTACACCGTGGAGGAGTTGCGCAATCTGGTGTCGCAAGTGCAATCCACCGCCGACCAGGTGAGCTACGCCTCATCACGGGCGCAAACCACGTCGGGCAACCTGCTCAAGACCTCCGAGCAGCAACTGGTGGAAATTCGTGAAACCGGCCAGTCGGTGCTGGATATGGCCGAGCGCATCAATGCCGTCTCGGCGCAGGCGCAACGGTCATCCGACGTGGCGCGCCAGTCACTCACCGCTGCCGAACAGGGCCTGCAGGCGGTGCGCAATTCCATCGACGGCATGAACGCCATCCGCACCCAGATCCAGGACACCTCCAAGCGCATCAAGCGCCTGGGCGAGTCGTCACAGGAAATCGGCGAAATCACCGAGCTGATTTCCGACCTGACCGAACAGACCAACGTGCTGGCGCTGAACGCCGCCATTCAGGCTGCTTCCGCGGGCGATGCCGGCCGTGGCTTCTCGGTCGTGGCCGAGGAAGTGCAGCGCCTGGCCGAGCGCTCGGCCGAAGCCGCCAAGCAGATCTCGGCGCTGGTGCGCGCGATTCAGACCGATACGCAAGACGCCGTGGCCGCCATGGAAAAGAGCACGCAAGGCGTGGTGGAAGGCGCCAAGCTCTCGGACAACGCCGGCACGGCGTTGTCCGAGATCGACCGCGTGTCGCGCCAGCTTGCCGAGCTGATTCAGCGCATTTCCGAGCAGACCCTGACCGAAGCGCAGTCGGCCAACAAGGTGGCCGGCAACATCCAGCACATCTTCGCCGTGACCGAGCAGACCAGCCAGGGCACGCGCTCCACCGCCGACCTGGTCGGCGAACTGGCACGCGTGGCCGAGGCGCTGCGCGAATCCGTGTCACGCTTCAAGATCGCCTGATCCGCCGCATCCTGCCTGCCAACTCCAGCCCGTCCAACGATCTCCTCTTCCTGCGCGCCCCAAGGCATGAACCTCGCTGTCTCGACACCGCTTCCCTCCCCGCAGCCGGACCCGGGGCCCCTGGCCTGGGTCATCGAGCAAGTGCGCGAGAACCTGCTCGCCGCGCAAGCTGCGGTGCGCAAGCAACTGCAACTGCGCAGCTTGGCCCAGAGCGACGACGCCCAGCCCGCAGCGGGTCATCTGCTGCAGGCGCGCCATCAGGTGCACCAAGCCGCGGGGGCCATCGACCTGCTCGGCTATTTTTCGGCGGCGCGCCTGGCCCAGGCGGCGGAGCGGGTGCTCACCCGTTTCATCGAACAACCGGCCGATTTCGACACCTCGGTCCAGGCCACGCTCGAATCCGGCCTGTACGCCCTCCTCGATTACCTTGAAACCCAGCGCGGCGGCAAGCGGGAACCGGCGCTGAAGTTGTTCAAGCAATACCGCGCCCTGATGGAACTGGCGGGTGGCGAGACCGCCCATCCGGCCGATCTTTGGGACATCGACTGGACCTGGCCCGATCTGCCTGATGTCACGGCGGCAAGCCCGATGCTGCAGCCCAACGACCGCACCAACTACGAGCGTGCCCTGCTCGACCTGCTGCGCCAGCGTGATCTGCCTCAGACGGCGCGCGCGCTGCAATCCGTGGCGCGGCGCGCCGCGGCAAGCGCAAGCGGGCATGAGCAGGCCCTGTGGTGGTTGGCCGAGGGCTTTCTTGAAGCTCTGGCCCTGGACCTACTGCCTGTGGACGTGTACGCCAAGCGCTTGTGCAACCGGCTCAATCTGCAGCTCAAGGGCCTCATGGCCGGGCAGCAGCAGCCATCCAGGCGCCTCGCCCATGAGCTGCTCTTTTTCTGCAGCCAGGCCCTGGCAAAGGCGCGTGCGCAAGGCGTGCAAGTTGAAACATTGAGCGCCATCCAGGCCCGCATGCGTCTCCCCGTTGCGGGGGTCGTGGACTACCAGCGCACCTACTTCGGCCTGGTCGATCCGTCACTCATCCAGCAAGTGCGCAAGCGTATCGGGCTGGTCAAGGAGGGTTGGTCGCAGCTCAGCAACGAAGATTTCACCCGCCTCGGCAAGTTGGTGGAAGGCACCCAGTTGCTGGGACAGGCGCTGCGCGAGATCGCCCCCGGCGCCGAGTCCCTGACCGCCACCATCGAGCACATGGTGCGCGCCGTCTCCGAGCGCCGCGACCTGCTGACTCCCGAGCGCGTGATCGAGGTGGCGACCGCCCTGCTGTTCCTGGAAGCCTCGTTCGGCCATTTCCAGGCTGACGATGCTGAATTCCTGCAGCGCGCCAGCGAACTCGCTCGCCGACTCGACCGCAGCGCCGAAGGCGTGGCCGCCGGCACTTTCGCACCATGGATGGAAGAGCTCTACCGCAAGTCGTCCGAGAGCCAGACGATGGGGACGGTGGTGCAGGAGCTGCGCCACGACATGAGCACCGTCGAGCGCCTGCTTGACGCCTATTTCCGCGATCCGGCCACCCAGTCGGAGCTCGCGCCCGTGCCCAAGCTGCTGGCGCAAATGCGGGGTGTGCTGTCCGTGCTCGGCATGGACGTTGCGGCCCAGGCGCTGGGGCATATTCGCCAGACGGTTGAAGACCTCATGCTCAGTCCCCCGGACGAGCACCAGGCCCGCGAACCCCGAGGCGTGTTCGATCGCCTCGCCGGGAACATCGGCACCCTGGGTTTTCTTGTCGACATGCTGGTGTACCAGCCCGAGCTGGCGAAATCCCTGTTCAGTTTCGATGCGCAGAGCGGCGAATTGCGCGCCATCGTTCCCAGCGCTCCGCACACCGCACCGCCCAGTACGCACCAGGACTTGCAGCACCAGGCGACGCAACTCGCCGACGCGCTCGACCACGGGCTCGACCCCGCGCAAGCTGCCGGCCAGTTCGAGCGTCTGCGCATGGAGGCTGCGCTGGCACAAGAAAGCACCCTGTCAGCCAAGCTGGCGCAGGCACGCGAACTGCTCGGCTCGGGGCAAGATGTCTCGGCCGCGGCCGAACTGCTGCGCGCCCCGTGGACGCAGGCAGCAGATGCCGCCACACCCGTTGCAACGGCCACACCGGTCACACCCGCCACTGCGGCGCCCGACGCGCCGGCCGCACCAAGCTTCGACGCCCCCACAGAGCCTGGTGGCGCAGATGGTGACGACGACCTGCTCGACATCTTTCTCGAGGAGGCTGACGAAGTCATCGCCGCAGGCCGGATTGGCGTGGCCCAGCTCTCCACCAACCCTTCCGACGACGGCACGCTCACTGCGGTGCGCCGCGCTTTCCACACACTCAAGGGCAGCTCGCGCATGGTCGGGCTCACCGATTTCGGCGAAGCCGCCTGGGCGCTGGAACAGGTCTTCAACCAGGTGCTGGCGGAGCAACTGCCCATCACAACACCCGCGCTCGAACTCGCGCAGCACACCTTGACCGAGCTGGACGCCTGGACGCGCGCCCTGCGCACGGGCACGGCTGCGCAGCATTCGAGCACCGCCATCTGCGCCGCAGCACGCCGTCTGCGCGGGCTGCCCGCGGAAGGCGCCGCGGTTGCGGCGCCGCTGACAGCGGCAACGGCAATGGCCAGCGCCGCAAGTCCGGTTGAAGCACAAGCACGAATGCCCGAGGTCGAGATTCCCGATCCCGACTTTGTCGATACTTGGTCCACAGGCTTACCTCCAGTTGTTGAAGAGGATGATGCTGGCGAGGATCAGGCTGCGACCCACATGCCGATGCCCGTCGCTGAGGCGAATGGTTTCACCGACGCATCGGCAAACTTCGAGCTGACGCCGTGGACCGCGCCTGAACAGCCGGAGCAGCAAGCCGTAGACATTGCGCTGCAGCTGCAACCCCTGGACTTGCCGGCGCTCGATCTGCACCTGCCTGACGCCGCGCTCCTGGATCTCGACTTCACTCCCACGGCTGCCGAGGCCCCGGCGGTGAAGCCGGCGGAGCCCGCCGCCGGCCATGAGCATGCAAGCGCTACGCCAGCAAGCGAAGCCTCTGCCACGGTTGAAATGCAGGAACTTGATGCGCTGGCCTTCGACCGTCTGTTCCCCGGCGCGCCCGGCTTCGATTCACAACCTTCGACCGCGCCGACCGATCTTCTCACGCCGCAAGCATCGACCTTCGTCCATCGGCCCGACGCTGCCGGCGAGGCCGCAGACACGCCCAGCGCCGCAAATGCGGAACAACACGACGCGGCACAAACCGCTGCCCATGTTGCGCAGCCCACGTCGCCGCCGCATGTCCCCCATGCGCCTGACGCACCGCTGGCGCAGGTCTACACGCTCGACGTCCATCGCCCCACCCAGCCGACTCCGGACGAGAACATCAAGGTCGTCGGCGATCTGCGCATCCCCATCCCGCTCTACAACATCTACTTGAACGAGGCCGACGAACTGGTGCGCCGACTCGGCGCCGACATCGCCGCCTGGTCATTGCAGCCATCCAGCCTCGTGACTGAAGACGTCACCGCCCTGGCCCATCAACTGCGCGGCAGTTCCCGTACCGTGGGCCTGCAAAGCGTGGGGCAGTTGGCCGAGCAGATGGAAGAGGCGCTGCGCTTGCAGCACGGCCACCCTGCCGCATTTGGATCGGCGGACGTCGAACTGCTGGTTCAAGCCACCGAAGAAATACGCCGCCTGCTGCACCAGTTCGCTGCAGGTTTCCTGCGCCCAGCCCAGCAAGATATGGTCGAGGCACTGCAAGCGCTGGTGCACCGTATGCAGCATCTCGGCGCCCAACCCAAGGCTGACGCGCACGAAGCCGGCACGGCGCAAAGCGGCGATGGCGCTGATGACGGTGACAGCACCGCGCATGCCGATGTGGAAGCGAATGTGGCGGTGACGAAGCACGCTGGGGACGTGGCACCCATTGCGGCAAGCGAGCTTGCCGAGGCCCTGGAAGAGCTGGGCAGCGCAGTTGCGCCCATGGCGCCCTCTGAAAGTACGATGACGGCCGCCGCCGACCCCACCCAGCGCGACAGCATCGACCCCGAGCTTTTCCCCATCTTCGAGGATGAGGCTTCCGAGTTGCTGCCTGGGCTTTCAGCTGCGCTGCGGCAATGGGAAAACAACCCGCGCGACCTCGCCGCGCCGAAGCAGGCCATGCGCCTGCTGCACACCTTCAAGGGCAGCGCGCGCATGGCTGGAGCCATGGCGCTCGGCGACCAGGCGCACAGCCTGGAGTCCGACATCGAAGCTCTGCTGAGTCTGGACACCGAGGCGCTGATCGAGTCCGATCTGATCGAACTCATCGCGCGACAAGATGCGATGAACACCCGCTTCGAGCGCCTGCGTGAAGCCAGCAGCCGCGGCGAAGCCGAACTGGGCGAGATTCACATCGAGCAGGGCTTGCAGGATGAAGCCGTGGAGCAGGCCACTGCGGCTCTGCACGCCACGTCTGCAGCGGCCGCTGCCCAAACCTCGCCGCCGGCGGCGAAGGTGGCCGCAGCATCCACATCCAATGCGCCAGAAGGCAAGGCAGCACCCCAGCCTCTGGCGATGACGCAGGCCGCACCCAGCGCCGGCCGGGTCGCCGCGCAGCCGGTGCGCGTGCGTGCCGCCCTGCTCGACCGCTTGGTGAACCAGGTGGGCGAGGTCAGCATTGCCCGCTCCCGCCTGGACAACGAGTTCGGCCTGATCCGTTCCAGCACCCGCGACCTCGGCGACAACCTCGAACGCCTGCGCACCCAGGTGCGCGACATCGAGTTGCAGGCCGACGCGCAAATGGCGGCGCGCGCGCAATCCGCACGCGAAGATGGCCGCGACTTCGACCCGCTCGAGTTCGACCGTTTCACCCGCTTCCAGGAACTCACCCGCATGATGGCCGAGTCGGTGAACGACCTGGCGCTGGTGCAGACCACCCTGAGCCGCACGCTGCAATCCACCGACGACAACCTGGCCCGCCAGGCACGGCTCACACGCGAGTTGCAACGCGACCTGCTGCGCACCCGCATGGTCGAGTTCGACAGCATTTCCGAGCGGCTGTACCGCACCGTGCGCCAGGCCGGCAAGGACGCCGGCAAACCCGTGCGCCTGGACATCCTCGGCGGCAATATCGAAATCGACCGTGGCGTGCTCGACCGCATGGCCGGCACCTTCGAGCACATCCTGCGCAATGCCGTGGCCCACGGGCTGGAGAGCGCCGCAAAGCGCGAAGCTGCGGGCAAGCCGGCTGCCGGCACCATCACGCTCAAGCTGCGCCAGGAAGGCAGCGAAGTCGTGGTGTCCATCGCCGACGACGGCGCCGGGCTTGACTATGCCGCGATCGAGCGCAAGGCCCGCGCCACCGGCCTGCTCGGCAGCGACGAGACTGCCGACGAAGCCCACCTGCGCGAACTCATTTTCCGCCCCGGTTTTTCCAGCATGGAACAAACTTCGGAGATCGCCGGGCGTGGTGTCGGGCTGGACGTGGTGCGCACCGACACGCGCGCCCTCGGTGGCCGTGTCGAGCTTGAATCCAAGCCCAAGCTGGGCAGCACCTTCACCTTGGTGCTACCGCTGACCACGGCCGTCACCCAGGTTGTGCTGCTGCGCGCCGGCACCAAAGTGTTTGCCGCTCCCGCCAGTCTCGTGGACCTGGTGCTGCGTCTGAAACCGGCCGATGTGGCAGCCGCGGCCGCACGCCAGCAACTGCTGCATGCCGGCCAGGATCTGCCCTTCTTCTGGCTCGGCGCCCTCACGGCCGACTCGGGTGCGAGCACCGAAGCCCCCGGCCGCACCATTCCGATCGTGCTCATTCGCAGTGCGGCGCAGCGCCTGGCGCTGCAAGTCGATGAAGTGCTGGGTAACCAGGAAGTGGTGGTCAAGAACCTGGGGCCGCAGCTCTCACGCGTGTCCGGCGTGGCCGGCATTTCCGTGTTGCCCAACGGCAATCTGGTGCTGATCTACAACCCCGTTGCGCTGGCCGCGGTTTATGGCGAACAAGCTGTGGGCCTGATGGCACAGGCCGCGAGCGCGCAAACCGCAGCAGCGCCTGCACCCACGGCGCCGTCGCCATCGTCCTCCACGCCTGTTCTTGCCGGGACCGCCGCTCCTGCCGTGCCGGCGCACGCTGCCGGCAACACCGTGCTGGTGGTGGACGACTCCATCACCGTGCGCCGCGTCACCCAGCGTTTCCTCAGCCGCAACGGCTACACCGTGGTGCTGGCCAAAGACGGGTTGGACGCGCTGGAGCAGTTGCAGGGCGCGTTGCCCGACGTGGTGCTCACCGACATCGAAATGCCGCGCATGGACGGCTTCGACCTCACGCGCAACATTCGCGCCGACGAACGCACCCGCCACCTGCCGGTCATCATGATCACCTCGCGCATTGCCGACAAGCATCGCAACTACGCGCAGGAACTGGGCGTGAACCACTACCTCGGCAAGCCCTATTCGGAAGACGAACTCCTGGGCTTGATTCGGC
This sequence comes from Thiomonas sp. X19, assembly GCF_900089495.1. NCBI lineage: Bacteria > Pseudomonadati > Pseudomonadota > Betaproteobacteria > Burkholderiales > Thiomonas > Thiomonas sp. X19. Next base: position 1,540,439 of record NZ_LT605203.1, on the reverse strand, counting down.
GCTACATGGCCCAGACCCTGCTGCACTGACGCTGGAGCAGGCCTGGTCGGCGCGCCGCAGCGGCGTGCGCTGCCGCCTCGAGCGAAGTCAACTCAGCTCCGGCTTTTGTCCTTCACCACGGCATAGCGCTGCAAGGTGCGGGCGCGGGCCTCGGCATGGTCCACCACTGGGGTGGGATAGTTCACGCCCAGCCGCACGCCAGCCTGTTGCAGCGCCAGCGGCGCGGCCAACCACGGGGCATGGATGTCCGCGTCCGACAGGCCCGCAAGCTCGGGCACGTAGCGCCGGATGAAGCGCCCTTGGGCGTCAAATTTCTCGCTTTGCGCTACCGGGTTGAAGATGCGGAAGTACGGCTGCGCGTCGCAACCCGTGGAGGCCGCCCATTGCCAGCCACCGTTGTTGGCCGAGAGGTCGTAGTCGTTGAGCTTGAGGGCGAAATAGCGTTCGCCCAGGCGCCAGTCCAGCCCCAGGTCCTTGGTGAAAAAGCTGGCCGCCACCATGCGCAGCCGGTTGTGCATATAGCCCGTGGTGTTCAGTTGGCGCATGGCCGCGTCCACCAGCGGGTAGCCGGTGCGGCCCTCGCACCAGGCGGCATGTAAGGCGGGGGCGTGGTCCCAGGCGATGCGGTCGTACTCCGGCTTGAAGGCATGGCCCACCACCTGGGGGTGGTGGTGCAGGATCTGGACGTAGAAATCGCGCCAGATCAGCTCGCTCAGCCAAGTGGCAGCTCCCTGGCTGCCGGCCTGCGCCCGCTGCCAGGCCGCACGCGCCAGTTCGCGCACGCTGATGGTGCCAAAGCGCAGATGCACCGACAGATAGCTCGTGCCCTTGACGGCGGGATAGTCGCGCGCCTGGGCGTAAGCGTCGATGCGCGGCAGGAAGTCCGCGAATAGGGCCTGCGCCCCGCTGGCCCCTGCAGGCAGGCCCGGAGGCAAGCTGGCGGCCGCGAAGCCCAGTTCGTGCAGGCTTGGCATGGACTGCGCTGCCGAAACGGGCCAGAGCTGATGCGGCAGGCGCACCGCGTCGCGCGCCGCCAGGTCTTGCGGCCCCACGCCCTTGAGCCACGCATTTTTGTAGGGCGTGAATACGCTGTAGGGCTTGCCCTGGCCGGTCAGCAGCGCGTCGGGCTGCAGCAGAACCTGGTCGTGAACGCCGTGAAACTCCACCCCCTGGCCGGCGAGCAGGCCGGCAACCTCGGCGTCGCGCTGTACGGCGCTGGGTTCATCGTCGCGGTTGGCGTACACCGCCCTCGCGCCAATGCGGGCGGCCAGGCGCGGGATGCAGTCCACCGCCCGTCCGTGCTCCACCAGCAAGGCCGAACCCATCTGGCGCAAGGCCAGGTCCAGTTCGTGCAGGCTTTGGTGGATGAAGGTCAGGCGCCGATCCGCCTTCGCGCCCTGCTGCAGCAAGGGCTGGAGGATGTCGGTATCGAACACGAAGCCGAACGCCACTTGCGCGCCCTGCGCCAGCGCGCGATGCAAGGCGGTGTGATCGCTCAGCCGCAGATCGCGCCGCAGCCAGACCAGATTGGGCCCACGCACCTGGGAAGCGGTCTGGGTAGGCGGCATGGACATGATGGTTGTAGCCTGCTTGGCAATCGTGCGCCGCGATAATATGGCGGCATGAATCCCCGTGCCGACGCCTCCAATCTGAGCCACCAGTTTCTCATCGCCATGCCCGGCATGGCTGGCTCCACTTTCTCCGGCAGCGTCATCTATGTCTGCGAGCATTCATCGCGCGGCGCGCTCGGCCTGGTGGTGAATCGCCCGACCGACATCGCCCTGAAAGACTTGTTCGACCGCGTCGACCTGCCGCTCGACCAACCTCAGCTCGCGTCGCAGACGGTGTATTACGGTGGCCCGGTGCAAACCGAACGCGGTTTCGTACTGCACGATCCCACCGACAAGAGCTACGCCTCCACCCTGCCCATCCCCGGCGGCCTGCAGATGACCACCTCGAAGGACGTGCTGGAGCACATCTCCGCGGGCGATGGCCCGGCGCGCTTCTTCGTCGCCCTGGGCTACTCGGGCTGGAGCGCCGGGCAGTTGGAAGACGAAATCGCCCACAACGGCTGGCTCACCGTGGAGGCAGATGCCGCCATCGTGTTCGACATTCCGGTGGAGCACCGCTTCGAGGCAGCCATGTCGCTCATGGGCATTTCCACCTTGAGCCTGTCGCAAACGGCCGGACATGCCTGAAACCCTGGCAGCCGCCGGCAGCGGCAGCCCGCCTGCCGCTGTCATCACCGGCGTGGTCATGGGTTTCGATTTCGGCGAAAAGCTCATCGGCGTGGCCATCGGCAACACCATCACCGCCAGCGCCCGGCCGCTGCAAAGCGTGCGGGCCGAACGGCGCGAGGCCAAATTCGACGCCATCGGCCAGCTCATCGCGCAATGGGAGCCGGTGCAGCTCGTCGTCGGCCTGCCCCTGTCGCGCGAAGGCGGGGAACAATTGCGCACCACCCAGGCACGCCGCTTCGCCAACCAGTTGCACGGCCGCTTCAAACTGCCGGTGGCGATGGTCGACGAGCGCTACACCTCGCGTGGCGCCGAAGACGCCGGCGCGCAGGATGTGGATGCGGAATCCGCCCGCCTGATTCTGGAACAATTTCTCCAAGCCACGCCATGACGATGCCCAACCCGCCCGACGCCGAAGCCCTCTACGCGCACCTGCTGGCGTTGGTGCGCGTCTGGGCGGTGCAGCAAAGCGCGGAGCCCGCCATCGTCGGCATCTACTCCGGCGGCGCCTGGCTGGCCGAGCGCCTGCATGCCGATCTGGCGCTGTCCACTCCTTTCGGCGTGGTCTCGTCCACCTTCCATCGCGACGATTTCGCCACCCGCGGCCTGCACCCCAGCGCCAACCGCACCACCCTGCCCTTCGACGTCGACGACCGCGCCATCCTGCTGGTGGACGACGTGCTCTACACCGGCCGCACCACCCGCGCGGCGATCAACGAGCTGTACGACTTCGGCCGTCCGGCACGCGTGGACCTGGCCGTGCTGGTGGACCGCGGCGGGCGCGAATTGCCTATCTGCGCCCAGCTTTGCGCCGCCCACATCGAGCTGCCCGCAGCCCACATGCTGGCGCTGGAGCGCGACGAAACCCAGGCCGAGGCCATGCGCCTGGCCTTTCGCCTGGAGTCCAAGGCTTGAACACGATGCCCCCTCAACTCAACAGCCACGGCGAGTTGCGCCACCTGCTCAGCACCGAAGGCCTGCCGCGCGAGGTGCTGCTGCGCATCCTCGACACCGCCCAGGGCTTCGTCAGCTTCGGCGACCGCGAGGTGAAAAAAGTCCCGCTGCTGCGGGGCAAGAGCGTGTTCAACCTGTTTTTCGAGAATTCCACCCGCACCCGCACCACGTTCGAGATCGCGGCGCAGCGGCTCTCGGCCGACGTGTTCAACCTCGACATCCAGCGCTCCAGCGCCTCCAAGGGCGAGTCGCTGCTCGACACCATCGCCAACCTGGTGGCGATGGACGCCGACATCTTCGTCGTGCGCCACGCCCAGAGCGGCGCGCCCTACCTCATCGCCCAGCACACCCCGCCGCATGTGCATGTGGTCAACGCCGGCGACGGCCGCCACGCCCATCCCACGCAGGGGCTGCTGGACATGACCACCATCCGCCACTACAAGCCCGACTTCACGGCGCTCACCGTGGCCATCGTCGGTGACATCGTGCATTCGCGCGTGGCGCGCTCGGCCATCCACGCCCTCACCACCCTGGGCGTGCCGGAGGTTCGCGCCGTGGGACCGAAAACCCTGGTGCCCGGCGACCTGCGCCCGATGGGCGTACGCGTGTGCCACGACATCCGCGAGGGACTGCGGGACGCCGACGTGGTGATGATGCTGCGCCTGCAGAACGAACGCATGTCCGGCGGACTGCTGCCCTCGGCCAGCGAGTTCCACATGATGTACGGCCTCACGCCCGAGCGCCTGGCGCTGGCCAAGCCCGATGCCATCGTCATGCACCCGGGCCCGATCAACCGCGGCGTGGAAATCGACTCGTCGGTGGCCGACGGCGGCCAGAGCGTCATCCTGCCGCAGGTGCGCTTCGGCATCGCCGTGCGCATGGCGGTGCTGTCCATCATCGCCAACGCCAGCGCCTGAGGCCGCCATGACCCATCCCCATCACATCCTCGTCCGCGGCGGCACCCTCATCGACCCGGCCAGTGGCCTGCAAGCTGCCGGCGATGTCGCCATCGCCGGCGAAACCATCGTCACTGTCGGCCGCGCGCCCGAGGGCTTCGTGCCCGACCAGACCATCGACGCCCGCGGCTGCCTGATCATGCCGGGCCTGGTGGATCTGTGCGCCCGGCTGGGCGAGCCCGGCGGCGAGGCGGCCGGGCTGCTGGATTCCGAACTCGCGGCAGCGGCTGCCGGCGGCGTCACCCGCGTGGTCTGCCCGCCCGACACCGACCCCGTGCTCGACGAACCCAGCCTGGTGGAAATGCTGCGCTGGCGGGCACGGCGCATCAAGCGCTCACGGGTGTACCCGCTCGGCGCGCTCACCGTGGGGCTCAAAGGCGAACGCCTGGCAGAAATGGCCTCGCTGGTGAAGGCCAGTTGCATCGGGCTGTCCCAGGCCGACATGCCGGTGGCCGATACGCAACTGCTTTACCGCGCCCTGCAATACGCTAGCACCTTCGGCTACAAGGTCTGGCTGCGCCCGCTGGATGCCCACCTCGGCCGCGGCGTGGCCGCAAGCGGCGCCTACGCCCAGCGCCTGGGCCTCGCGGGCGTGCCGGTGATGGCCGAGACCATCGCCCTGCACACCCTGTTCGAGCTGGTGCGCGCGACCGGCTGCGCCGTGCATGTCAGCAAACTGTCGAGCGCCGCCGGCGTGGAACTCCTGCGCCGGGCCAAGGCCGAGGGGCTCCCGGTGACGGCCGACGTGTCGATGCACAACCTCCTGCTCACCGACCTGGACATCGGCTATTTCGACGCGCGCATGCGGCTCGACCCCCCGCTGCGCCAGGAAGCCGACCGCGCCGCGCTGCTGCAAGGCCTGGCCGACGGCACCATCGACGCCCTGTGCTCCGACCACACCCCGGTGGGCAGCGACGACAAGATTCTGCCCTTCGCCGAGGCCACGCCCGGCGCCACCGGACTCGAACTGCTGCTGCCCGCCGTGCTGGCTTATGCGCGGCAAAGCCGGCTCGGTCTGCCCCAGGCGCTGGCGGTTGCCACCAGCCGCGCCGCAGCGGCCGCCAGGCTGGCGCCCTTGCAACTGCAGCCCGGTGCGGCGGCGGAACTCATCGTCGTCGACCCCGAAGCCCGCTGGCATGCCACCCCGGAGCAATTGCGCAGCGGCATCAAACACACCCCACTGGCCACGCTGGAACTCAGCGGCCGGGTACGCACCACCATCATCGACGGACGCATCATCTTCGATGCTCCGGCCGCTAACGCGTTGCGCAATGAGCGCAACAACCCATCGCACGGCGCGCAGAACACACCCTCGGGCGCTGCAACCCACCCCGATCCCGCCGCATGAGGGGCGCGCTGCGCCTGGTGTGGATGCTGTTGCGCATCGCCGTGCTGATGACCCGCGGGGTCATCAGCCTGCGGCGCTTTTCCATGCGCACGCCGCAACAGCAGCAAGACGCCATCCGCGATTGGTCGCAGCGCATGCTGCGTGCGTGCCGCGTCGAGATTGAAACGCGAGGCCAGCTGCAGCCGCCGCCCTGCCTGCTCGCCATCAACCATGTCTCGTGGCTGGACATCATCGCCCTGAACGCCATCCAGCCCACCCGCTTCGTCGCCAAGTCCGACATCGACCGCTGGCCCCTGCTCGGTACGCTGGCGCGCGGTGCGGGCACGCTGTTCATCGAGCGCGAACGCCCGCGCGACGCCATGCGCGTCATGCACCACATGGCCGAGGCGCTGCGCCAGGGCCAGCGCCTCAGCGTCTTCCCCGAAGGCACCACGTCCGACGGCCGCGAAATCCTGCCGCTGCACGCCAACCTGTTCCAGGCCGCCGTCAGCAGTTGCACCCCGGTGCAACCCGTGCTGCTGCGCTACCTCGACGCGCGCAGCGGGCGCTATGCCCGCGCTCCGGCCTATGTGGGCGACGAAACCATGCTCGGCACCCTCTGGCGCATGGCTTGCGCCGGGCCGCTGCGCGTCCAGATCCAGTTCCTGAGCGCACTTGAAAACACCGACCGCCGCGCCCTGTCCGAGGCCGTGAAGTCAGCATTGAGCCAGGCTCTGGCGAGCGCGCACAACGCCGCGCCTGGCAAGCATCACCCTCTACAATCGCCGCCTGCCTCGCCGTAGTTCAATGGATAGAACGGGCCCCTCCTAAGGGCCAGATGTGGGTTCGATTCCCGCCGGCGAGACCATGCTCGAGCCAAGCACCCAGGCCCAGGGGAACCGCACGATCAAACCCCCACTTGCCCCGGAATCGGCGGCACGTCGATGCGCACGTCCCCGCATTGCGCACGATGCCGCAGCGCATGATCCATCAGCACGATGGCCAGTAGTGCTTCGGCGATGGGCGTGGCGCGTATGCCCACGCAAGGGTCGTGGCGGCCGAAGGTTTCCACCACGGTGGGCTGGCCCGCGCGGTCGATGGAGCGACGCGGCAAACGAATGCTGGAGGTGGGTTTGATGGCGATCGACACCGTCACCGGCTGGCCGCTGCTGATGCCACCCAGCACGCCGCCGGCGTGGTTGCCGACGAAGCCTTGCGGCGTGAGTTCGTCGCCATGCTCGCTGCCTCTTTGCGCGACACTGGCAAAGCCGGCGCCGATTTCCACGCCCTTCACCGCGTTCAAGCCCATCATGGCATGGGCGATGTCGGCGTCGAGCTTGTCATAGAGCGGCTCGCCCCAGCCTGCCGGCACGTTCAGCGCCTCCACGTAAAGCCGCGCGCCGCAGGAGTCGCCGGCCTTGCGCAGCTTGTCCATATAGGCCTCGAGCTCGGGCACGATGACGGCGTTGGGGGCGTGGAACGCATTGCCGGGCACGTCGTCCCAGTTGACGAAGGGAATGCTCACCGTGCCCACTTGCTGCATGCAGCCACGCACCTGAATGCCATGATGCGCCTGCAGCCATTTTTTCGCGATAGCCCCGGCAGCGACGATGGGCGCGGTGAGCCGCGCCGACGAGCGCCCACCGCCACGCGGGTCGCGCAGGCCGTATTTGCGCCAGTAGGTGTAGTCCGCATGGCCAGGACGGAAGGAATCGAGAATGTTGCCGTAGTCCTTGCTGCGCTGGTCGGTGTTGCGGATGAGCATGGCGATGGGCGTGCCGGTGGTCTGGCCCTCGAACACGCCGGAGAGGATTTCGACCTGGTCGGCCTCCTGCCGCTGCGTGACGTGGCGCGAAGTGCCGGGACGACGACGGTCGAGGTCGGGCTGGATGTCGGCCTCCGACAGCGCCATGCCGGGCGGGCAGCCGTCGACGACACAGCCAATCGCGGGGCCATGGGACTCACCAAAGGTGGTGACGGCGAAGAGCAAACCGAGCGTGTTTCCGGACATGCGGGCATTGTAGGCAGGCGCTCCCGGCGGCCAAATGGTCACGCCCAGCCGAGCAATCGCGTGCCTTGATAGAACGCCAGCGACACCATCCAGGCCAGGCCCAGCGACCAGCCCAGACTGAGCCAGGTGTAGGCATTGCTTTTCGACTCGCTGCGCAATGCGGCCACCGTGGACAGGCAAGGCGTGTAGATCAGCGTGAACAGCATGAAACTGTAGGCCGCGGCGGGGGTGATTTGCGCGGCAACGGCGTGCTGCAAGGCGTCGCCCTGCAGGCCGTAGATCACGGCCAGCGAGCCAATGACGATTTCCTTGGCGACGAAGCCGAAGATGAGGGCGATGATCAGTTCCGGCGGAATGCCCAGCGGCGCGAAGGCCGGATGCAGCGCATGCCCCACCCAGCCGGCCAGGGTGTGGGGTCCGGCGGTAGGCTGACCCGGCGGCAGGTTGGTCAGCATCCACACCAGCACCACGCCGATGACGATGAACTTGGTGGCGCGGTGCAGGAAGTGGTGAATTTCGCCCCAGGCACGCAACAGAATTTGTCGCATCGTGGGCAGGCGGTACGGCGGCAGCTCCAGCACGAAGGGTTCGTTACTGGGGTAGCGCTGCTTGAACAACAGGGCCGAGGCGAACGTAGCAGCGAAGCTCACGCCGTAAAGGCTCAGCAGCACCCAGGGCGCCACGCGCGGCGAGAACAGCGCGGCAATGATGAACAGGAACACCTGCAGCCGCGCCGAGCACAGTGAGAACGGAATGATGAGCATGGTGAGCAGGCGCAGGCCGCGCGAGCGCATCACCCGCGTGCCCATGAGCGCCGGCACATTGCAGCCGAAGCCCATGAGCAGCATGACGAAGCCGCGCCCGTCCAGCCCCATGCGCGACATCAAGCTGTCGGTGAGGAAGGCGGCGCGCGAGAAATAGCCGCTCTCCTCGATCAGGGTCATGAACACGAAGAACAGCATGATGACCGGCACGAAGGCCGCCACCGTGCTCAAGCCGTTGTAGATGCCGTCGAGCAGCAGGCCGCTGAACCAGGCCGGTGCTGCGGCCAGGGTCGGCGCCAGAACCTGCACGCGCAGCTGGTCGAACACCCAGCCCAGACCCTCCTGCAGCGGTGCGCCGAGCGTGAACACGGCGTTGAACACCAGTGCCATGAAGGCCAGGAATAGCGGCGGCCCGATCCACGGATGCATCACCCAGTGGTCGATGCGCTGGGCCCAGGTGTCGGGCAGGCGGGTTGGCAGTTGCACGGCCGCCGATAGCGCCGCCCGGGCACCTTCTTGCCCGTCCCGCCGCTGCTCGAGTCCGGCACGGGCTTGCTCGAGCGCAAGGGGGGTGGAGGTCTCCAGGGCCTGCCCCAGCAGTTGCAGCGCCTGGGGATAACCGCGACCGTATTTGGCGCTGAGGCTGGCCACCGGCACACCCAGCGCGGCTTGCAGCTTGACGGGGTCGATGCCCACGCCATAACGCTCGGCCTCGTCGGCCATGTTCAACAGCACGATGCAGGGAAAGCCGCTGTCACGGACCTGCACGGCCAGGGCGAGTTGACGGTCGATCTGCGTGGCATTGATGACGACGGCGACGAGATCCACGCTCTGGCTCTGCAGAAAACGCTGCACCGCGTTTTCGTCTTCGGTCAGGCCTTGCAGATCGTAGATGCCGGGCAGATCGACGATCTGCGCCATGTGGCGGCCCAGAGGTATGCGCGCAGAAGCGAGCTCGACCGTCAACCCGGGCCAGTTGCCGACCCGCGCCGAAGCACCGGTGAGCCGGTTGAACAGGGTGGACTTGCCCGTGTTGGGCATGCCCACCAGGGCGATGCGCTTCATGCTCGGGGCGACGCGATCGACGGCACGGGGCGCGAGGCGCCCGCGGACGCTGTTTGCATCACGTGAGACGGAACGACCTCGACATGGCGCGCGTCGGCACGGCGCAGGAAGAGTTCCGTGGTGCCAATACGCACATGGATGGGCCCGCGAAAACGGGCCTGGCGCAACACCAGCAGTTGATTGCCGGCGCGCAAACCCAGTGCGGCCAAGCGGTGCATCAGTGCGCCTTCGGCACGCACCTCGGTGACGATGGCCAGTGCGCCGGGGTGCAGCGATGCGAGCGTGTTCATGGTGGCTGGACGGTTTGCCGGTTGCGCGCGAGGCCGAGAGCGCTCCGCGGTGTTGAATCATGCCAAGAGAATGCGAATGATTCTTATCCTATCAGGGCCGTCAGCCATACGCCATGATTCCGGTCAAACAAAAGGGGCTTGGCGGCAATCCCGCTCACCTGCCCTGCGGGTTAGGGCCTGTTCACGCTATTGCTGCACCCGAAGTCGACCGCGCCTGCAAGGCCTGCAAAAGCTTGGCGTGAATGCCGCCGAAACCACCATTGCTCATCACCAGAATGTGGTCGCCGGGTTGGGCTTCACGAGTGACGTCGGCCACCAGCGCACCGAGATCGGCATGCGCGCGCGCACGCGGTCCCAACGGGGCCAAGGCCTCCGCCAGATCCCAGTCCAATCCCCCGCTGTAGCCGAAGCTCAGGTCAGCCTCTTGCAGGGCTTCGGGCAACCGGCTCTTGATGATGCCCAGCTTCATGGTGTTGGAACGCGGCTCGAACACCGCCAGGATGCGGCCGCGCCCGCGGGTGCCGCGGCGCAAACCGGCGATGGTGGTGGCGATGGCCGTGGGGTGATGGGCAAAGTCGTCGTACACCGCCACGCCGCCGGCTTCGCCACGCCATTCCATGCGGCGCTTGACGCCGCCGAACACACTGAGTGCCTCGCAAGCAAGCCCTGCCGACACGCCAGTGTGGCGCGCAGCGGCAATGGCGGCGAGGGCATTGGCGCGGTTGTGCGCGCCCATCAGGCGCCAGCGCACTTCGCCTTGGCGCTGGCGTTGCCAGAACACGCGGAAATCCTGTTCACCGCCTTCGGCGCTCCAGCCCTGCTGGGCGGTGGCGTCAAAATGTTCCACCGCGCTCCAGCAACCCCGCGCCAACACCCGATCCAGCGCCGCACTGCCGGCCTGCACCAGCAGTTTTCCGCTGCCGGGCACAGTACGCACCAGGTGGTGAAACTGGATTTCGATCGCCGTCAAGTCAGGAAAGATGTCGGCGTGGTCATACTCCAGATTGTTGAGCACGGCGGTGCGCGGACGGTAATGCACGAATTTGGAGCGCTTGTCGAAAAACGCGGTGTCGTATTCGTCGGCCTCGACCACGAAAAACGGGGCCTCGCCAAGGCGCGCGGTCTCGCCGAAGTCCACCGGCGCGCCACCAATGAGAAAGCCCGGTTTCAAACCAGCATGCTCCAAAATCCAGGCCAGCATCGAGGTGGTCGTGGTTTTGCCGTGGGTTCCGGCCACGGCCAGGGTCCAGCGTCCGGCCAACACATGCTCGGCCAACCATTGCGGGCCGCTGGTGTAGGGCTGGCCGGCGTCGAGAATGGCTTCCAGCAGCGGGTTGCCGCGCGACACGGCGTTGCCGATGACCCAGAGGTCGGGCTGCAGCGCCAATTGATCGGCACCGTAGCCCTCGATCGACCGGATGCCCAGTTGTTCGAGCTGCTCGCTCATGGGGGGATACACATGGGCGTCGCAGCCTGTGACCCGATGACCGCAAGCCTGCGCCAGCGCGGCGATGCCGCCCATGAACGTGCCACAAATACCGAGAATATGGATATGCATCGGGCCATTGTAGAAAGCGCCCAGGCCGGTTCCAGGCCATGATTCCCCAGCAAACTCCGAGCAGACGCGTCAGCCGACATAGGCGGATACACTGCCCCGCATGAATGCTTTACGGGAAGAACTCGCGGCCACTGCCGCCCGGCTCATCGTGGAAGATGGGCTGGATTACCTCACCGCCAAGCGCAAGGCCGTTCACCAACTGTTGGGCGCCGGCGCCCACCCCGAGGCGCGGCCTGACAACGACGATGTGCAGGCCCAGGTTCAGCTGTATCTGGCCCTGTTCCATGGCGATGAACACCCCAGGCTGTTGTGGAATCTGCGCCGCGCCGCGCTGCGACTGATGGAGGAATTCGCCGAATTCAGGCCGCATCTGGCTGGCGCCGTATGGAACGGAACCGCCACCGCGCACTCTGCCCTGCATCTGCTGCTGTTCTCGGACGACGCCAAGGCCGTGGAAATCCACTGCATCAACCGCAACATCCCTTACCACGTGGGCGAGGCGCCCCACTTCGCCGGCAAACAACCCGTGGAACGACTGGATTTTGAATGGCCTTTGCACGCTGATGGAGTTTCCACGAAGCCTTCCACCGTGACCGCCACCCTAAGTCTCTATCCGCTCAAAGACGAGCGTGGCGTCCTCCTGCGCGCCTCCCGGTCCAGCAGCAAACAAGCCGAGCGCGGCACGCTGCAGGCGGTGCGCGCACTCGTCGCGGCCGGTCCCGTCTCAACGAACACAGAAGGAGTTCAACTTTGAAACAGACGAAAACTTGGGCGTTGACCATCCTGATCGCGAGTATCGGCACTGCGGGCGCCTATTGGTTGACCGCGCGTCAATCCGCACGCGAGGCGGCTGAACGTTCGCTCGCCTCGGTCACCCAACTCACGTCCGCGGCCGACGCGGCAATCAGAGCCGCGCCAGGCGATGCGCATGCCTTGTTCGCCAGTTCGCTCGACAATCTGGCGGGCCAGAGCGTCAAACTCAGCCAGTACAAAGGCAAGACCCTGATCGTGAATTTCTGGGCAAGCTGGTGCCCGCCCTGCATTGCGGAAATGCCCGAGTTGTCGCGCTTCTACAAGGATCATGCCGGCAAGGGCGTCGAAATGGTGGGCATTGCAATCGATAATCCAACTTCAGTCCGCCACTTCCTGAAAGAACACAACGTCAGCTACCCTGTCCTGCTGGGCGGCATGGGTGGCGCGGACTTGAGCATCAAGCTTGGCGACAGCCAAGGGGGCCTGCCGTTCACGGTTGTCATTGCGCCGAATGGCAAGATCGTCTACCAAAAACTGGGGCAGACCTCGTACACTGAGTTACAAGATCATTTGCCTGGAAAACCATCATAAATCGCATTAATTTGGCTCGAAAGCATGAATTCTCCACGCATCCTGGTGTTGCACGGCCCGAACCTGAATCTGCTGGGAACGCGTGAGCCCGAGGTCTACGGCCATATCACGCTGCCCGACATCGACCAGGGCCTGGCCACGTTGGGCAGGGAACTCGGGTTGGACGTGCAAGTTTTCCAGAGCAACCATGAAGGCGCCTTGATCGACCGTCTGCATGCTGCACGCGCCGATGGCACCTGCTTCGTCATCATCAATCCTGCTGCCTACACCCATACCAGCGTGGCCCTGCGAGATGCGCTGGCGGCCATCGACAAACCTTTCGTCGAGGTGCATCTGTCGAACGTCTACCGCCGTGAAAGCTTTCGCCACCAGTCCTATTTCTCAAGCCTCGCCGAGGCTGTGATCAGTGGTTGCGGTGCGCTGGGCTACAGCCTTGCGCTGCGCTACGCTGCTGACAAGTTGTCGGCAAAAGCCTGAATTTGGTAGGATTCCGATCCCAATTCGCCACAAATCACAGCGACACCATGGATTTGCGCAAACTCAAGACCCTTGTCGACCTCGTCTCGGAATCGAACATTTCGGAACTCGAAATCACCGAGGCTGAAGGCAAGGTTCGCATCGTCAAAACGCCGCCGGTTCTTGCCCAACAGGCCCCGGTGCAGTACATCGCCGCACCCATGTCCGCACAACAGGGCGCCCCCATGGCACCTGCCACCGGCATCGCCGAAGCGGCAGCGTCTGTGCCCCCTGCGCCCAGCGGCAAATTGATCAAATCGCCCATGGTCGGCACCTTCTACCGCTCCTCCGCGCCGGGCGCCAAGCCGTTCGTCGAAGTGGGCGACACGGTGAAGCAAGGGCAGGCGGTATGCATCGTCGAGGCGATGAAAATTCTCAACGAAATCGAGTCGGACATCGACGGCGTGGTCAAGGAAATCCTGGTCGACAACGGCCAGGCAGTCGAGTACGGCCAGCCTTTGTTCGTGCTTGAGTGATGTCGGTGTTGTCGGCACCCGCTGAACCTTGCCGTACAGCTCGCCCCCACGGGGCTTTTTTCTTGCATGCCAACGCGTCACGCTGAGGCCGAAGCCACCATGTTCAAAAAAATCCTGATCGCCAATCGCGGTGAAATCGCGCTGCGCATTCAGCGTGCCTGCCGTGAACTGGGCATCAAGACCGTGATGGTCTATTCCGAAGCCGACCGAGACGCGAAATACGTCAAATTGGCCGACGAAGCCGTGTGCATCGGCCCGCCCCCCTCCGGCCTGAGCTATCTGAACATGCCGGCCATCATCTCCGCCGCGGAAGTGACCGACGCCGAGGCCATCCATCCCGGCTACGGTTTCCTCTCCGAGAACGCGGATTTCGCCGAGCGCGTGGAGCGCTCGGGCTTCACCTTCATCGGCCCGCGACCCGATTCCATTCGCCTAATGGGCGACAAGGTCTCGGCCAAGCAGGCCATGATCAAGGCTGGCGTGCCTTGCGTACCCGGATCGGAAGGCGAGTTGCCCGACGACCCGCGCGAGATCACGCGCATGGCGCGTGCCACCGGCTATCCCGTCATCATCAAGGCGGCGGGCGGCGGCGGTGGGCGTGGCATGCGCGTGGTGCATACCGAAGCCGCGCTGCTCAACGCCGTGGCCACGACCAAGGCGGAGGCGCAAGCCGCCTTCGGCAATGCCGCGGTGTACATGGAGAAATTCCTCACCAACCCGCGCCATATCGAAATTCAGGTGATGGCCGACGAACATGGCAACGCGCTGTGGCTGGGCGAGCGCGACTGCTCGATGCAGCGCCGTCACCAGAAGGTGCTGGAAGAGGCTCCGGCGCCGGGCATCGCGCGCAAACTGATCGAGCGCATCGGCGCGCGTTGTGCCGATGCCTGCCGGAAAATCAGCTATCGCGGCGCCGGCACCTTCGAGTTTCTCTACGAGAACGGCGAGTTCTATTTCATCGAGATGAACACCCGCGTGCAGGTGGAGCATCCCGTCACCGAGCTCACCACCGGGGTGGATATCGTGGTGCAGCAAATTCTGGTCGCGGCGGGCGAAAAGCTCACGCTGCGCCAGCGCAGCATCGTGGTCAATGGCCACGCCATCGAGTGCCGCATCAATGCCGAAGATGCCGTGAAGTTCACGCCCAGTCCCGGGCGCATCACCACCTGGCATATGCCGGGCGGGCCAGGCGTGCGGGTGGATTCGCATGTCTACGCCGGCTATTTCGTGCCGCCGAACTACGATTCGATGATTGCCAAGATCATCGTCCATGGCGCCACGCGCGAACAAGCCCTGGCGCGCATGCGCACGGCCTTGTCGGAAATGGTGGTGGACGGCATTGCCACCAATATCCCACTGCACCGCGAACTCCTGGTGGACGCACGCTTCCTGGAAGGCGGCACCAATATCCACTATCTGGAAGAGTACATGGCGGCCCGCCACGGCTAAGGTCACGGCCCCGGGCCGTTGCCCACGGTTTCCCTCCTCTCCAACCGCTCCTGCCATGGCCTACCGTGAAGTCACCATCCCCGCCGACGACACCCAGGCCGAGGCCCTTTCCGACGCGCTCATGGAACACGGCGCCCTGAGCGTCGCGGTGGAAGACCAGGAAGCCGGCACCGCAACGGAACAAGCGCTGTTCGGCGAACCCGGCATGCCCACGCCCCGCGAGGCCTGGCAGCACAACCTCGTGCGCGCCCTGTTCAACTCCGAAGCCGATGCCGATTCAGCCTTGCTGGCCCTGCTGGGCGATGGTTTGTTGGCCGATTTGCGGGGTGTGCAACAGGCCGAAATCCACGACCAGGACTGGGTGCGCCTGACCCAGTCGCAATTCCAGCCCGTGTGCATCGAGAACCGCATGTGGATCGTGCCGAGCTGGCACAGCGCGCCAGCCGGTGCGCAGTTGGTCATCCAGCTCGATCCGGGGCTGGCCTTCGGCACCGGCACCCACCCCACCACCCAGCTCTGCCTGGGCTGGCTGGTGCGACAAGCACCCCTCGCGGGGTTGGATGTGCTGGACTACGGCTGCGGCTCCGGCATCCTGGCCATTGCCGCCGCGCAACTGGACGCGCAGTCGGTCAGCGCCGTGGACATCGACCCTGCCGCCGTGAGCGCCAGCCAGGCGAACGCCGCAAGCAACGGCGTGGCGCTGGCGCATTGTTGCCATGTCGACGAACTCCCCGCGCAGCACTTCGACGTGGTGCTGGCGAACATTCTGGCCGCGCCGCTGCGCCTGCTCGCCCCGATGCTGGCAGCGCGTGCCAGGCCCGGAGGCTGGCTGGTGCTTTCGGGCATTCTCAGCCGACAAGCCGACGTACTCATCGCCGCCTACGCGCCGCACGCACGCCTGCAAGTGCATGCCGAACGCGACGGCTGGGTCTGCCTGGCGGGCACCACGCACGCCACGTTGAGCGCGGCGCCGGCGTGAGGGCGGCGCACCTGCCCGAAACGCGTCCTGCGGGCAGGCGTGTTACCTGCCCGCTGCTGTTTTTATACTGAGCGCCCATGCCTCTCGCCACTCGCTGCCCGCATTGCGGCACCGCTTTCAAGCTGGTGCGCGACCAGTTGCTCCTGCGCCAGGGCTGGGTGCGCTGCGGCCGTTGCGGCGAAGCCTTCAACGCGGCCGATCATGCGTTCGAGCATGCCTTTGAGCGGCCCCATGCCGTACCCGCGGGCCCCGAGCCTGCAGCGGAACTTCGGCCCACGGCGCCCTCGCCAACGCCGGCTGAGGCTGAGGCGCTCCCGAACGCCGAGACGGTTGTGTCCCCGGCAGCGGCGGCCCAGCCGTCCATCGGCGCGGCCTACCACGCCGCCATCACTGCAGCCTTGCCGGCGCAAGCAATCCCCGTGCGTCCTGGCGTGGAGATCACCAGCAGATCGCCCTGGCAAAGCGGTGCCTTCGCTGACTCGGTTCCCGTCCCAGCCTTTTTTGTCTCCGCCGATCCCGCACGGCCCGACACGGATGACCGGACGCCGGTTCCACAGGCTGCGCCCCAGGCAAGCGAACACGAAACAGTTGCTGAACCCCTCGCCATACCTGAAGACCTCATCCAGGCGGAACAGGACGAAGAGGACGGACAACAGCAGATCGAGGCTGCGGCCGAAGAGTCGCTGGAGCTGCCCTCAACGCCGGGCCCAGATGACGCAGCTTGGGCAGAACACGAAGTTTTTCCGGCCATTGAACAGGCGCAAACGCCAAGCAGCACGGCAGCCCTGGACGCGGCACCCGAAGCCGGCGCCGCGCCCGATCATCCGGGCGGGATCGAAGGCTCAGACGACGAGGAGCTTGCCAGCTTCTCGGCCGAAGCCGAGGCGGCATTGCGAAACGATGGCGCAGCAGCCGGCGCACCCCCGCCGCCCGCGCCATTCGAAGAGTTGCTGCGCGCCGCCAAGGAAGAGGCCCTACTCGCAGCAGCCGATCGAGCACCCGAGGCAGCACGCCACGGTGCAAGGTTCGAACTGGAGCCCTTGGCCGACAAAACCGACGCGCAGGCCGCAGCAGGCGCAGGGGAAACGGACTCGCGCTTCGACCTCGGCGCCGTGTTGCACTACGAATTCGGGCCCGACACCGGAGCCGGAACGGAAATGGGAGCCGAGACTCGGGAACCTGAACCATCCCTGGATGCCGTGACGCCCCATGCCGATGGAGCCGCGGCTGCCCAGCCCTTCATGTCGGATGCGCTGGCGAGCGCCGCGCCCAATCTTCTTGATGGCGTCGTGGCCGAACCCGGGTTCCTGCGCCAGGCGCGCGCGCAGGAACGTTGGCAGCAGCCTGGCGTGCGTGCCGGTCTGGCTGTGGTGGCCATGCTGCTCATCGTCATGGGTGGCGCGCAAGCGGCTTGGACCTGGCGCGACGCACTGGCCGCGAATTGGCCGCAAACCCGTCCCGTGCTGGTGCGGCTCTGCGCCGTGGCCGGCTGCAGCTTGACGGCACCGCGCAGGCCACGCAGCCTGGTGATCGACACCTCGTCCATGTCACCGGGGAGTGATGGGCTGCTGCAGCTCGACGCATCGCTGCGCAACCGCAGCGGCGAGGCCGTCGCCTACCCTGCGCTGGAACTCACACTGACGGGAACGCAGGATCAGATCGTGGTGCGCAAAGTCATTCAGCCTGCGCAATACCTGGCCACCGGCAAGCTGGCAAACGATGCCGCCGCCCTGCAGCAACGGGTGCGACGGGGCCTGGCTGCCGACGCCGAGCTGCGCATTCAACTCAAGCTGCAATTGCGCAAGGACGAAGCCAGCGGCTACACCCTGTACGCCTTCTATCCCTGAGGACGCCCACCTGCCTCGCCATGCCCGGCAGTCGCGACACCGTGCGCCGTCAGATTCGCGCGAGGTCGTCGAGCGCGGCGAGATAAGCCGGGCTGCGCATCAGCGCATCCCAAGGTTGCGGCGGACGCGAGGCCAGCAGGGCCAGGCGTCGCGGCTCGCTGGCTGCATCGGCCTGCCATTGCCCGCTGACGAGCGCCTGCTGCAAACCTCGCAGCACCGCGTCGATCGGGCCCCCCTGGTCCACCTGACTCTGGTTGCACAACAAGGCAAGGTCGCAGCCGGCGTTCAGCGCCTGGACCACGGCGGAGGTGTCGTCATCCGCCTGGGCGCGCGCGCCCTGCATGCTCAGGTCGTCGCTGATGATGGCACCGTCGAAACCGAGTTGGCCGCGCAGAATGTCTTGCAACCAGCGCGGGCTGAAGCCCGCCGGGTTGGCATCCACCTTGGGGTAGATCACATGGGCCGGCATCACCGCCTGCAGGCCGTGGCGCAGCCAGCCATAAGGCGCGGCGTCGTGCTGCAGGATGTTGCGCAGGCTGCGCGTGTCGCGCGGCGCATCGACATGCGAATCCGCCTGCGCCCAGCCGTGGCCCGGGAAATGCTTGGCGCAATGCGCCAGGCCGGCGCGTTGCAGGCCGGCCATCAAGCCTTGCGCCAGCAGGCTGACGACGCGCGCATCGGCATGGAATGCGCGGCTGCCGATCACACCCGAACGCCCCCAGTCCAGATCGAGCACGGGCGTGAAGCTCAGGTCCACGCCGCAGGCACGCAACTCGGCCCCCAGCACCAGGCCACAGGCGCCAGCCACCTGCACCGCAGTCATGGCATCGCGCATCCACAAGCGGCCGAGTTCGGCCATGGCCGGCAGCAATGTGAAGCCGCCTTCACGGAAACGCTGCACGCGGCCACCTTCATGGTCGACCGCCACCAACAGATCGGCACGGACGGCCTTGATGCTGGCAACCAGGGCGACGAGTTGCTCGCGCGAAGCCCAGTTGCGGGTGAACAGGATGACGCCGCCGACCAGCGTGTTTTTCAGACGTCTGCGCTCATGGGGAGCGAGCGTGGTGCCGGCGATATCGATGATGAAAGGGGCTGTGTGCATGCTGTTTGAAAAGATGGAGGGTTCAATTCGGAAGGGAGACTTCGGCAATGACAAAGGCCACGGCGGTGAGCACTTCGTCGGATACGGACACATGAAAACGTAGCTGCCGCGCCGCGCACCAGACAGCGAGTTCGCCATGCAGAACCATGCTTGGGCGCCCTCCGGTGGCGTTCAGAATTTCGCAAGCGCGCCAGGTCATGGGCATGTGGATGCCCAGGCCGATAGCCTTGGAAAACGCCTCTTTGGCGGCGAAGCGCGTGGCCAGATAACGCTCCCCGCGCGCCGGTGCCCGCGCGTGTCGCTGGCCGAAGACTTCGAGTTCCTGCTGGCCCAGAATGCGCTCGGCGAAGCGCTGGCCGTGGCGTTTCCAGGCGCTGCGGATGCGACCGATCTCGCAGACGTCGGTGCCGATGCCGTAGATGCTGCTCATCGCGATGCGGCTGCGGCGCGCGCCAAGCTGGCACGCACGATGGCCGCCTTGAAATCGCGCACCGACTGCTCCATGCCGACGAACAGCGCGTGGCCCACCAGCGCATGGCCAATGTGCAGTTCGCTCACCTCGGGCATGGCGGCAATGCTGCCGGTGCTGGACAGCGTGAGCCCATGCCCCGCATGGGTTTGCAGGCCAAGTGCGCGCGCCGCGGCCATACCCTGTTGCAGGCGTTCAAGCTCGTGCTGCGCAAGGGCTGCATCGCCCGCCTCGCAGGCATTGGCGTAGGCGCCGGTGTGCAATTCCACACAGGGCGCACCGGCGCGGGCCGAAGCCTCGATTTGCGCGCGGCTGGCTTCGATGAACAGGGAAACCTGGCAGCCAGCGGCCGCCAATCGGGCGCAGACGCCCTGCACGCGATGAAACTGGCCAGCGACATCGAGCCCGCCTTCGGTGGTGATTTCCTGACGGCGTTCAGGCACGAGGCAGACGTTCTCGGGCTGGACTTGTTCGATGATGCCCAGCATCTCATCGGTCACCGCGGCCTCGAAGTTCAGCGCCACCCCGATCTCCGCCTTGATGCGCTGCACGTCCGCGTCGCGGATATGGCGGCGGTCTTCGCGCAGATGGAAGGTGATGATGTCGGCACCGCCATCCACGGCCGCGCGGGCGGCAAGCACAGGGTCTGGATGGCTGCCGCCGCGGGCATTGCGCAAGGTTGCGATGTGGTCGATATTCACACCCAGCAAGGGGCCTGACACTGCGGCGAAAACGTGGGGATTCATAGCTGGTGGAGGTCGATCAGCAACTGCCGAGTGCGCAGCGGCTGGGTGCCGAGATGATAGTGAAGCAGTTCGCGCATCAGCGTCTTGGCGGCACGCGCCGCACCGGCTTGCGCCCAGTCGCCCGACTCCATCGCCAGCAACTGCGCCCCCAGGTAAAGGCCGCCCCCAAGCCGGGCCGAATCAAGCTCGGCATGGGAACCGTCCGTGGGCTTGGTGGGCAGCACCCCGAGTTGCGGGTCCACGGTGTAATAGGCATCGGCGCGCACCGGCTGGTCCGATTGGCTTTCACGGTCGAGCGGCGGGAGATAGCCCAACTCGCGCAGCAGGCTGATCTCGAAGCGCCGCAGCATGGGCTCGACACCCGCCGTCAAGCCACGCGGGTCTGCACCCAGTTGCATCACGGCGGCGTGGTAGGCGTCGAACAAGGTCTCGTGCGCGTCCTCGCGCGCGAGCAGGCGCACCAGCAATTCGTTGAAGTAAAAACCGCACAACAGGGGCAGCCCGGCCAGCGGCGCCACGCCTCCGCTCCAGTCCGCACGGGTGAGCGTGCGCACCTCGCCGCGCCCGCTCCAGCTTGCGGCAAAGGGCTGAAACCCCAGCAGCACCGTGCGCAGTTGCGAAGTTGGCCGCTTCGCCCCTTTGGCCACCAGCGCCAGGCGACCGTGATGGCGGCTGAACACGTCGAGAATCAGGCTGGTTTCCTTCCACGGGTGCGCGTGCAGCACATAGGCGGGCTCGTCATGCGCCCGCTCGATGCGCCCGCGTGGGCGGGGCTTGTGCGGTGTTGTCCCGATTGGAGTGGCGGCAGCGTTCAACTCCGCCTGGGGTGCGGCGGGCAAGGCGTGCGGCAAAAGCAACGGGTCCATGAAGCAGGTCGCTGGCGTTGAATCCGGTCAGGCTCTGGCACGCGCGAACGAAGCGGCTGAACGCATGGCGCCAGGCTAGTCTTCGTAGCCGAAAGCGCGTACGGCGCGCTGGTCGTCGGCCCAGCCTGAGCGTGTTTTCACCCACACCTCCAGGAACACAGGGGCGTCGAACAGGCGCTGCATTTCCATGCGAGCTTCCGTGGAAATCCGTTTGAGCCGTTCGCCTGCAGCACCGATGACCATGGCCTTATGGCCGTCGCGCTCGACCACGATGGCGGCGGCGATGCGGCGCAGATCACCCTCCTGTTCGAAGCGCTCGATCAGGACCGCGCTGGTGTACGGCAACTCGTCCCCGGTCAGGCGGAACAGTTTTTCGCGCAGAATTTCGGCGGCGAGAAAACGCTCGCTGCGATCGGTGAGGGCGTCGGCGTCATAGCCCCATTCGCCTTCGGGAAGATAGGGCGCAATGATGGCCAGGAGGCGCTTCGCATCGGCCGGTTTGCGCGCCGACAGCGGCACGATCTCGGCCAGATTTTTGTGAGCGCCAAGGCCTTGCAGCCAAGGCAGCAGCTTCTCGCGGGATTGCACGCGGTCGAGCTTGTTGGCCACGAGGATGACGGGCTTGCCGGGTGGAATCAACGCGCCCACGCGCTCATCCTCGGGGCCGAGTTGCCCAGCTTCGATCACCCACAAGACCACATCCACCTCGGCCAGCGCCGCTGTCACGGTGCGGTTCATCGCACGGTTGAGCGCGCGCGTGTGGCGCACCTGAAAGCCGGGCGTGTCGACGAAGGCGAACTGCACCGAACCCTCGGTGTGCAGACCCAGCAGGCGGTGGCGCGTGGTCTGCGCCTTGTCGGAAGTGATGCTGAGTTTTTGCCCGATCAGGCTGTTGAGCAGGGTCGACTTGCCCACGTTCGGCCGCCCGACGATGGCGACGGTGCCGAAGCGCCTGGGCAGCGGCGGGATGACGGCGTCGGGTTGCATGCTGGTGTCACTCACGGTTTGGGCGGCGCGCCGGGACGGCAAGGCTTGCGCCCGGAGGGAATCTCTGACTGCAGGCGCTCGATCATCTGCTCCGCTGCCTGTTGCTCGGCTGCGCGTCGGCTGCCGCCGTCGCCCTGGGTACGCAAGTCCAGTTCGGCCACTTCGCACTGCACCTGGAAATGCTGCAGATGGGCCGGGCCGCTGGTGGCTGTGACGACATAGACCGGCACCTTCAATTTTCGACCTTGCAGGATTTCCTGCAGGCGCGTCTTCGCATCCTTGGCGCTGGCCTGGGTATCGAGGTTGCGCAGACGGTCGCGGAACAGTCGCTCGGCCAGGTCTTGCGCCGCGGCGAAGCCACCATCCAGGAACACGGCGCCCATCACGGCCTCCAGCGCATCGGCCAAGATGGACGGGCGCATGCTGCCGCCGCTGCGCAACTCGCCTTCGCCCAACAGCAGACAGGCGCCTAAGCCGAGTTCTTGCGCCAGACCGGCCAAGGTTTCTTCACGCACCAGGCTGGCTCGCCAATACGAGAGGTTGCCCTCGCTGGCCTGGCCATCGCCATACAGCAACGACGCAATGGCCAGGTTGAGCACGGAGTCCCCGATGAACTCAAGCCGCTCATTGTTGTGCGCGCCGTGGCTGCGGTGGGTCAGTGCCTGACGCAGCAGTGCCGGATCGCGAAACGCGTAGTGCAGGCGCGCTTGCAGGTCAGCGTCGGACGACATGCGTTGGGGCCCGTGCTTGCGTTGCCGGAAAACCTCGCCCGGTGCCAGCTTGGGTGCAGCAATCAGTTGGAATGCCCTGCGAACTTCAGCAGCAGATAAGCTGGGCCGAACAGGTGGATTTCCTTGTTGTAGGCATAGGAAACAACCACGCGGCCGTTCACTTTGGTGATGTCGAGATCCTTGCCGGACACCATGCTGATGTAGTCGACCGAGGCCGTCTTATCGAATGAGGTGCGGATATCGCCCACCGTCGGCCCAGCCTTGGCAGCCTTGTCCACCGCATTTTGCACGGCGAAAGACTCCTGCACCGCAGGCACGGCCTGCATGCCGACCACCACCAGGAAGGCAATGATCGCCCCCCAGAAGATCAGGCCAATCAGGGTGATGCCACGTTGTTTTGAAGCACGGGTCATATCAACCACCTTATTGGAAAAACATTGCCAAACACCACGGAGCGGTCAATGAATGGGGCCGATATTCTTCAGCCCGCCAAAATTCATCCAGACAAAAAAGGCCTTGCCCACAATATTGCGCTCGGGCACGAAGCCCCAGTAACGCGAATCCAGTGAATTATCGCGGTTGTCGCCCATGACGAAATACATGCCGGGTGGAACCTTGCAGACAAAGCCTTCGGCGTTGTAATGGCAGTTGCCGCGATGAGGGAAATTGTCGGGGCCGCCGATGACATAGGTCGGCGCTTGCGGATTGATGAGAATGCGGTGTTCGGTTTTGCCCAGCATCTCCTGGTACTGCTGGTAATACACCATGGAGCGGGGATCGAACCACTCGCCATCGGCCTTCTCGGCGACCGGCACGCCATTGATGACCAGATGCTTGTTCTCATACGACACCGTATCGCCCGGCGTGCCGACGATGCGCTTGATGTAGTCGATGGCTGGATCTTTTGGCAGGCGAAACACGATGACATTGCCGCGCTGCGGACTTTCGCCGGGGGTGATGCGCTCGTGCACCAAGGGCAGACGCAGGCCGTAGATGAATTTGTTCACCAGGATCAGGTCGCCCGGCACCAGCGTGGGCTCCATCGACCCGGATGGAATTTTGAACGGCTCGGCCACGAAGGAGCGCAGCAGGAAGACGAAGGCAATGACAGGGAACAGCCCGGCCGTCCATTCCAGCCACCAGGGCTGGCGCAACAGGCGTTCGCGGGTGGCAAGGATTTGCTCGTCGCTCAGGCTGGCGTCGGGGGCGATGCCCTGCTTGTGCAACTCGTCGCGGCGTGCGCGCAGCCCTGTGGATGCAGCATTGGCGGCGGCGATGCGCTGGCGGGAAAAACGAAATTTCTCGGCAATCCAGAAAACGCCGGTGACCAGCAGGAGGATGAAGAGAAGGAGGGTGAAATTAACGGCCGGTGCTTCCATGTGAACAGGGTGTGTGCTTTAGTTTTCGACTTTGAGAATGGCCAGAAACGCTTCCTGAGGGACTTCGACAGTGCCGATTTGTTTCATGCGTTTTTTGCCGGCTTTTTGTTTTTCCAGCAGTTTGCGTTTGCGCGAAATATCGCCGCCATAGCACTTGGCCAGCACGTTCTTGCGCAGGGCTTTGATTGTCTCACGCGCAATGATGTTCGCCCCGATCGACGCCTGCAGGGCCACGTCGAACATCTGGCGCGGAATGAGCTCGCGCATTTTTGCCGTGACCTCGCGCCCGCGGTACTGGCTTTGGGCGCGGTGCACGATGAGCGAGAGGGCGTCGACCCGCTCGCCGTTGATCAGGATATCGACCTTCACCACGTCGGCGGCGCGATATTCGAGGAAGTGGTAATCCATCGACGCATAGCCGCGCGAGATGGATTTGAGCTTGTCGAAAAAGTCGAGCACGATTTCGGCCAACGGCATCTCGTACGTGAGTTGTACCTGGCGGCCCATGTAGGCCATGTTTTTCTGTGCGCCACGTTTGACGTTGCACAGCGTCATGACCGGACCCACATAGTCTTGCGGCATGAACAACTTGACGGTCACGATGGGCTCGAGGATCTGCTCGATGCGCCCAACCTCGGGCATGCGCGACGGGTTATCCACGGTCAGCTCCGTGCCGTCGCGCAACTGCACCTTGTAGACCACCGAAGGTGCGGTGGTGATGAGATCCATGTCGTACTCGCGCTCCAGGCGCTCCTGCACGATGTCCATGTGCAGCAGCCCGAGGAATCCGCAGCGGAAACCGAAGCCCAGCGCCGACGAGACCTCCGGCTCGAACTGCAGCGCGGCATCGTTGAGCTGCAACTTTTCCAGCGCGTCGCGCAGCGCCTCGTACTGGTTCGACTCCACCGGGAACAAACCGGCGAACACCTGCGGCTGGACCTCCTTGAAGCCCGGCAGCGCGGCTGCGGCCGGACGCTGTGCCAAAGTGACGGTGTCGCCCACGCGCGCGCCCTTGAGCTCCTTGATGGCGGCGATGATGAAGCCCACCTCGCCCGCCTCCAACTGCTGACGCGCCAATGACTTGGGCGTGAACACGCCAAGTTGTTCGCATTGATACTGCGCGCCGGTGGCCATCAACTGGATTTTGTCGCGCAACTTGAGCACACCGTCGACCACGCGCACCAGCATCACCACGCCGACATAACTGTCGTACCAGGAGTCGATCACCAGCGCCTTGAGCGGCGCGTCTGGGTCGCCCTTCGGCGCCGGTATGCGGGCAATGACGGCCTCCAGGATGTCGTCGATGCCCATGCCGGTCTTGGCGCTGGCCAGCAAGGCGTCGGAGGCGTCGATGCCGATCACTTCTTCGATCTCCCGGCGCGCACCTTCCGGGTCGGCCTGCGGCAAATCCATCTTGTTGAGCACGGGCACCACTTCCACGCCCAGTTCGATCGCGGTGTAGCAGTTGGCCACGGTCTGCGCTTCCACGCCCTGGCTGGCATCCACCACCAGCAGCGCGCCCTCGCAGGCCGACAGCGAGCGACTGACCTCATAGCTGAAGTCCACATGCCCAGGCGTGTCGATGAGGTTGAGCCGGTAGGTCTGACCGTCGCGCGCCTTGTAGGACAGGGCCGCGGTCTGCGCCTTGATGGTGATGCCGCGCTCGCGCTCCAGGTCCATGGAATCAAGCACCTGGTTATCCATTTCGCGGTCGGACAAGCCGCCGCAACGCTGAATCAGCCGGTCTGCAAGGGTCGACTTGCCGTGGTCAATATGGGCAATGATGGAAAAATTGCGGATCAGTTGCATGCGCTCTCGGTTCGACTCGCAGACGGCCTGCGCTCGGGTTGGCCCTGCGTCCCAGCGACCGCAACAAAGGGCAGCAAGACTCGCGGACCACTGGGGTTTGCGGGGTGGAGCAGGCCAAAAAAAAGGCGCGGCATTCAGGTCGCGCCTACCAACAAAAACTGTTTGGCAACTGCTTGTTGGACCTCTATTTTAAGCGCGGCGGAGGCTCCGGCCAGGCGAAGATCGGGCCATTCCCGGTGAAATTTGCATCGAATCTTGAGATGAAACGACTATATAGATTATAAAATCCATATTTCTGAAAAAATTAGCTGAAAATCAAGCGAAAATGGAATGGAGATCAATAATCATTCCCCGACTGCCTTGGGCCGAATCAGAATGAATTGCGCCGCATCGCCACGACGCACCAGCAGTGCAACCGGTTTGCCGGCGGGCAAGGTGGCCGCCAGATCCCTGAACTGCTTGGCGCTGGTGATTTCAACATTGTTCATCGTCGTCACCACATCGCCCACACGCAAGCCGTCACGTCCGGCCGAAGCTTGCACGGCCTCGACCAACACGCCGGACTTCACTCCCAACTCCTTTTTCTGCGCGTCGTTCAGATCAACCACTGCCACGCCGATGGGGCTCTTCTCGGCGCCCGACTTCAGGGCGGGCGTGGGTTTCTCGCTGGCCGTTTTTGTTTCCTTGGCCCATTCGCTCACGGTCACTTGCAGGGTGCGCTCGGCACCGCGACGGAACACCTGCATCGGCACACGGGTACCGGGTTTGACCTCGCCGACGATGCGGGGCAGGTCGGTTGCGCGCTCGATGGTTTTACCGTCGAACCTGGTGATGATGTCGCCCGCCTGAGCCCCTGCCTTGTCGGCTGCGCCGCCCGCTTCCACACTGCGCACCAGCGCGCCTATGGGTTTGCCCAGGCCGATGGACTCGGCGAGTTCGCGGCTGACGCTGTCGATCGCCACGCCGATCTTGCCGCGCACGACAAAGCCTGTGGTTTTGAGTTGATCGACCACGCGGATCGCCTCGTCGATCGGAATGGCGAAGGAGATGCCCATGAAGCCACCGGTGCGGCTGTAGATCTGCGAGTTGATGCCGATGACCTGACCCTGCATATTGATCAGCGGCCCACCCGAATTGCCCGGATTCACGGCGACATCGGTCTGGATGAAGGGGGTGTAGTCGCCGGTGTCGCGCCCCTTGGCGCTGACGATGCCGGCGGTCACGGTGTTCTCCAAGCCGAACGGCGAACCGATGGCCACCACCCATTCACCGACCTTGATCCTCTTCGAGTCGCCAATGCTCACAGCGGGCAGATTCTTGGCGTCGATCTTCACCACCGCCACATCGGTGCGCTTGTCAGCGCCGATCAACTTCGCCTTGAACTCGCGCTTGTCGGTGAGTGTGACCATGATCTCATCGGCACCATCCACCACGTGAGCGTTCGTCATCACATAGCCGTCGGCACTCAGAATGAAGCCCGAACCCACGCCGGTGGGTTTTTCTTCGCCCTCGCCCTTCGGCGCGGAACCGCCGCCGGGAGGCGCAGCGGGCGGCACGGGAACACCGAAGAATCGGCGCAGGAATTCACGCGTCTGGTCATCCATCTGCGGCCCCTGATCTGCCGAGACCTTTTTGAAGGTGCGGATGTTGACGACGGAGGGGCCGACCTTTTCGACCAGCCCCGTGAAGTCCGGCAGGCCACACGTGCCCGGGCAGTTCGCTGCAGCGACCGGGGCGGCAACAGCCGTGGCGCCGATGGGGGCAAGCATGCCGAGACTCAGGGCAACGGCAAAGGCAACAGCGGTGAAACGTGTGTCCACAAAAGACTCCATCACAAGTAGGTGCAGGTGGATAACCGAGCGCACAGCATATACCATGCGTCAAAATGCAACCTATTGTGAATGAAGCCGTCTCTCAGTGAAGTTGCTTCAGCGAATCGGCAAAAAGCTGAAGGGTTTTTGCCGGAACCGCCCCGATCACAATGACCGACCATGCACCCTTGCGAGCGAGCAGCGCGTTGGTATCGCCCATGTGCAGACTGGCACCCGCCTGCTGCGAATCTGCGCTGGGGCCGGCAAACAGCGAAACCGAAGCCAAGCCGTCACTGAACAGCCACTGCGTGACCTCTGCCGGCTTGCCATGCAGCATGAGACGGCGCTTGTAAATGCCCACGGACTCGAAGCCGGGAATCGGTTGACTCAAGCCCCAGCCTTGCGCCTGGGGCGTGCTCAGGCTGGCACGCATATGCTCGATCTGATAGCCAGAGGTGCCTTGCAGTGCCTTGGAAACCAAGTCGGGCCTGGGCTTGGGGTTGAGGTCGAGTTGGGTAAACGCCACCTGGTCGAGTACCTTGCCCTGATCATTCAGCGTTTGCGCCTTCACCAGCAGGCCCGATCTCCGCTCGGTCCAAAGCCGGTAGCCGTAACGCAAATCGTCCCGCGGGATGATGCGCGTGACGTCGCAAACATAGCCGGCGCAGCGCTCATGTCCCTCTTGTTTGAGTTTGTAGTGCGTTGCATAGTCCGCATGCGGCGTCTTCAGCATGCGGGGAAAACTGTAGTCGGTGTGGTGATCCTCGACCACGATCAGGCGGGCATCGGGCAAAATCGTCCGAGTCTCGGCGTTGTGGCACACCAGGATGCGGCGCTGGCCGTCGAGGGTTTCCACACGCTCAAGGGTGTTGCCATGCACCACATAGTGGTCGATCGTTGAAGTCACGATGCGGCCGCCGGATTGCACCACGAAAACGCCCGAGTAATTGCGGTCCTTCGCTGCCTGGCTGACGCGCTGCAACCAGGATTGCAAGGAGGCTTCCTGATGCTGGGGCTTGGGGTGCGAGCCGCTCGCCGAGGCTGCAGCGTCGCCCTTTTGCGCAGGATTGAGCGGCAGCGCCGCGGCCTGGGTTCCAGCGCCTGCCGCAAGGTCTTGCCTGGCAGTGGCCGAGGCGATGGCGGGGATCAGCCACAGCGCGCAGCACGCCGCGGCGCATTGCATCCGGGTTCGCGAGAAACCTCGCGAGAAGCGCGCCATCGGCTTAATGCGTAAGGGCCACACGGAAATCCGCTTCATGAATGCCGGCTGGGGTATAGGGCAGCACGCTCCCGGCCAGTTGTTGATGGGCCATCAGATATTGCGCCCAGATGGCGGGCATCTGGCCCCCCATCTTGTCGACGACCGGGATTTGCCCAGGCTGCGCATGCAGCGCGATGTGCTGCGGCGCAGCCGCTTGTTCCGGCAATCCGACGGGCGCTTGCGCGGCCATCTGCGCAGGCTGCCGGATAGGCAAGGATGGCAAGGACGAGAAGGTCACCAAGGCCACAGTCGCCACGCTCGCAACGGCTGCGCCCGCCGCCGCCCAGCGCGCGCGCGGTCGTTTGGGCTGTTGCGCAAGAGCCTGAGCAGCTGGGGAGAATTGCACCGGTTCCTGACGCAGCCGCTCGGAAAAACGCTGCAGAAAGACCTGCTCCCGCTGCAGTGGCGCGAGTTCGGAGGAGCGCAGCAAATCGCCAATCTGGTGGTATTGCAGCCAAGCCTGTCGCGCCTCGGCGTCGGCGGCTAACGCGTGCCAAACAGCGTCATGCCGTCCTGCGCCTGACGCGTGCTCATCCGCACCCGCCTCCCCATCCATCAGCGCGGATATGCGCGCTTGCATCGCCGCTTCATTCATGTCCGATGACTCCATCACAACACTCCAGATATAGCGTGGCTGCTCATGCCTCACCACCGCTCGCCCGATTTGGTGCCCAGCAAAGGGCGAAGTTGCCTGGCAATGGCCTCGCGCGCCCGGAAAATGCGCGAGCGCACGGTGCCGACCGGGCAACTCATGGCCTGCGCAATATCCTCGTAACTCAGGCCTTCGATTTCGCGCAAGGCGATGGCTGTGCGCAAATCCTCCGGCAACGCATCCATGGCAGCATTGACTGTTCTGGCAATTTCCCGGCTCGCCAACACGGCTTCCGGGGTTTCCATGTCACTTAGTTGCTCGCCGGAAACAAAAGTTTCGCCATCGTCAGAAATGGTGGATGACTCGCGGATGACGGGGTCGCGCGCGCTGTCGGCAATGGCTTTCTTCGCCGTATTGACGGCAATGCGATAAAGCCAGGTGTAGAACTGGCTGTCGCCACGGAACTGGCCGATGGCGCGGTAGGCGCGCAGAAAGGTTTCTTGCGACACGTCTTCGGCCAAGGCCGAGTCGCGGATGAAGCGTGAGATGAGCCGGAAAATGCGGCGCTGGTATTTGGCCACCAGCAACTCGAAGGCTTTCTGGTCGCCAGCCTGAACTCGCTGGACCAGCAACTGATCGGGCGTCGGCTCCACGAGAGCTGTCACAACGCCAGCCGGGTCCGTAGCTCTCGCCAGGCAGTCGGGGAAATGTCGGATGACACGGGAAGCACCACACGACCCTGCGCGCTCGTCCCCAACACCAGGAGTTGGCCGGGCAGGCTCAAGCCTCGAACTTCGGCAAGATCCCGCTGCTGGCTACCTTGCAGCAATTTCCAGCCGCTGGCGCCGTGTACCAAGGTGAACGCACGCGTTTTCCAGTAGGGAAATTGGGCCGCCAGCACCAGAAGGAATACTGCCAGGGACAAACCGCCCATGACTCCAACCTCACTATGCCCACGCCATTGCCAGACATTCCAGACGGCGGCCAGCGCGACGGCGAGATCGAACCCAGTGAGCAGTGCATGCCAGCGGGCGAAGCGCTCCACATGGAGCTGAAATTGTGCTGTAGCCTTCATGGCGGAGCTTGGCCGGAATCAGACGCGGCGGAAGACCAGCGAACCGTTGGTTCCGCCGAAGCCGAAGTTGTTCTTGAGCGCGTATTCGATCGGCATCTGGCGTGCCGTGTTGGCACAGTAGTCCAGGTCGCAGTCTGGATCCGGCGTCTGCAAGTTGATGGTGGGTGGTGAGATTTGGTGGTGCAGTGCCAAGACTGTGAACAACGACTCCAAACCACCAGCGCCACCCAGCAAGTGTCCGGTCATAGACTTGGTGGAATTGACCACGAGCTTGTGGGCATGGGCGCCGAACGCTGCCTTGATGGCATCGGTCTCGTTCTTGTCGCCAAGCGGAGTGGATGTGCCATGCGCGTTGAGGTATTGCACCTGATCCACGGCAATCTCGGCATTGCGCATGGCGGCCAACATGCATTGGCGCGGTCCGTCGACATTGG
This sequence comes from Thiomonas sp. X19, assembly GCF_900089495.1. NCBI lineage: Bacteria > Pseudomonadati > Pseudomonadota > Betaproteobacteria > Burkholderiales > Thiomonas > Thiomonas sp. X19. The sequence goes on along the minus strand of NZ_LT605203.1, from coordinate 1,509,401 downwards.
GTGCAGTGATGTGGTGCGCGTCGCCGCTCATGCCGAAGCCGACGAGCTCGGCATAGATCTTGGCGCCGCGCTGGGTAGCGTGTTCCCAGGCTTCGAGCACCATGACGCCGGCGCCCTCACCGAGGACGAAACCGTCACGGTCTTTGTCCCAGGGGCGGCTGGCCGCGGTGGGGTCGTCATTGCGCGTGGACAGGGCCCGGGCCGAAGCGAAGCCGCCGATTCCCAAGGGACAGACGGTGGCTTCGGAGCCGCCCGCCACCATGGCATCGGCATCGCCACCCTCGATGAGTCGTGCGGCCAGGCCGATGGCATGCAAGCCGGTGGTGCAGGCCGTGACCACGGAAAGATTGGGGCCCCTGAATCCATATTCGATGGACACATGGCCGGAAATCATGTTGATGATGGAAGCCGGGACGAAAAACGGCGAAATGCGCCGCGCGCCTCGGTCGATGAAATCTTGGTGAGTCTGCTCGATCATGGGCAGACCGCCGATGCCCGAGCCCACCAAAACGCCGACACGCTCGGGGTCCAGGCCGGCATCGGCCAAACCGCTGTCGCGCACGGCCTGCATGGAGGCCGCCACGCCATAGTGGATGAAGGTGTCCATATGGCGCGCTTCCTTCACCGGGATGTAGGCGCCGATGTCGAAGTCGCGCACCTCGCCGGCGATTTGCGCCGAGAACGTCGAGGCGTCGAACTTGGTGATGCGTCCGATGCCGGACTTGCCGGCAACCAGATTGCCCCAGGCGACTTCAACCGTGTTGCCAATTGGAGAGATGGCGCCCAGGCCGGTGATGGCGATACGTCGACGCAGACTCATGGGGAAAGGGGTCGCAAGGCGGGATCAGGAATCGGAAGTGCTGGCAGCCGTGGCGGCTGCACAGCCGTGAAAGCTCAGGCCGCGAATTTAGGCCTCAAATTTCAGTGCGACTCGGCAAGCAAACGCAAGAGCCAGCCGCGACGGGTACGGCAGAACGCCGAGTCGGACGGACGGCTCAGGCTTTGTGGTGTTGCTTGGCGTAGTCAACGGCCAATTGCACGGTGGTGATTTTTTCGGCGTCTTCATCGGGGATCTCGATGCCGAATTCATCTTCCAGCGCCATCACGAGTTCCACGGTGTCGAGCGAGTCAGCGCCCAGGTCGTTGACGAAGGATTTCTCATTCGTGACCTGATCTTCAGCCACCCCGAGTTGCTCGGCAATAATTTTTTTGACGCGCTGTTCAATATCACTCATGTAATTCTCCAGAAAAAAGGCAATCGAATTCTAGCAATCCGGATGACGGCATCCGGGGATTCAAATCATGTACATACCGCCATTCACGTGCAACTCGGCACCCGTGATGTAACCGGCAAGCGGGCTGGCCAGGAAGCCTACCGCATGGGCGATGTCTTCGGGTCGACCGAGCCGGCCAAGCGGAATGCGCGCCAGCAGGACCTGCGAAGCGGCCTCGGCCAATCCGCGCGTCATATCGGTGTCGATGAAGCCGGGCGCCACACAGTTGACGGTGATGTTGCGGCTGCCCAGTTCCTGCGCCAGGGCGCGGGTCATGCCAGCCACGCCAGCCTTGGCGGCGGCATAGTTGGCCTGACCCGGATTGCCCGATGCGCCCACCACCGAAGTGATGCTGATGATCCGTCCTGCACGCTGTTTCATCATCGGCCGGATGGCAGCGCGCGACAGGCGGAATACGGAACTGAGATTGGTGTCGATGACCGCAGCCCAGTCGTCGTCCTTCATGCGCAAGGCCAGGGTATCGCGGGTGATACCGGCGTTGTTGACCAAAACATGCAGGCCGCCCTTGTCGCGCACCAGGCGGTCGATCAAGGCTGCGCCGGCTTCGGCGTCATTCACGTCGAGCACCACGCCCTCGCCACCGGCGCCCAGCGCTTCGGCAATGCGTTGTGCGCCGGCTTCGCTGGTGGCGGTGCCGACGACATAAGCTCCCTGCCGTAGCAGTTCGGCGGCGATCGCCTGGCCGATGCCGCGCGTGGCGCCCGTGACCAAGGCAATCTGGCCGGCCAGAGTGGATGGTTGAGTCGTCATGCCAAAGCCTCCTTGATGCTGTGTGCGCTGCTTGCGTCGGTCAGGGCATGGCTGCCCAGATTGGGGTCGATGCGGCGTGTCAGACCGGCCAGCACCTTGCCAGGCCCGCATTCCACGATGTCGGCGCAGCCTGCAAGCGCCAGGGCCCGGACACATTCCACCCAGCGTACAGCGCCGCTGGCCTGGGCCGCCAGCGCCTGGCGGATGGCCTGCGGCTCAAGGTGCTGGGCCACATCCACGTTATGCACTACGGGCACTGCAGGACTTCGGATCGGCACCTGTTCCAGGTATGCGGCAAGCCGATCCGCCGCCGGCTTGAGCAAGGTGCTGTGGAAAGGGGCCGACACCGCCAGCGGCAGCGCACGCTTGGCGCCACGCGACTTCAAAAGTGTGCAGGCCAGATCGACCGCCGCCTTGGTGCCGGCAATGACCACCTGCCCGGGCGCGTTGAAGTTCACCGCCTCCACCACTTCCCCGCTTTGCGACGTCGCGTCGCTGCAGACCTCGCGCACCGCAGCATCGTCCAGACCCAGCACCGCAGCCATGCCGCCACTGCCCACGGGAACCGCCTCCTGCATCGCCTGGGCACGAAAGCGCACCAGGGGCAGGGCATCGGCAAAGGCCAGCGAGCCAGCGGCGACCAGCGCCGTGTACTCGCCCAGACTATGCCCCGCCATGGCCTGTGGCATGGCACCACCCTCGGCCAGCCACAAGCGCCAGAGGGCGATGCCAGCCGTCAGCATGACCGGCTGGGTGTTGGTGGTGAGATTGAGTTTCTCGGCTGGCCCTTGTGCAATGAGTGCGGCCATGTCCTGGTGCAGCGCGTCACTCGCCTCTTGCAGAGTCTGGCGCACCGCCGGATGCTCGGCACATGCATCGAGCATGCCCACGGCCTGGGAGCCTTGACCGGGGAAAACAACAGCGAAGGGTTTCATGAATGGTGTGGCGAATCGGCAATCGGGTTGTGTTGGATTGATGCAGCCAAGGGGGCACAGCCAGGGCTGGCGTGCAAGACGGCCGGCGCCTGGCGGCGAGTTCCTCAGTAATCCAGGAGTGCAGCGCCCCAGGTCAAACCACCGCCCACGGCTTCAAGCAACAGGGTGTCGCCTCGCTGGATGCTGCCGGCACGCACGGCAACGTCCAAGGCCAGCGGGATGGAGGCCGCCGAGGTGTTGCCGTGCTCCGCCACGGTCTGCACCACTTTTTCGGCAGGCAGCCCCAATTTTTTCGCCGTGTGCAACATGATGCGGATATTGGCTTGATGCGGCACCATCCAATCGATGTCCTGCGGCGTGCGGCCGGACATCGTCAGCACCTCGCGTGCCACATCTTCCAGCACATGCACGGCCTGCTTGAACACAGCCTGGCCGTCCATCTTGAGATAGGGGTGGCCCGCCACTTCGCCCCCGGAAACCCGGCCGGGTGTGCACAGAATGCCGGCCTTGCGGCCATCGGCGTGCAAGGCCGACGCCAGCAGCCCAGGCTCGTCGCTTGCGGCCAGCACGACCGCGCCGGCACCGTCGCCAAACAGCACACAGGTGGTGCGATCCTTGAAATCGAGAATTCGCGAAAACACTTCGGTACCGATGACCAGGGCATGACGGGCCATGCCGCCGCGCACGAATTGGTCGGCCACAGCCAGGGCATAGACAAAGCCGGCACACACGGCTTGCACGTCGAACGCCGCGCCACCCGGCACGCCGAGGCGGCCCTGGATGAGCGCCGCATTCGACGGAAAAATCATGTCCGGCGTTGAGGTGGCGACGATGATCAGGTCGACGTCGGCAGGCGTCAGTCCTGCGGCATCGAGCGCATGGCGTGCCGCCTGCTCACCCAGATCCACGCTGGAGGTTGCCGGGTCGGCGAAATGGCGGAAGCGGATGCCGGTGCGCTCGACGATCCAGGTATCGCTGGTCTCGACGCCGTCACGCGCCAGTTGCGCAGCGAGTTGCGCGTTGCTGACGCGATTCGGCGGCAGGTGGCTGCCAGTGCCGATGATGCGGGAATAGCGCGACATAGGTGCAGATTTTTGGAAATGAGAAGTGCCGTGATTCGATCATCGGAGGGACGCAAACTGGGGAACTGCACGGGCCATGAGCGCGTCGGGTCCCAGCCCGCTGCCCTTCAATGCCCGTTCGCCATGATCTGCGGGTGTGAAGTTTGCGCCGGAGCTGCGGCTTCGTCTGGAAGGGATGGGGCAACGGCCGGATCAGGCGCGGTGGCCTGCGTGTGCAGCACGGCCATGATGCGCTCGATTTCCTGGACCACCTGCCAGACCGCCGCCTCGTGCGCTCGCTCCAGCGCTTGTTGAAACGAGAACGCATCGGCCGAGCCGTGGCTCTTCACCACCAAGCCGCGCAAACCCAGCAGCGCGGCGCCGTTGTAGCGCCGGGGATCCACCCGTTTGCGGAAATGTTTGAGCACCGGCATGGCGGCGAAGGCCATGAGCTTGGTCAGCGGCGTGCGGGTGAATTCCTCGCGAATCATGCCTGTCAGCATCTGTGCCAATCCTTCGGAGGCCTTGAGTGCCACATTCCCCACGAATCCATCGCAAACCACGATGTCGGCCGTGCCCTTGAAGATGTCGTTGCCTTCGACATTGCCGAAGAAATTCAGGCGGCCCGCGGCATGCGCCCCGCGCAGCAGCTCGCCGGCCTGCTTGATCATCTCGTTGCCCTTGAGGACCTCCTCGCCGATGTTCAGCAGTCCCACCCGCGGGTTGGGATGTCCGCCAGCTGAGGCGAATGCCGTGCCCATGACGGCGAACTGCAACAGATGCTCGGCCTCGCAATCCACATTGGCGCCCAGGTCCAGCATCAGGGTGCCGGTGCCCCGGGCATTGGGCAAATAAGTGGCAATGGCCGGGCGGTCGATGCCGGGCAAGGTTTTGAGCACATAACGCGCCACGGCCATGAGGGCGCCCGTGTTGCCCGAGGACACGCAGGCATGCGCCGAGCCATCCTTGACCAACTCGATGGCGCGACGCATGGACGAGTCTTTCTTGCGGCGCAGCGCCACCTCGACCGAATCATCCATCGTGACCACTTCGGTCGCCGGCACCACTTGTGCGCGTGGGTGATCGGCCAGGCCATGCTGGCGCAAACCGGCCTGCATGGCCTCGAGCTGACCGACCAGCAGAACGCGGCTCTGCGGATGCAGGTCGAGCAGAGCTCGGCAGGCAGGCAGGGTGGCGGACGGCCCGTGGTCGCCGCCCATTACATCGACGGCCAGACTAGCGGTCATGGGCTGCATACAATGAAAAGGAAGCGCGAACTCCGGCCAAGCCGGCTCAGGCCGGCCGGATCAGTTCAGGCAGCACCGAACGCGCGTACGCTGGACAAACATGATTGCATCAAAGCAACCGCGATCAGGCGAACATTCACGCTTCGGACTTGGTCTTGACGACCTGGCGCCCACGGTAAAAGCCGTTCGGGCTGATGTGGTGACGCAGATGCACTTCACCCGTGGTCGGTTCGACCGCAACCGGCGGTTGCTCCAGATGCTGGTGCGAGCGATGCATGCCGCGCTTGGACGGCGATTTCTTGTTCTGCTGTACGGCCATGGTGCTACCCCGTGCGAAAAATCGAAAGATTGTACACGCCCAGCCGCCGAGGCCGGACGGCTATTTGCCCTTTTTGAGACTGGCCAGGGCCGCGAACGGCGACGCGCGGGCGGGTAAATCAATCGGCTGGGCCTCCAGCCCTGCCACCACGATGGGCTGGGGGCAAACCTCGTGCATGGGCACCAGCGGTAGCGCGAGCAGCATCTGGTCTTCCACCATGGCTTGTATGTCGACCGCCACTCGCACGCACAGTGCTTCGTCCTCGGCTTCCAGTTCCTCTTGCGTGAGTCCGGGCTCCTGCTCCACCAAACGGAACAGCACCTTGTCCTGCACCCGTTGCAATGCTGGCTGCAAGCAGCGCTGGCACAACAGAGGCAATACGGCGGAGACCTTCAACTCGATCATGGGCTGCACGTCCCCACCGGGTTGTGCGTGCGTGTAGCCGCGCACACGCCAGTCCACCTGACCCGTTTGAACCGCCGCATGTCCAGCAACGAGGGCGGAAAGCAGACGCGTCAAGTCACGCAAGGCCAACTGCCCTTGCTCGGTGCGCTGCTCGCGCGCGAGTTCGTGCAAATTCAAGCGCAGCACAGGCAATTGACTGAGGTGATCCACGGGCTCATCGGGCTTGTTTTCCATCATTGAATGAGTGTAGTTGCGCATACCTTCGCTTACGCATTTGCCGCGGCAATACTCCTAAACTGGACAATCCAAGCCTTGCATTGGAGACGCGGCGGCCGATTGAAAACCCTGCTGCGATCCCTGGTGGCAAGGGTAAAACGTTGAATTCGAGGACGCGAGGACATGGATTGGATTGCACAATGGTTTCCCCAAGGATGGGTTCATTTTTTAGGAGGCGGCATTGCCATCGGCCTGGGTGTCAGCCTGCTGTTCCTCTTGACCGGTTTCGTCGGCGGGGCCAGCACCACCTATAGCGCCGTGTGGTCGTATTTCAGCAAATGGCCGCATTTCCAGCATCCCAAATTCGTCATCACCCGCAACTGGCGTCTGGTCTACGCCCTGGGCATGATTGCGGGTGCCGTCGTCTTCACCTTCGCTGTGAACCGTGGCGAGGGTTTCGTCACCCATGTACCTGTCTGGCAACTTCTGGCCGGCGGGGTGGTTGGCGGCTTCGGCGCGCGCATGGGCGGCGGTTGCACTTCGGGCCATGGCATCTGCGGCCTGGGATCGTTGCAACTGCCCTCGCTCTTGGCCGTGATCACCTTCCTCGTCACTGCCGTGGGCACGGCGCACATCGTGCGCGCGTTCGGGGGGTTCTGACATGACGAAGCATGTGCGCCCCGTTCCCGTGCTGTTGTCGGCGTTACTCGCCGGTGGTCTGTTCGGCTTCGGCCTGGCCTGGTCCACCATGGTCAAGCCCGAGGCCATCCTCCAGTTCTTGCTGTTGCAGAACATGGGCCTGCTGCTGGTGATGGGCGGTGCTGCCCTCACGGTGATGCTGGCCTATCGTCTCATCCCCAAACTGATGCGCACCCCGGTGTTCGGCCTGGGCTGGGGCGTGCATCCATCGCACCTGAATGCGCGCACCATCGTCGGCTCAGCCTTGTTCGGCGTGGGCTGGGGGTTGAGCGGTGTCTGTCCAGGCCCGGCAATTGCCGGTCTGGGGGTCGGAAACTGGCCGCTGCTCTACGTCATCGTCGGCATCCTGATCGGTGCGTGGATCGAAGGTCGGTTTTTCGAGAAGGCTTGAAGATGTCATCAGCCAAGCAGGCCGACTCTCGTTTGCCAGCGCCTCTCGTTTTGGCGTCCACTTCGGCTTACCGGCGCGCACTGCTTGAGCGCCTGCGCCTGCCCTTCACGGTGCAGAGTCCACAGACGGATGAAACACCACTGCTGGGCGAGGCACCGCTTGCACTGGCTCTGCGGCTCGCCGAAGCCAAGGCAAGGGCCGTGGCTTCGGCCGCGCCAGGCAGCTGGGTGATCGGCTCGGACCAGGTCTGCACCTGCGAGGGCCGCATTCTGGGCAAGCCCGGACATCACGCCGCGGCCGTCGGGCAACTGCAAATGCTGCGCGGTCGAAACTCCGTGTTTCATACCGCGCTGGCACTCGTGGCGCCAGACGGCAGCGCGCAAGTGCGCGAAGTCCCGACCACGGTGCGCGTGCGTGCGCTGACCGATGCGCAGATCGAGGCCTATTTACTGGCCGAGCAACCGTACGACTGCGCCGGCAGCGCCAAGTCCGAAGCGCTGGGCATCGCGCTGATGGAGTCCATCCACAGCGATGACCCGACCGCCCTGGTCGGCCTGCCGCTCATCGCTTTGTGCGACATGCTGCTTTCCAGTGGCTACCCCCTACTGCGGCCGGCACCTTGATGCAAACCCCGTCCAAGCCCAAAGGCCGCTTGCTGCTGGTTCCCACGCCGCTTGCTGAAGTCACACTGACGCCGCTGTCCGACATCCTGCCTCAGGCCAGCATCGCCGCAGCTGCCGTGCTGCAGCATTGGGTCGTGGAAAACGCCAAGACCGCGCGCGCCTTCCTCGGTGCCGTGAACGCCGTGCAGCCGCTACGCGTTCCACTGCAACAACATGGCATGGCGGTGCTGCCCAAACATGCCAAGCTGGACGCTGCAGCAGCTCGCGCTCTGCTGCATCCGGCACTCGATGGCATGGACATGGGCTTGATGTCCGAAGCCGGCGCCCCCTGCGTGGCCGACCCCGGCGCACTGGTGGTGGCGGCAGCGCACGACCTCGGCATCGAAGTGGTGCCTCTGGTCGGACCCAGCAGTTTGTTGCTGGGACTCATGGCCAGTGGGCTCGATGGCCAGCGCTTTGCGTTTCATGGTTATTTGCCAGCGGAAGCCGAAGCGCGAAAGCAGCAAATCCAGATGTTTGAACGTGAGAGCGCGCTGCGCCGCCAAACCCAGCTGTTCATCGAAACGCCGTATCGCAACGCGGCTTTGTTGCAGGCCCTGATCCAGACGCTGCAACCGGCAACGAAGCTCACTGTCGCAAGCCAACTGACCGCACCGGATGCCCGCGTGCGTACCCGCAGCGTGGCGCAGTGGCGCGAAGATTCCGGCCAGATGCCGGAGAAGGTTCCGGCGCTATTCGGTTTTCTGGCGGGTTGAGCCGAGGAGGCTATGCGCCTCAGCGCAATGACCAGGTGCTGCCGTTGAGCATTTCGTGGGCAGCGCCCATGCCGAGGGAGGCGCCGAAGCGCTTGGCCAGGCGGTCGATCACGTTTTCGCGGCGCGTGTAGTCCACCAGGTTCTTTTCATGCACCACGTCGCGCGCCACGCTGTCGGTGTCGCCATAACCATCGGCCAGACCCTGCTGCACGGCGGACTCACCCGTCCACACCAGGCCCGAGAAGGTCTGGTCGTTGATTTTCAGACGCTCGCCACGGCCTTTTTCCACGGCGGCGATGAACTGCTGGTGGATCTGCTGCAGCATGGACAGGGCATAAGCCTTCTGGTTTTCGGGCATGGGCGAGAACGGATCCATGAAGCCTTTGTTGTCGCCAGCAGTGAGCAGGCGGCGGGTCACGCCCAGTTTGTCCAGCAGGCCCGAAAGGCCGAAGCCTTCCATCAGCACGCCGATCGAGCCCACCAGGCTGGCCGGGTTGACGTAAATCTTGTTGGTCGCCACCGCGATGTAGTAAGCCGCCGAGGCGCAGACCTCGTCGCACACCGCATAGATGGGGATGTTCTTGTGCTTGGCACGCAAGCGCCAGATCTGATCGTTGATCTGGCTGGCCTGCACCGGGCTGCCGCCGGGGCTGTTGATGCGCAGAATCACGGCCTTGGTGTCCGGGTCGTCGAAAGCGTCTTGCAACGAGGCGTTGATGTTGTCGGCGCTGGCAACGGAGGATGCCGATATGTCGCCGTTCAACTCCACCAGTGCGGTGTGCGGTCCGGTGGCCGGGCTGCCCCCGCGCTCGGACAGATAGCCGCCGACAAAGATGGCGAGCAGCAAGCCGAGGAAGGCCAGGCGGAAGAAGATGGACCAGCGCCGGGCGCGGCGCTTTTCGTTCACGACCTCCATCACGAGTTTTTCAAGCACGCCGCGCTCCCAGGCGGGAGGCGCGTTGCGAGTTGGCTCGCCGGGGCCGGGTTCTCGCGGGGTGTCGTTCGAGTTGGCGTCGTTCATAGGCAAAGGCTGTCAAGGTAGGCAAGCAGATGTCGCCGGGCGGTTGGCAGGATAGCAGCGGCGTTGGTCACACGCGCGCCGGCAACTGGCTCATGCGCCCAGCAGAAAACGCTGCAACGCCGGCACCGAATCGGCGAGGAATACCGGCTGCAGGTCGGCAAGCTGCTGCGCATCGTGTGCGCCATAGGCCACGCCCACGGCGGCAGTGCCGGCGTTGCGAGCCATGAGCAGGTCGTGCGTGGTGTCGCCGATCATGAGGGTGCTCCCTGGCGCGTCATCCAGTTCCTGCATGATTTCCAGCAGCATGGTCGGGTGCGGTTTGGATGCGGTTTCGTCAGCCGTGCGCGTGGTGTCGAACAGGCCACGCAGGTCGGCGTGATCCAGCGCGCGGTCGAGCCCGACGCGCGACTTGCCGGTCGCAACGGCGAGACTGTGGCCTGCGGCCTTGAGCGCGAGCAGCATGTCGAGCGCGCCGGGAAACAAGGTCAGATCGTTATCGTGCGCGAAATAATGCCGGCGGTAGGCCTGCGACAGTTCGTCGTAGTCACGCGGGTCCAGCGTCGGAGCGGCATGGCGCAGCGCATCGCCCAGGCCGAGGCCGATGACATAGGAGGCATCGACGTCGCTGGGCACGGGCAAGCCGAGATCGCGGCATGCCGCCTGAATGGATTGGGTGATGACTGCGGTGGAATCCATCAGGGTCCCGTCCCAGTCGAACACCAGCAGCTTGTAAGGGTTGGGCATCGCGGTTTCAGTTCTTGCCAACGGCTGGGCATAGCCGGCCCAGACGCTCGAGCCAGCGCGCATCTTCATCCGGCCAGTCGGCCTCGAGCAGCAGCGACTCGCCGCTATGCGGGTGGGATAGGGCCAGGTGCGCTGCGTGCAGGAACATGCGGGCATTGCGCGGCAAGCCGGGCACGACCTCGCCACGCGCCAACAGGCGATTGAGCGCCTCGTTGCCATATTTTTCATCACCGACCACCGGGTAGCCCTGGCTTTGCAGATGCACCCGGATCTGGTGCGTGCGCCCGGTATGGATGCGCGCCTCGATCAAGGTCAGGCCCGCCACACCGGTCTGTGCGGCAATGTCTGCAGACCAGGGGTAACGCCGAACCGGACGGAACTGGCTGCGCGCCGCCTGGCCTTCGTCAGCCGTGGCGATGCACACCCGGCGCTCGCCGCTGGGGGTGAGATATTTGTGCAGGGGTTTGCTCACCGTCACCGCATCACCCTGCCACAACCCGACCACCAAGGCGAAATAGCGTTTGTCGGCCTCGCGCTCGCGCAAGCTGGCGTGCAAGGTGGTGAGGGCGCTGCGCTTCTTGGCCAGCAACAGCACGCCGGAGGTATCGCGGTCAAGCCGGTGCACGAGTTCGAGATAACGGTCTTGCTGAGAGGCACGCATGGATTCGATCACGCCGAAACTCAGGCCGGAGCCGCCATGCACGGCCACGCCCGCTGGCTTGTTGATGGCCAGCAGCCAGGCATCCTCGTGCAGGATGGGGTACTGACGCGCCGGGGCCGCGGGCGCGGCTTGCGCCATGCGCACCGGGGGCACGCGCACCTGATCGGAACCAGCGAGTTTTTGCGAAACTTCCGCCCGCGCTCCATTCACCCGCACCTCGCCAGAGCGCACGATGCGGTAGATATGGCTGCGGGGAACCCCCTTGAGCACGCGGGCCAGGAAGTTATCCAGCCTTTGGCCGGCGCCGGATTCGCCCACTGGGAGCAAGGTGGCGGCTGCAGAACTGGTACGGTGCATATAATTGGGATGCGAAGCGCGTGCTGACAGAGGCTGGCTGAGTGGAAAATTGTTCGTCTTAATCTGCCGCAGGTTGTGAATCCAAGAAGTCATTCGCAACTGGCAACGATCGGCATTTTAGTTCGGCAACCGTGCAGCCCTCGTGGAGTTCACAGAGGGCTTCCCCGCCAACAGAACCGGACTCTGTGCACCGCTGAAGTCCGCAAATCCGGGCTGTCCAGGCCGATTCGGTCGGCCGGCAAACCTTAGGAATAGCGCAGGACGAGCAAGCTCGTAGCTGAACGAACAGAATGCCCCACGACCCGGCCCAGGTGCCGCGGTTCTCGACAAAACGAAATCTTCCGTGTCCATCTTGACCCACCATCGCTTCCCCCCGTGTCACGCACTTGCGGCAGGCTCTGCCTGCCGCGCTGCGCGGGCTGGGAACTGGCTGGCCGATGGCACGACTCCAGCCCGCCCAAGCCCAGGCATGCCCCCATGCGCTGGGGCAGGTGGCTGCGCCTCCACGAGGCCTTTGTCCTGAAGCCGGCGACGAGGTGACTCGTCGCTGCGCGGTCATTCTCCACTTCGGCATCGAGCCTGCTGCGCGAGTCGGGTCGCATCGACCCTGGTGCAATCACGCAGCCCGCCTCATGGGCGGGATGGAGACATTGAAATGAAACGCATGTTGTTCAACGCGACGCAAGCCGAAGAGCTGCGCGTCGCCATCGTCGAAGGCCAGAAGCTGCTCGACATCGACATCGAGCAGGTTGGTCGCGAGCAGCGCAAGGGTAATGTCTACAGCGCCGTCGTCACCCGCGTCGAACCCTCGCTCGAAGCCTGCTTCGTCGATTACGGCGAGGAGCGTCACGGCTTCCTGCCGTTCAAGGAAATTTCCCGCCGCTACTTCAAGGAAGGCGTGTCGCCATCGCAGGCGCGCATTCAGGATGTGATCCGCGAAGGCCAGGAATTGCTGGTGCAGGTGGAAAAGGAAGAACGCGGCAACAAAGGCGCGGCGCTGACCACCTACGTCTCGCTGGCCGGGCGTTATCTGGTGCTGATGCCGAACAACCCGCGCGGCGGCGGCGTCAGCCGGCGCATCGAGGGCGAAGACCGCCAGGAACTGCGCGAGACGATGGAGCAGTTGCAGCATCCGGACGGCATGAGCCTGATTGCGCGCACCGCCGGCATTGGCCGCAGCGCCGAGGAGTTGCAGTGGGACTTGAACTACCTGCTCAAGCTGTGGACGGCCATCGAGGACGCGAGCACGACGCAGAAGGGCGCCTTCCTGATTTACCAGGAGTCGTCGCTGGTCATCCGCGCGATTCGCGACTACTTCACCAGCGACATCGGCGAAATCCTGATCGACACGCAGGACGTGTTCGAGCAGGCGCACCAGTTCATGGCGCATGTGATGCCCGACAACGTGAGCCGGGTCAAGCGCTACCGCGACGATCTGCCGCTGTTCTCGCGCTTCCAGATCGAGCACCAGATCGAGACCGCGTATTCGCGCACGGTGAACCTGCCATCGGGCGGCGCCATCGTCATCGACCACACCGAGGCGCTGGTGGCGGTGGACGTCAACTCCGCGCGCTCCACCCGCGGCAGCGCGATCGAGGACACCGCCCTGCGCACCAACCTGGAAGCAGCCGAGGAAATCGCACGGCAAATGCGTCTGCGCGATCTGGGCGGGCTCATCGTCATGGACTTCATCGACATGGACGAGCCGAAGAACCAGCGCGCCGTGGAAGACCGCCTGCGTGACAGCCTGCGGCAAGACCGCGCCCGCGTGCAAACCAGCAAGATCTCCAAGTTCGGCCTGCTCGAAGTCTCGCGTCAGCGCCTGCGCCCTGCCCTTTCGGAAGGCGCTTATGTCACCTGCCCCCGTTGCAATGGCACCGGGCATATCCGCGACACCGAATCCAGCGCGCTGCAAATCCTGCGCATCATCCAGGAAGAGGCGATGAAGGAAGGCACGGCCGCGGTGCATGTGCAGGTGCCGGTGGAAGTGGCCTCGTTCCTGCTCAACGAGAAGCGTGCCGAGATCACCAAGATCGAACTGCGCCAGCGCGTCTCGGTGCTGCTGGCGCCGAACAAGCAACTGGAAACCCCGAACTACAAGCTCGAGCGCCTCAAGCACGACGATCCGCGCCTGGAAAATCTGCCGGCCAGCTACCGCATGGCCGAGGAGTTCGAGCAGGAAACCACCATCCTGCGCAGCGAGAAGGACGAACGTCCGCGCCAGGAAGCCCTGGTTCGTGGCATCACCCCAGAAGGTCCTGCGCCCATGCCCGTGGCCGCTTCACCGGTGCAGGCCACTAGCGCCGCTTCGCCTGCGGCAAACAAGCCCCAGACGGCAACGACGGCGCCTCCCAGCGGTGGTTTCTTCGGCTGGCTACGCAAAGTTTTTGCCGGTGACGATGAAACATCCACGGCCTCACCGCCTGCTGTCGCGCCCGCCCCTGCGGCCGCCAGCAAGGCCGGCAGCGCGGACTCGACTGGTCGCAATGGCAACGCTCGCAACAACCGCGGACGTGGCCGCGACGGCAACCGCCAGGGCCAAGCGGCCAAGAGTGGCGCGGAACGCCCGCAGCGCGAGAACGGCGCACAGGCTGAAGGCCGCCGCCAAGGTTCAGGCAGTGGCCAGAACGCGACCACGGGCACAGGCAGTGCTGGTCGTTCGGGCCGCTCCGAGCGCCCTGAGCGTGGCGAACGCCACGCAGGTGCCGAGGCCAATGCCCAAGCCCCTGCGAAGGATGTGAAGCCGGCGCAGCCGGGCAGCGAAGCGACCGCGCCACGTGCAGAACGTGGGGAGCGCCAGGAGCGCGGCTCGCGCAATGGCCGTCAGCAACGCCCCGCGCAGGCGCTCGAAGGTGCGGAAGAAACCTGGGAAAGCTTCGGCCTGAAGCTGCCGGAGAGTGATTCTAGTGTCCAGGGGCAAAGCATTGCGGGTGCTGAACCCATGACGGCCAAGCCGCTGTCGATGGGGAGCACGGCAACCCCAGCGCAAGCCGAAGGTTTGACCGACGCGAATGAAGCACCGGCCCAGGATGACGCCGAATCGAGCGATCCGGCCAAACGCGGCCGCGGGCGCCGTCGTCGCGGTGGTCGCGGTGGGCGTGGACGCGATGCGGTGGCTGGAGATGCGGCAACTGGCGACGCCGGCGATGCAGTTGATGGCGAGTCGACGGCTGCGGCAACGACTTCTGCTGTTGCTGCAGGCGCCGAACAAGCTCAGCCTGTGATGCAAGCGCGCAGCGAATCCGCTGCCGCTGCCCCTGTCGCAAGCCAGACCGTGAACATCGCCGCCGTCTCGGCTGCAGCGCGCGACGACGCGCCGCAGCCGGAGGCGCATTCCTTCGCCGCACCACAGCCCTTGGCAGCCGAAGCCGCGCCCGCAGAAATCGCGCAGACAGCGGGCATCGAGCCTGTGGCTGTTGCCGTTGCCGTTGCGGCGCATGCCGAACCGCTGGAAGCGAAGCAAGTCGCTGCGCCTCTTCAGCCGGCATCCATGAGCACGCATGAGCAAGCACGTGCAAGTGCACCGGCGGCTGGGCATGCCGACTCACTGCCCGCGTTGTTGCCGGTTCAAGACTTGCAATCCGTGGTCCAGGCCGCCGGCTTGCAATGGGTGCAATCGGACCCCGCTCGGGTCGAGCAGGCCCAACGTGCCATGCGCAAAATCCCTGCGCCTGCCCATGCGCCGCGGGTGCGCAAGCCCAAAGCCATGCAGGACGAAGGCCCCTTGTTGCTGGTGGAAACGCGCAAGCAACTGCCAAGCCTGCAGATTCCGGAGAACGGCCCCGGGCATTGAACGACGGGGTTGGCTGCGGCTGCAAAACGGACAGGTCTTCCTGTCCGCGTTTTTTTGTCCGTCATTCAGCCGCAGGGTTGCTCAGTGGCCCGACTGCAAGCCCAGTTCCACGTCCGGATAGCGCAGCACCACACCGAGTTCGCCCAGCAAGCGCGTGTTGTCCAGCAGACGGGACTCGGCCATGAAACTCAAGGCCATGGGCGACAGGCCGCTGGCCTGGGCCTGTTCGCGAGCGACGCGCGCGGGAGCGGGCAAGCCGTAGAGCCGGGCGGCGAGGTCGAGGTAGTCGCCCATCTTGATGCGGCTGCTGTCGCTGGCGTGATAGACGCGGTTGGGCGCGGAGCGAAACAAGGCCAGCAGCGTGATGCGGGCGAGGTCGTCGGCGTGAATGTGGCTGGTGTAGACGTCGTCTTCGGCGCGCAGCGCCGGCAGGCCCTGGCGCAGGCGCCGCGCCGGGGAGCGGTGCCGGCTGTCGTAGATGCCGGGGATGCGCAGAATGCCCAGGCGAACATGCCGAGCGCGCCCGAGACGGCGCCAATGCGCCTCGGCGGCGATGCGGCGGCGCGCGCGGCCGGTCTGCGGATGAGGCGGCCGCGTTTCCGTCACCTCGGCGCCAGCACAATCGCCATACACGCCGGAGGTGCTGGCATAGACCACGCGCAGCGGCCGGCCGGGACCTGCACCTATCATGCCTCTGCGCAAAACAGCGACGAGCCGGGCGGATCGCGCATCGTCCACCCCAGCAGCGGGCGGTGGTGCGAGCATGGCCACCCAATGCGCCAGCCCGGCCAGGCGCCACAAACTGTCGGCGTCATCCAGATTGCCGAGCAAAGGCACGATGCCGGCCTGGCGCAAAGTTTGCATGCGCTCCGGGCTGGAGGTAAGCGCGATGACGCGAAAGCGTGGCTGCGCCAGCGCCGCCAGGCGCAGCCCGATGTCGCCACAGCCGACGATGAGCAATCCGGGTTTACGAAACTGACGCATCAACATGGAAACCTGTCTGTCATGAGCTTTGAAGTGAGCGTATTGCCAAGCCAACACCGGTTCGACGTGAACGAAGGCGAAACCGTCCTGGCTGCCGCCATTCGCCAAGGCGTTGGCCTGCCCTACGGTTGCCAGGACGGTGCCTGCGGCTCGTGCAAATGCCAATGGATTTCGGGTGAGTTCGAGCTCGGCGTGCACCAGCTCAAGGCCCTGAGCGAAGCCGAGCGCGCCGCGGGTTTCATTCTCGCCTGCCGCACCCAACCGCGCAGCAATCTGGTGATTCAAAGCCACGAGCTGCCTGCCGCAGGCATGTTCGCTGTCAAGAAAATGCCCTGCCGCGTCATCAGCATCGAACGGCCCGCAACCGATGTTGCACTCATTCGCCTGCAGCTCCCGGCCAATGACCGTTTCGACTACCACGCCGGTCAGTATGTGCAGTTCATCTTGCGTGACGGCAGCCGCCGCAGCTACTCCATGGCCAATGCACCGGCTGGCGAAAAACAGATCGAACTGCACCTGCGCCACATGCCCGGCGGCAAGTTCACCGACCATGTGTTCGGCGCCATGAAGGATAAGGAAATCCTGCGCATGGAAGGCCCGTTCGGCAGCTTTTACTTGCGTGAGGAGAGCGACAAACCCATGGTGCTGCTGGCCTCGGGCACGGGCTTCGCGCCGATCAAGGCCATCATCGAAGACCTGCGCGTCAAGGGTCATAAGCGCCCGGCGGTGCTCTACTGGGGCTGCCGCAGCAAGGCCGATTTGTACCTGCATGCCTGGGCACGAGAGCAAGCCGCAGCCCTGTCCTGGCTGCGCTATGTGCCGGTGCTGTCGGAGCCGAAACCCGAGGATGCATGGAGCGGCCGCACCGGCTTCGTCCACCGTCAAGTCATGGCCGATTTGCCGGATTTGTCCGGCCACGAGGTCTACGCCTGCGGCGCCCCCATCATGGTGGAATCGGCCAGGACGGATTTCACGACGCGATGCTTCCTGCCGGAAGACGCCTTCTTCGCCGACGCCTTCACCTCCGAGGCCGACAAGGCGGGGCCCGCGGCCTGAGGCTGAATCGCTGGTCATGCCCGACGCCACCACCTGTCGCAACGCCCATCCGTGTATTCATCGACCTTCATCTTCGCCAAGAGGCAGTTCGACGCGGCGTTTCACCGCCTCGACCAGGCCATTGCCGCAGCGGCCCGAGACCTTCCCGGCTACCTCGGCGAGGAATCGTGGGAGAACCCGAGCACGGGTTGGACCTCGAACGTCTACTACTGGGAGACGCTCGAAGCCCTGCAGGCGCTGATGCGGCATCCCCTGCATCTCGAGGCCAAGGCCGCGCAGGCGAATTGGCTCGACGGCTACCAGGTCATCATCGCCAAGGTCATGCGCGTTTATGGCGACGACAAGCTTGACCATCCAGCGCAAGGATCGCGCCTGCTCCCATAGCCGGGGAGCAGAACGAGCCGCGCTGGGCGACGATCGGCTTCACTCGCCCAGATAAGCCGCCCTCACCCGGGGGTCGTGCAGCAGTTCCTGCGCCGTGCCGGTCATGGTGACGGTGCCGGAGTCCATGACGTAGCCACGCTGCGCCAGTTCCAGCGCGCGCTTGGCGTTCTGCTCGACCAGCAGGATGGTGACGCCCTGCTTGGCGATGTCGGCCACGACCTCGAAGATCTTGTCGACCATGATGGGCGACAAGCCCATGGACGGCTCGTCCAGCAGCAGAAGCTTCGGCTGGCACATCAGCGCACGGCCCATGGCCAGCATCTGCTGCTCGCCGCCGGACATGGTGCCAGCGAGTTGGTCGCGCCGTTCCTTCAGGCGCGGAAAGATGCCGAAGACGCGGTCGATATCCGCCTCGATGCCTTTCTTGTCGCTGCGGATATAGGCCCCCATCAACAGGTTTTCCCGGATGGTCATGCGACTGAACACACCGCGCCCCTCCGGCACCATCGCCAGACCCATGCGCACCAGATCGAACGAGCCCTTGCCCTTGACCTCGTGGGTGGCATAGGTGATGCTGCCGTCGGTGATGGGCTGCATGCCGGTGATGGCTTTGAGCGTGGTGGTCTTGCCCGCGCCGTTGGCGCCGATCAGGCTCACCAGCTCTCCCTGACGGACTTCAAAGTCGATGCCCTTGACGGCCTGGATGCCGCCGTAAGCCACCTTCAGACCCTTGACCTGCAGAAGTGCTTCTTTCGAGCTGAGTTCGCCCGCGCCTTGCTTCAAATCCATGTGCGCTGCACTCATCTCAATGGCCTCCCGTGCCGAGATACGCTTCAATCACCTTGGGGTCTTTTTGCACATCGGCCGGAACCCCCTCGGCGATGGTTTTGCCGTAGTCCAGCACCGTCACGCGGTCGCACAAGCCCATCACCAGTTTCACGTCGTGCTCGATCAGCAGAATGGTGCGGCCGTCGCCACGGATGGTGGACAGCAGATTGCGCAACTGCACCTTCTCGGTGGCGTTCATGCCGGCGGCGGGTTCGTCCAGCGCCAGCAGCTTGGGGTCGGTGGCCAGGGCGCGGGCGATTTCCAGCCGGCGCTGGTCGCCATACGACAGGGTGCGGGCGCGAAAGTCGGCGTAGTGCCCGATGCCGACGTACTGCAGCAGTTCGTAGGCACGCTCACGGATACCGTGCTCCTCGTCCTTGAAGCGGCGGGTGCGGAACACCGCGCCGAGCAGTGCGCTCTTGGTGCGCACGTGGCGTCCGACCATGACGTTTTCCAGTGCCGTCATGTCCGGGAACAGGCGGATGTTCTGGAAGGTGCGGGCAATGCCTTCGCGCGCGACCTGATGCACCGCCTGCGGCCGGTAGGGCTTGGCTTCGAGCGAGAACTCGCCGCTATCGGGCGTGTACATGCCGGTGATGACGTTGAAGAAGGTGGTCTTGCCGGCGCCGTTGGGACCGATGAGGCCATAGATCTGGCCGCGACGGATTTCGATGCCGACATCCGACAGCGCCTGCAAGCCGCCGAAGCGCTTGGAAGCGCCGGCCACCTTGAGGGTGATGGGTTCCGTGGAGTTCATCGTGCACCCTCCTTGGCCACCGCCGGAGCTGCATGGCCAGCCTTGCTCTGCCCAAGCGCCAAGGCGGCCATGCCCTTGCCGTGCTCGGGCGCCGGCCACAGGCCCTTGGGCCGAATCAGCATCACCAGAATCATGGCCATCGAGTAGATGAGCTGGCGCAGGATGCCGGTGTCGACATACACATGGTTGAAGGCATGCTGCTGCCAATCCGAGATGAACCCGGTGTAGCGCAACGCTTCGGGCAGCACCGACAGCAGGATGGCGCCGAGGATCACGCCCGGAATATTGCCCATGCCGCCAATGACCACCATCGCCAGCACGTTGATGGACTCCATCAGCGAGAACGACTCGGGCGAGACGAAGCCCTGGAACGCCGCGAACATCACGCCGGCCACGCCGCCGAAGGTGGCGCCCATCGAGAACGCCAGCAGCTTCATGTTGCGGGTGTTGATGCCCATGGCCTTGGCGGCGATTTCGTCTTCGCGCATGGCCATCCAGGCGCGGCCGATGCGCGAATCCTGCAAGCGGTAGCAGATGATGACCGTGAGCGTGACCAAGGCCAGGAACAGCCAGTAATACTGGGTGACCGAGGTGATGGTGTAGCTGCCGATATTGATGTTGCGGTTCAGGTCCCAGCCGAACATGCGCACACCGTGGATGCCCGAGATGCCCTGCGGCCCGTTGGTGATGTTCACCGGGGCGTTCAGGTTGTTCATGAAAATGCGGATGATCTCGCCAAATCCCAGGGTGACGATGGCCAGGTAGTCGCCGCGCAGCTTGAGCACCGGGGTGCCGAGGATGATGCCGAAGGTTGCGGCCAGGCCGGCTCCGAACGGAATGATGAGCCAGATCGACACATTGAAGCCGTTGGGGAACATCGCCCCCAGGGCATCGAAGTTGCTGGTGAGCTGGTTCGACGACAGCAGGGCGAAGGAATACGCCCCCACCGCGTAGAACGCGATATAGCCCAGGTCGAGCAGGCCGGCGAGGCCCACCACGATGTTCAGCCCCAGGGCCAGCATGATGTAGAGCAGGGCGAAGGCGGCGATGCGCACCCAGGCGTCGCCCACGATCTGCAGCCCCAGGGGCATGGCCAGCAGCAGCACGGCGGCGAGCAGAAAACCGATCAGATGGGTTTGTTTGTTCAGCATGATGGTGTCTCCTGCATCAGGCGCGGTCGGCCACGCGCTCACCGAGCAAGCCTTGCGGCCGCAGCGTCAGCACGAGGATGAGCACAATGAAAGCGAAGATGTCCTGGTAGTTGCTACCGAACATGCCGCCGGTGAGCGTGCCGATGTAGCCCGCGCCCAGCACTTCGATCACACCCAGCAGAACGCCCCCGAGCATGGCGCCGGTGAGGTTGCCGATGCCGCCGAGCACGGCAGCGGTGAAGGCTTTCAAACCCGGCGTGAAGCCCATGTAGAAATTCGCCGTGGAGAAGTTGGCGTACCACATCACCCCGGCAATGGCCGCCAGCATGGCGCCAATGACAAAGGCGGCGGAAATCACCAGATTCGGATTGACCCCCATGAGCGCGGCCACACGTGGGTTCTCAGCCGTGGCGCGCATGGCCCTGCCGAGTTTGGTCCTGTGGATCAGATAGGTCAGGCCCAGCAGCAGCACGGTGGTGAGCACCAGGATCATGACCTGCACCGGCGTGATGACCACGCCGTGGATGTTGATGATCTTGGATGGCAGCAGGCTGGGAAAGACCTTGTAGTCACGCCCCCAGATCACCATGGCCAGGGTTTCGAGCAGGATGGACATGCCGATGGCCGTGACCAGCGGCGCCAGCTTGGGGGCGTTGCGCAGTCGTCGGTAGGCCAGGCGCTCGATGAAATAGTTGAGGATGCCGCAGACGATCATCGCCACCACGGTGGCGATGACAACCGTGAGCCAACCGGGCAGGCCGGGGGCGATGTGGGCGAGCAGGAGAAACATGCTGTAGGCGGTCAGCGCCCCCACCATCATCACGTCGCCATGGGCGAAGTTGATGAGGTTGACGATGCCGTAGACCATGGTGTAGCCCAGCGCGATGAGGGCGTACATGCTGCCCAGCACGAGGCCGTTGACGATTTGTTGTAGAAAAGTTTCCATCCCGAGGTGTCCTTATGGGTTCAGGGTCTTGCAGAGTCCGGTCTCGCCACTGGGCCTTATGGGCCAGTGGCGACGGACTGGATTGAGCAGCGCTTGCAAGTTTCGTGCTCGAAAAGCGCTCGCGAACACGGCGGCGCCGGAACAAGCGCAACAGGGCAGTGCGTGGTGTGAGCCTGCGGGCGAGGATGCCCAGGCATGGTGTTGCGTCTCCTTTGGCGACGCCAGTTTGGTGCGGCATCGCCTACGTTGTTGTCTGTATGGCGCGAAATAATAACCACAGGCCGGGACGCACCGGCCACGGCGAGCTTCAGGTCCTGGGGGTTGGCGGCTTCGCGCCCGACTCGCGATGCGCCGGCTCTTCCGCGCTGGCGGCGGCCCGGGCCTGGCGATTGAGGCGCTGCAACTCGGCCATGCGCTCGGCGATGCGCGCCTCCTGGCCGCGGTCGGTGGGGCGGTACAGCCGCGCCTCCGGCAGGCCTTCGGGGAAGTAGCGCTCACCCGCGGCAAAGGCGCCGGCCTCGTCGTGCGCGTAGCGGTAGCCCTCGGATGCGCCGATCTGCTTCATCAGTTTCGTGGGCGCATTGCGCAGATGCATGGGCACCGGCGCCGTGCCATGTTCGCGCACGAAACGCCGCGCCTCACCCGCGGCACGGTAGACCGCGTTGGACTTGGGCGCGATGGCGAGATAGAGCACCGCCTGCACCAGGGCGAGTTCGCCTTCGGGGCTGCCCAGACGCTCGAAAGCGGCCACGGCGTCGAGCGTGTGGCCGAGCGCGCGCGGGTCGGCGAGACCGATGTCCTCGCTCGCCATGCGAATGAGCCTGCGGCCGATGTACAAGGGATCGACGCCGCCGTCGAGCATGCGGGCCATCCAGTACAAGGCGGCGTCGGGGTCGCTGCCGCGCACGGATTTATGCAACGCCGAGATCACGTCGTAGAACTGGTCGCCGCCTTTGTCGTAGCGCCGCAAGGACTCGGTGAGCGCCGCTTCCAGCAGGGCCAGATCGATGGTGTCGCGTGCGCTACCTTGGGCCGCCGCCGCCACCGCCTCCACCGCGTTGAACAGGCGGCGGGCGTCGCCGTCGGCATGCGCCGCGAGCAAGGCCAGCGCGTCGGGTTCGATGCGCAAGCCGCCGCTGGCCGCGAGGCCGCGCTCGGCCAGGGCCTGCAATTCCTCGCCCGACAGCGACTGCAGCACATAGACGGTGGCGCGCGAGAGCAAGGCGCTGTTGACCTCGAACGATGGGTTCTCGGTGGTGGCGCCGATGAACGTGAACAGCCCTGACTCGACATGCGGCAGGAAGGCGTCCTGCTGGCTCTTGTTGAAGCGGTGCACCTCGTCGACGAACACCAGCGTGGGGCGGCCGTTGGCGCGTGCTGCTTCAGCCTGCAGCACGGCTTCGCGAATCTCTTTCACGCCCGCCAGCACGGCGGAGATGGCGATGAAATGCGCGTCGAACTGTTTGGCGATCAGCCGCGCCAGCGTGGTTTTGCCCACCCCGGGAGGACCCCACAGGATCATGGAATGCAGGCGGCGCGTGTCGAACGCCAGGCGCAGCGGCTTGCCGGGGCCGAGCAAATGCGCCTGGCCAACCACGTCGGCCAGGGTGCGCGGACGCAGCCGCTCGGCCAAGGGGATGACCGTGCCGCTGCGCGCGGCGTCGGGGCCAGGCTCGGCCGGCTCGGGGTCAAACAGGCTGGGGGTTTGCGACATGGCGGGCGTTGCCGAGATCCGGTCGAGCAAGGGCTGCGCGGTTGCAGCGCGCGGCAGCTCAGGGCTGCTGGATCACCGAGGCGCCCTGCGGCGCCTTGAAATGAAAATGGCCCGCTGCAAACGCCACATTGCGCTGCGTGTCGATGAACACGATGGTGGAGGTGCGGCGGAAGGCGTCGCGCAATTGCATCTCCACCAGCTCCGGGCCTTGCGGGGTGGACTTGAGGCCAATGCGCACCCAGTCGAAGGAGCTGTCCTTGCTGCGAGGCACGGCCTGCACCCACTGCAGGCCTGAGGTGCTCGGCAAGGGGCTGAGAGTGAAGAGCTTGCTCACGTCTTCGCCAGCCAGCAGGGCGGCAGGCGTGCCCGACAGCGCGCGCGATTGCGCACTGACCGTGACCTGATCGAGGTCGTGATCGTAGGTCCAGATGGTCTGGCCGTCGCTGACGATGTCTTGGTGATAAGGCTTGGTGTAGATCCAGCGGAATTTGCCCGGGCGCTCAAACTCGAAGCTGCCGGCCGAGGAGGCGCTGGCCTTGCCCTTTTCGTCCACCGCGGTCTGGGTAAAGCTGGCGCGCGCGCTGTGGGTGGACTTGACCCACAGGTTGAGCAGCGCCGCACCGGCGGCGGGCTTGGCGGGAGCGTTGACCGCGGTCTGCGCCTGAGCAGGCACGTATGGACCGAAAGCCAAGGCTG
Source organism: Thiomonas sp. X19 (assembly GCF_900089495.1). Taxonomy (NCBI): domain Bacteria; kingdom Pseudomonadati; phylum Pseudomonadota; class Betaproteobacteria; order Burkholderiales; genus Thiomonas; species Thiomonas sp. X19. Next base: position 1,485,613 of record NZ_LT605203.1, on the reverse strand, counting down.
AGAGCAAAACGGGCAACAGCGCCGCGGCAAACTTGCATCGCGCAATCATTCAGACAACTCCATCAGGATTCAGGATTCGGCGCGCGCGGGCACCAGGATGTCGCGGTTGCCGTTGGTCGACAGGGGCGAGACCAGACCGGCCTTCTCCATCTGGTCCAGCAAACGGGCCGAGCGGTTGTAGCCGATGCGCAGGTGCCGCTGCACCAGAGAAATGGACGCCTTGCGACTTTGCAGCACGATTTGCACCGCCTGGTCGTACAGCGGGTCGGCCTCGGCATCGCTGCCGCTGGCGCCGTCGAAGCTGCCTTCGGCGCCATCCTCGCCAGACTCGGGTTCGAGCAGGCCGGGCACATAGTCGGGCTCGCCCTGGGCCTTGAGTCGCTCCACCACGCGATGCACCTCGGCATCGCTGACGAAGGCGCCATGCACGCGCTGCGGCACGCCTGAGCCCGGCGGCAGGTAGAGCATGTCGCCCATGCCGAGCAGACTCTCGGCGCCCATCTGGTCGAGGATGGTGCGGGAGTCGATCTTGCTCGACACCTGGAAGGCCATGCGGGTCGGGATGTTGGCCTTGATCAGGCCGGTGATCACGTCGACGCTGGGGCGCTGCGTGGCGAGAATCAGGTGGATGCCGGCGGCGCGCGCCTTCTGCGCCAGGCGGGCGATGAGCTCTTCGATCTTCTTGCCCACCACCATCATCAAATCGGCCAGCTCGTCGATGATGACCACGATATAGGGCATGTGCTGCAGCGGCTCGGGGTTCTCGGGCGTGAGCGACAGCGGGTTGGGCACATGCTCGCCGCGCTGGGCAGCCTCGGCAATGCGCGTGTTGTAGCTCGCCAGGTTGCGCACCCCCAGCTTGCTCATCACCTTGTAGCGCCGCTCCATCTCGCCCACGCACCACGAGAGCGCGTGCGCTGCCTGCTTCATGTCGGTCACCACCGGCGCCAGCAGATGCGGAATGCCCTCGTAGACGCTGAGCTCCAGCATCTTGGGGTCGATCATGATCATGCGCACCTGCTTGGCCTCGGCCTTGTAGAGCAGGCCCAGGATCATGGCGTTGATGCCGACCGACTTGCCCGAGCCGGTGGTGCCGGCCACCAGCAGATGCGGCATCTTGCCCAGGTCCGTGACGACCGGGTTGCCGACGATGTCCTTGCCCAGGCCCATGCTGAGCATGGATGGCGCGTCGTTGTATACCTGGGAGCCGAGAATTTCGGCCAGGCGGATGGTCTGGCGCTTGGCGTTGGGCAATTCCAGCGCCATGGTGTTCTTGCCTGGAATGGTTTCCACCACACGAATGCTCACCAGCGACAGCGCCCGTGCCAGGTCGCGCGACAAGCCCACCACTTGCGAGCCCTTCACACCCGGCTCGGGCTCCACTTCATAGCGCGTGATGACCGGGCCTGGCGACGCCGCCACCACCCGCACCGAGACGCCGAAGTCCTTGAGTTTTTTCTCGATCAGGCGCGACGTGAACTCCAGGGTTTCGGCGCCGATGGGGTCTTTCTGCGTATTGCCATGGTCCAGCAAATCCAGCGTCGGCAGGCCGGACGTCGGCATGTCCTGGAACAAGGGCTTTTGCTTCTCGCGCTGCACCCGCGGCGACTGTGGCACCTGCGCCAGCGGCGGCTCGATGTACACCGGCGCGAACACCTCCTCGGCCTCACGCGCCTGCTCGCTCACCATATCGGCCTCGCGCTCCTGCAAGGCCTGGGCGCCGGCATGCCGATCCTGCGCCTGGGCACGGCGCTCGCGCCAGCGCACCCAGGCCTGTTCGATGCGGGCGCCCACGCGCTCGGCAGCCTCGGCCCAGCTCATCTGCGCGTACCACGACAGCGACAGCAGGAACACCGCCAACAGCACGATGGCGCTGCCGGTGAAACCCAGCAACTGCTGCGCCAGACCGCCCAGCCAGTTGCCCACCACGCCGCCTGCGGCAGCCGGTAGATAAACCTTGAGGCCATAGAGCCGCGTGGCCTCGAGCGCCGCGCTGGACAGCGGCAGCAGCCCCAGCGCGGCCACCGAACCCGCCTTGGCCAGCCAGCCGCGCGGTGCGGCTTGCACCTGTGCGTGGGCACGGCGCCAGGCGCGCAGCAAGGCCAGCAGGCCCATGGGCAGCAGCCAGAGCGCCGAAAAACCCAGCAGGAAATAGAGGATGTCAGCCGTCCAGGCTCCAGCCGCGCCGACCAGATTGGCCGTGCCCTGGGTGGCGGCCACGCCCGAAGTGGACCAGGACGGGTCGTTGCGGTGGTAGCTGAACATGGCCAGCAGCAGCAGCAGCCAGGCGATGGCGCCAGCCACCAGGCGGATTTCAGCCAGCAGCCGACTTTTACGCGTGCCGGGCTGGCCTGGATGGGCGGCGCCTGCCCTTGGAAATGTGAACCAACTCAAAATTTTGATCAAAATAGCTCACAAGAAAATAAAGGACCGTTCCCGAGTTGTGCTGACCTCCGGAAGCAGGCCGCTTGCGCACGGTTGGGAGCGCTCAGAGCAAGGATGCGATATGGTCGCGCACGATGGTGGTGCCGTCCTCGCGTTCGACCACCAGCCCCTGCTGCTCGAAGTCTTTCATGACGCGGCTGACCATCTCGCGCGAGGCGCCCACCATCTTCGCCAGATCCTGGCGCGACAGCTTGGTGCGGATGATGCGCTCGGCACCCTCCTCCTCGCCCATTTCCATTAACGCACGCGCCACGCGTCCGTAGACATCCATCAGCGCCAGCGACTCGATCTTGCTGTCCGCGCGGCGCAGGCGGTGCACCAGACCACGCATGATGGAAAACGACATGCTGGTGTTTTCCGGCAGGCTCTGCAGGAAGGCCACACGGCCCAGCATGAGCACGTCGGTCTGCACCTCGGCGCTGACCGTGGCGGAATGCGGCTCGCCGTCGATCAGGCTCATTTCACCGACGTGGTCGCCGGGATGCAGCACCGCAAGAATCACTTCCCGCCCCTTGGAGTCGACGCTCAACACCCGCGCCCGGCCGGCGAGGATGATGAACAGTGCGTTCGAGCGCCCGCCCTGCTCAACCAGGCATTCGCCACGTTTGTAACGCTTCTTGACGATGGACTGCGACAGCGTCCATGCCTGCGCCTCGGTCAGTACCGAGAACATGGGTACGCGCCGCACCAGATCGATATTAGAAATCGCTGCCATCTTCACTCCTGGAGAGGATTGGATGCTAACCCAGACCCTGCCGGGACCGAACCGGCCACAGCCCTTGCGCCAGGGCTTTCACCGCCCGGGCAAGAACTCGGGCCATGTCCAAAGAGGAGCAGGCAACCGTCGGGCAGAAAATCCGGGTGAACCCTAAAATTATGGGTTGTCCTGGTGCCGCCGCGGGCATACCCACGCGAGCATGGCACCCTCCCACTTCACAGGCCCATCATGAGCAATCAGCACGCCAAAGTCCTCATTCTCGGTTCCGGCCCCGCCGGCTATTCAGCCGCGGTCTATGCGGCGCGTGCCAACCTCAAGCCCGTGCTCATCACCGGCATGGCCCAGGGCGGGCAGCTGATGACCACCACCGAGGTGGACAACTGGCCGGCCGACGTCGACGGTGTCCAAGGCCCGGATCTGATGGCGCGCTTCGAAGCCCATGCCAAGCGTTTCGACACCGAAATCGTCTTCGACCACATCCACACGGTGGATTTCAGCGCCAAGCCCTACACCCTCACCGGCGACAGCGGCAGCTACACCTGCGACGCCCTCATCATCGCCACCGGCGCTTCGGCCAAGTACCTGGGGCTGGACAGTGAACAAGCTTTCATGGGCAAAGGGGTGTCGGGCTGCGCCACCTGCGACGGTTTTTTCTACCGCGACCAGCCGGTGTGCGTGGTGGGCGGCGGCAACACCGCCGTGGAAGAGGCGCTGTACCTGACGGGTATCGCCAGCAAGGTCACGGTCATTCACCGCCGCGACAAGTTCCGCGCCGAACCCATCCTGATCGACCGGCTGATGGAACGGGTGAAGGAAGGCAAGGCCGAACTCAAATTGTGGAGCGAACTCGATACGGTGCTGGGCGACGCCAGCGGCGTGACCGGCGTGCGCATTCGCGACAGCAAGACCGGCGCCAAGACCGAGCTCGCCCTCAGCGGCTGCTTCATCGCCATCGGCCACCAGCCCAACACCGAAATCTTCCAGGGCAAGCTGACGATGGAGAACGGCTACATCATCACCCGGGGCGGCTTGAACGGCATGGCCACCGCCACCAGCGTGCCCGGCGTGTTCGCCGCGGGCGATGTGCAGGACCATGTGTATCGCCAAGCCATCACCAGCGCCGGCACCGGCTGCATGGCCGCGCTCGACGCCCAGCGCTACCTGGAAAACGAAGGCGCTTGACCTGCGATTCAGTTTCATGTCAGTCTTCCTCGGCAGGCTGGGGTTGCAGCCATAACAACGACGGAGACCGACATGCACACAGCCGCAAAGGCTTTTCTCGACGCGCGCGACACCTTGCTGCGCCTGCGTAGCGACCACTCCACAGCGCAGTCCGCATTCCATTGGCCACAGCCAGTGCAGTTCAACTGGGCGCTGGACTACTTCGACCCGATGGCGCGCGGCAACGCGCAGACGGCCCTGTGGATCGTCGAAGAAGACGGCGCCGAGGCGCGCTACAGCTTCGACACCATGCATCTGCGCAGCCAGCGCATGGCACATGTCCTGCGCGCCCACGGCGTGGGCCGTGGCGACCGCGTCATGCTCATGCTGCCCAACTGCGTGGAGCTGTGGGATGCGATGCTGGCTTGCATCAAGCTCGGCGCGGTGATGATTCCAGCCACCACCCTGCTCACCGCCGACGATCTGGCCGACCGCATCGCCCGCGCCGGCATTGCCCACGTGCTGACCACCGCGCCCGACGCCGCCAAGTTCGACGCCCTGCCTGCCACGGCGATGCAAACCGTGCGCGGACGTTTTTGCACCGGCGCGCATGCATCGTGGATCCGCCTGCAAGACGCGAGCGAAGCACCCGCCGACTTCGCCCCGGACGGAACCACCGCCGCCGCCGACCCGCTGCTGCTCTATTTCACCTCGGGCACCACCTCGCGGCCCAAGCTGGTGCAACACAGCCACATCAGCTATCCCATCGGCCATCTGTCCACCATGTACTGGATCGGCCTGCAGCCCGGTGATGTGCACTGGAACATCAGCTCACCCGGCTGGGCCAAGCATGCGTGGAGCTGCTTTTTCGCGCCGTGGAACGCCGCAGCCTGCATCTTCGTCTTCAACCAGGCCCGCTTCAACGCCGACGCCGCGCTGGACGCCGCTGCGCGCTGCGGCGTCACCACCCTGTGCGCTCCGCCCACGGTCTGGCGCCTGTTCATCCAGCAGGACCTCAAGCGCTACGCGGTGAAATTCCGCGAGCTGGTGGGCGCGGGCGAGCCGCTCAACCCCGAAATCATTGCCCGGGTGCAAGCCGCCTGGGGCATCACCATCCGCGACGGCTATGGGCAAACCGAAACCTGCTGCATGGTCGGCAACGCTCCTGGCCAGCCGCTGCAACCCGGGGCGATGGGCCGTCCGCTGCCTGGCTGGCGCCTCGAACTGCTGGACCTCGACGGTCGCCCCGCCGACGAAGGCGAAGTCTGCGTCGCACTCGACCCGCGCCCGGTGGGGCTGATGGCAGGCTACGCCGGCGACGCCGAGAAAACCGCGCAAGCCATGCACCACGGCTACTACCACACGGGTGACGTGGCGCAGCGCAACGCCGACGGCAGCTTCACCTTCGTCGGCCGCATCGACGACGTGTTCAAAGCCTCCGACTACCGCATCAGCCCCTTCGAACTGGAAAGCGTGCTCATCGCCCACCCGGCCGTGGCCGAGGCCGCCGTCGTCCCCAGCCCCGACCCTGTACGCCTCGCCGTGCCCAAGGCCTTCATCGCCTGCCGCGCCGGCTTCGAGCCCAGCCACGAGCTGGCGCTCGACGTGCTGCGCTATGCCCGCGAGCATCTGGCCGCCTACAAGCGGATCCGGCGCATCGAGTTTTACGAACTGCCCAAAACCATCTCGGGCAAGATTCGCCGGGTCGAGTTGCGCACCCTGGAACAGGGCCGCATCAAGAACGGCAACCGGCGCGCCGGCGAGTATTGGGAAGATGACTTTCCCGACCTGCGCGGCTGAGCGCGCGGCTGGTTATGACCAAGCAGTTCGCCGGGCGGACGGGTGCGGCGGCGCTCAGGCGGCGGCGGGCGGGGTCTCCTGCGGCAGAGGCGCCAGCAGAAAATGCTCGCGGTAATGCAGCAGTTCGTCGATGGACTCGTGGATGTCGGCCAGCGCCGTGTGCTCCTGGCGCTTCTTGAACGCCGCGCTCACCTCCGGGCGCCAGCGCTTGGCCAGCTCCTTCAAGGTGCTCACGTCCAGGTTGCGGTAATGGAAATAGGCCTCCAGCCGCGGCATGCCACGCGCCATGAAACGCCGATCCTGGCAGATGGAGTTGCCGCACATCGGGCTCTTGCCGGCCGGCACATAACGGGCGATGAAGTCCAGCAGTTCCTGCTCGGCCTGCGCCTCGTTCAGCGTGCTGGCCGCCACCTTGGCGATCAGGCCGGAGCGGCCATGCGTGCCCTTGTTCCAGGCGTCCATGCCGTCCATCACCTCGGCGCTCTGGTGCACCACCAGCACCGGGCCTTCCACCCGCACGCGCACTTGCGCATCGGTGACGACGACGGCCACTTCGATGATGCGATCGGTGTCGGGGTTGAGCCCGGTCATTTCCATATCCACCCACAACAGGTTGGACTCATGCGGGGCGAGGACGGTGGATGCGTTGGCGAGGCTCATGCGGGCGGATGGTTGGGATTTTGGGAAAGGTGGGGAACGCCCCTGGCAGGGTCTTGCCGGAGCAGGGCACGGCGCCGCAAGCACAGTGAAATAATGCAATTTGCACGGCCTTCAAGCGCAACCCGGACCGGGCCCGCCACCGTGAACGTTTCCAGGATTTTCGCATGAGCCCTCAAGACATCTCGCTGCTGTGGTCTGCACTGTTCGCCAGCGCACTGGTCCTGGGCACGGGCCTGAAGCTCTGGCTGGCCGCGCGGCAGATTCGCCATGTGCAGGTCCATCGCGCCCAAGTGCCCGAAGCTTTTGCTGCAGTCATCGAGCTGCCCACGCACCAGAAGGCCGCCGATTACACGGTGGCGCGCGCCCGCTTCGGCATGTGGCACGCCCTGTTCTCCGCCGCCCTGCTGCTGGGCTGGACCCTGCTCGGCGGCCTGCAGTGGCTGGCTGATTTCAATACCGCCCACTTCGGCACCCACCTGGGCGCGCAACTGCTGCTGCTGATTGCATTCGCCCTCATTGCCGCCATGATCGATCTGCCCTGGGACTTGTGGCAGACCTTCCGGCTCGAAGCCCGTTTCGGCTTCAACCGCAACACCCCGGCGCTGTTCCTGGGCGACATGCTGAAGAACCTGCTGGTCTCGGCGGTGCTCATGCTGCCGCTGGCCGCCCTGGTGCTGTGGCTGATGCAGGCCAGCCCGCTGTGGTGGCTGTGGGCCTGGGCCGCGTTCGCTGCGTTCAGTCTGGCGATGATGGTGGTGTTCCCCATGTTCATCGCCCCGCTGTTCAACCGCTTCGAGCCCTTGGCCGAGGGTGAAGTGAAGGGCCGCGCGCAGGCGCTGATGCAACGCTGCGACTTCGCCCTGCAAGGCTTGTATGTGATGGACGGCTCGCGCCGCAGTGCCCACGCCAACGCCTATTTCACCGGTCTGGGCACCGCACGCCGCGTGGTGCTGTTCGACACCCTGCTCAAGCAGCTCGATGCGGCGCAGATCGAGGCCGTGCTGGCGCATGAGGTGGGACACTACAAGCGCCGCCACATCCAGCAGCGCCTGTACGCCACGCTGCTGCTGAGTCTCGCCGGGTTCGCCTTGCTCGGCTGGCTGGCCAGCAAGGTGTGGTTCTACACCGGCCTGGGCTATACGCCCAACTTGCTCGGTGGCAATGCCGCGGTGGCACTCATTCTGTTCATGCTGGCCCTGCCGGTGTTCGGCGTGTTTTTCACGCCGCTGGGCGCCAGTTGGTCGCGCAAGCACGAATTCGAAGCCGATGCCTACGCCGCCGAGCACAGCGACGCGCGCCAGCTGGGCGCAGCCCTGATACGCATGCATCAGGACAACGCCTCCACCCTCACGCCCGACCCGCTCTACGTGCGCTTCTACTACAGCCACCCACCCGCGCTGCAGCGCCTGGCGCGCATGGGGGCGCTTGCAGCGTTGTCCACGCCGGGAGCAACAAGGCCGCGGTCGAATGACGGCCTGCCGCAGGCCGGTCACGCCGCATGAGCCTGACGGAGCCTTGCCATGATGACGCTTGACCAATTGCTGCAGGACCATTGCCAGGCGCTCGAGGGCCGCCCCCTCGCCGCAGCCGAGGTGCTGAAACAGCTCGGCGTCCTGCCTGAGTGGCGGCACAAAGATGGCTCGATTCAGCGCAGCTACGCCTTCCGCGACTATTTCGACACCATCGCCTTCGTCAACGCGCTGGCCTGGATCGTGCATCGGGAAAACCACCACCCCGAGCTGAGCGTGCATTACAACCGCTGCGTCGTCGCCTTCAACACCCATTCGGTCGGCGGCATTTCACGCAACGACTTCATCTGCGCGGCCAAGGCGGATGCGCTGTACGCGCAGCGGCCTTTTGTCTGACTCCGGGCCACGCGAGCGCATGTCAGACCCGGCCCTGCAGCCCGCACGCATCGTCGCGGCGTTCGGCCGCAGCTATCTGGCCGACACCGGCGAACAAGCCGCACTGCCCTGCGTGGCGCGCGGCAAACGCAGCGAAGCGGTGTGCGGCGACCAGGTGCTGTTGCGCCTGGGGCAAGACCCCGCGGTGATCGAATCCATCCTGCCGCGCCGCAATGCCCTGTGGCGGCAAGACGCCTGGCGCAGCAAGATGTTCGCCGCCAATCTCGACCTGGTGCTGGTGGTCACGGCTTCGGAGCCCACGCCGAACCTCGAACTGGTGGGGCGCGCGCTCATCGCGGCTCAAGCCGAGGGCATTCCGAGTGCTTTGGTGCTCAACAAATGCGAACTGCCCAGCGCCGCGCAGTTGCGCGAACAGCTCCAGCCGCTGCAGGCCGCCGGTTATCCCCTCATCGAACTCTCGGCCAAGCAGGCCCCCGAGCAGGCCGCGCAAACCTTGCGCTCCTGGTTGGATGGGCGCACCGGCATGCTCATCGGTGCATCGGGCGTCGGCAAATCCACCCTGGCCAACGCCCTGGTGCCGGGCTTGCGGGCGCAGACCCAGACCATTTCCGCTGCGCTCAACGCCGGACGCCACACCACCACGGCCACACGGTTGTACCCACTGCACGGCCTCCAGCCCCACAGCGCCCTGCTCGATTCACCCGGCTTCCAGGCCTTCGGCCTGAATCAATTGTCGGTGTCGCAGTTGCAACACGCTCTGCCTGAAATAGCCAGGCTCAACGGCGACTGCCGTTTCAACAATTGCACCCATCGCCAGGAGCCCGGTTGCGCGGTGCGCTCTGCGGTGGACAGCGGGCAACTGTCACCGTCTCGCTACGCGCTGTATCTGCGGGTGCTGCAGGAATTGCTGGGCGAGTCCAGCGTGAAGGTGTGATGCCATGAAACGCCTGCGTGTGGCGCCGAACCTGGTGATCGCCACCATGTGGGCCGATGCGCTCAACGCCGCCGGCTACCCGGCCCAAGTGTTCTCGCGCTATCTCTCCAGCATCGCCGGTGAAATTCCACCGGACCAAGCCCTGCCCGCCGTCTGGGTGATGGACGCCGCGCACGCGCCGGCCGCACTCGCGCTGCTGGATGCGTTGGAGCGGCCGCAGCGCAGCCCCGCCTGGGTGTGTGCGCAATGCGGCGAACGCCACATCGGCGCCTTCAGCCAGTGCTGGAACTGCGGGGCGCAGCGCCCGTTGTGAGAGCCCCCAGACCTGGCGCCTGCGCGTCAGGCCCCCGAGGGGGATGAGAAAATTTGGGAGCGGCCCTGCGTTTTCTCATGCGGCGGGCCGGCGCGGCCGCCACAAAGCCGCCAACAGGAACAAAAAGATGATGGCGTAGACGCTGGTGGTCCCCAGCACATCGCCCTTGTTGCCGGTAAAGCCCGGTCCGTACGGCCCGCCGAAACCCTCGGCCGTGGTCCACAACACCAGCGAATAAACCAGGCCCAAGACCAGCGCGATGCGCAGCCATTTGAGCGGCAGCCGGTGTGCAAACAAGACGCTGATCGCCACGGCGCTCTCCGTCAGTGCCGCCAGCACGGCAAACACGAAAGGCCCGATGGCCTGCATGAGGAGGATGAACAACGCAATCCAGTTCACGACCCAGCTAGGCTGCCCGGCCTGGGCCGCGCTGAAAAAGCTCGCAATCTGTCCCAGAAACCCGGGCTGCCATTTCCACCACGCATCAAAGGCCCAGAGCGCGCCGAACAGCAGAAAGGCCAGGCGCAAGGCCTCGCGCGAAGGCGCCCTGGCTTCGCCCTGCCACCAGCTCGCCCCTTGCCAGGCGCGGGTGAGCAGAATGACGACGAAACCCAGCGCATAAACAATGGCCGTACCCGGATCGGTCGCGCCCGAAACATAGGGCCCACCCAGGCCGCCGATGGTGCTCCACAGAAAGAGCTCATACACCAGTCCCAGCCATCCCAGGGCGGGGAAACCAAGGCCAGTCAGCAGGCCCAGCGTGAGCAAGGTCTCGATGCCGAACATCAAGGCCAAAGCCCGGCCCGGACCGACGAACTGGAACACCGCGAGCACCTGAGCAGCCCATTGCCCAAGCCATGCCGGTTGGCCCGTGGCTTGCGCAGCGCGCAGCATGTCGGGGATGAATTGCGCGGCATAAGCCGGGCTGAAATGCAGCAGCAGATTGACGAGAAAGAACAGGCCGAACAAGATGCGCACCGCCCCGAGCAGGCGTGCCTGGGTCGGGTGATGCGGGCCGGTGTGGTGCAGCGGATGGTCGGCACGCCAGTCTGACCGCGGGGCCGCGCCCAGAGGGTGCGCATCGGCCTGGCTCGCGGACGGGTTTTGTACGGAAAGGGTGGTGATGTTTCGTGTCATGTTCCACCTCGAAGATGGGCTGCAGGACCAGCTCAAAGCCGTCCTGGACAACCCTTGGTGAGTTTTGACGATGATGCGATGACGGGCTTAAGTTTGGCTTAGGGCGGCGCTGAACGTCAGCCGTCGAGCCGGCCCAGCAGCAGAAACTCCATCAGCGCCTTTTGCGCGTGCAGGCGATTCTCGGCCTCGTCCCACACCACGCTCTGCGGCCCGTCGATGACGCCGGCCTCGACCTCTTCGCCGCGGTGCGCCGGCAGGCAGTGCATGAACAGGGCCTGAGGGTCGGCACGACGCATCATGGCCTCGCTCACCATGAAGCCCTGGAAGGCCTTCAGGCGCGCGGCATTCTCGGCTTCGTAGCCCATGCTGGTCCAGACGTCGGTGGTGACGAGATGCACCCCGGAGCAAGCCTCGGCCGGGTCGGCGAAGCAGCGCAGCTGCGCCTGTTCTGCGGCACTGACGGGGTAGTCGGCGCGGTTCAGGTCGACGCCATAGCCTGCGGGACCGGCGAAATGCACTTTGAAGCCCAGGATGGCCGCGGCCTGCAGCCAGCTGTAGAGCATATTGTTGGCATCACCCACCCAGGCCACGGTTTTGCCCTGGATGCTGCCGCGGTGCTCGATGAAGGTGAACACGTCGGCCAGGATCTGGCAGGGATGGAATTCGTTGGTCAGGCCGTTGATGACGGGCACGCGCGAGTGCGCGGCGAAGCGCTCGACGATGTCCTGCCCATAGGTGCGGATCATCACCAGATCGACCATGCGCGAAAACACCTGCGCCGCGTCCTCGATGGGTTCGCCGCGCCCGAGCTGGCTATCGCGGGTGTTGATATAAATGGCCGCGCCGCCAAGCTGATGCATGCCGGCTTCGAAACTCAAACGCGTGCGGGTGGAATGCTTCTCGAAAATCATCGCCAGCGTGCGGTCCACCAGCGGCTGGTGGATTTCGTAGCGTTTGAACTTGGCCTTGATCAGCGCGGTACGCGCAAACACATACGCATACTCGTCGGCGCTGAGATCGCTGAACTGCAGATAGTGGCGCGGGCTGTGACTGGGCGGCATGGCGGGGGCCTGTGAAAACACGTTTGGCACGTGGCGATCAGGCTGCGGCCTGATCGGCGGCCAGGAAGCGCTGAATCAGCGGCACCAGAATGGCGAGCAGTTGTTCCGCCTCATCCTGACGCAGGATCAGCGGCGGCAACAAGCGAATCACACTGTCTTGCGTGACGTTGATGAGCAGACCCTCCTGCAACGCCTGCTTCACCAACACACCGCAGGGGCGGTCGAGTTCGACGCCGATCATCAGTCCCGCGCCGCGCACCGCGACTAGACCGGGAAAACCGCCGAGCTGCCTGCGAAACTGTTCCTGCATCCAGCGACCGATGCGCTGGGCGTTGTCCATCAGGCCCTCGTCCTCGATGATGGACAGGGTTTCCAGGGCCGCACGGCACGCCAGCGGGTTGCCGCCGAACGTCGTGCCATGCTGGCCGGGGCCGAAGGTCGTCGCGGCTTCGCCGTAGGCCAGCAAGGCGCCGATGGGCACGCCCGAGGCCAGCCCCTTGGCCAGCGCGATGACATCGGGCCGCACCCCGGCCCACTGGTGGGCGAACCACTTGCCAGTGCGACCGGTGCCGCATTGCACCTCGTCGATCATCAGCAACCAGCCACGCTCGTCGCAAATGCGGCGCAGGAAACGCAGGTAATCCGCCTGCGCCGGGTTGATACCGCCCTCGCCTTGAATGGCCTCGATGAAGACGGCGCTCACCTGGGGATGGCTTGCAGCCACCTCGCGAATTGCCGTTTCATCGTTGAGCGCAACGCGCACGAAACCCTCGACCAGGGGCTCAAAACCCTTTTGCACCTTGGGATTGCCGGTTGCCGAAAGCGTCGCCAGCGAACGGCCATGGAAAGCGCGATCAAAAACGATGATTTCGGGCCGATCCTTGTCACGCTTGTGTCCCCACAAGCGCGCCAGCTTGATGGCAGCTTCGTTCGCCTCCAGGCCCGAGTTGCAGAAAAACGCCCGATCGGCGCCTGAAATGGCGCAGAGGCGATCGGCCAGTTGGTCCTGCAAGGGAATTTCGTACAAATTCGACGTATGGATCAGCTTGCCGATCTGGTCGCTCAATGCCGCGACCAGACGGGGATGGGCATGCCCCACGGTGTTGACGGCGATGCCGCTCAAGCCGTCCAGATAGCGCCGGCCGTCACGGTCCCACAGCCAAGCACCCTGACCATGGGTCAAGGCCAGGGGCAAACGTGCATAGGTGTTCATCAGATGGCCGGGCATGCGCTTCTCCTGGAGCAAAAAAACAACAGCCCGCAAATTGCGTTTCCATCGCAAGCGCAGGCCTGAATTCAATTATAGGCAGGCCCATGGGGGACTCACCCGAACGACCAGCGCCGTTTGCCCGACCCTGTCCGAGAGATACAAACCGTCCAGCCACCGCATACGCCATGGGGTTTTCATTGCAGCGCAACATGCCGGCCATGACCGGGGCTAACCCTTAAAAAAACCTGTGGCAAGGTCTGGTCGCCGCAGCCTGATCGCGACAAACTGCGCTGTCCTGCGGTTCATTCCTGGGCCAGCGCCCAAACAAAAGCCCGCACGGCCGAAGCCAGCGGGCTTTTTTGCATCGGCCTGGCCCGCAAGTCGCGGGCCAGATTGGGCGCTTTAGGCTGCCATGCTCTTGAGTGCCGCGTTCAAGCGGCTCTTGTCACGCGCTGCCTTGTTCGGGTGGAACAGGCCTTTGCGAGCGATGGAGTCCAGCACCGGCACTGCCGCTTTGAAGGCCTCGACGGCCTTGGTTTTGTCACCGGCTGCAATGGCCTTGCGCACCGACTTGACTGCCGTGCGAAAGCGCGAACGCATGGCCGAATTGGCAGCGTTGAGCTTGATGTCTTGACGCGCGCGCTTGCGCCCGGAGGGCGTGCGGGCGCTTTTCTTTTTCGCTTGCGCGGATGTCGCCATGGAGAAAGTCCTCGAATTCGTTTGGGAAACCCGTCATTATAGCCAGGCTCGCAGCTTTCTCAAAACAGGCTGAACCCCCCTACCTATAATCGCGCCGGTGAATCTCCTCAAGGCCGCCTACACCGTTTCGCTTCTCACGCTCGTCTCCCGCATCACCGGCCTGCTGCGCGAGGTTCTGGTGGCGCGTTATTTCGGCGCCAGCGCCTGGACCGACGCCTTCATCGTCGCCTTTCGTCTGCCCAATCTGCTGCGTCGCCTGTTTGCCGAGGGCGCGTTCTCGCAGGCCTTCATTCCCATTCTGGCCCAGTCGCGCGCGCAAGACGGTCCGGAGGCCAACCGCAAGCTGATCGACGACGTTGCCACGGCCTTGGCCTGGATCCTGGCCGCGGTCAGTTTGCTGGGCGTGCTCGTCGCCCCGGCACTCGTGTTGCTGACGGCCTCGGGCTTGCATCCACAAGCCTTCGACGCTGCGGTGTGGATGACGCGCCTGATGTTTCCCTACGCCGGGCTGATCTCGCTGGTGGCGCTGTCGGCCGGCATCCTCAACACCTGGAAACACTTCACCATCTCGTCGCTCACCCCGGCGCTGCTGAATCTGTCGGTCATCGCTGCGGCCATCCTGCTGCACCGGGTGATGCATCCTCCCGTCTACGCGCTGGCGGTTGGTGTCATGGTGGGTGGCGTGCTGCAACTGGCGCTGCAATGGCCCGCGCTCAAGCGTTATGCCGTGGTGCCGCGCATCCACATGAACTTTCTTGCCGCGTGGCGCTCGCCCGGGGTCAAGCGCATGGTCAAGCTCATGCTCCCGGCCAGTCTGGCGGTATCGGTGGCGCAAGTATCCCTGGTCATCAACACCCAGATCGCCTCGCACCTGCAGCCCGGCAGCGTGTCCTGGCTGTCTTACGCCGACAGGCTGATGGAATTTCCCACCGCCTTGCTCGGCGTGGCGCTGGGTTCGGTGCTGCTGCCCAGCCTGTCGCGCGCGCACGCGGCGGATGACTCCGAGCGCTACAGCAAATTGCTCGACTGGGGCCTGCGCCTGACCCTGATGCTGGCCCTGCCCAGCGCCGTGGCGCTCGCCGTGTTCGCCAAGCCGCTGATCGCACTGCTGTTCAATTACGGCCACTTCAACGGTTTCGACGTGGACCAGACCACCGCCGCCTTGCGCGCCTACGGCCTGGGCCTGCTTGGCTTTGTCGGCGTGAAGATTCTCGCCCCCGGTTTTTACGCCAAGCGCGACGTTCGCACGCCCGTGAAGCTGGGCATCATCGTGCTCCTCGGCACGCAGGCCTTGAACGTCGTGTTCGTGCCCTGGCTGGCCCATGCCGGCCTGGCTTTGGCCATATCCTGCGGCGCCCTGCTCAATGCTGCCCTGCTGTTTCGCGGCCTGCGCAAGCGCGGCAGCTACACACCCGAACCGGGGTGGGGCTTGTTCGCGATCAAGGTCGTTCTGGCGCAATTGCCGCTGGCGCTGATTCTGTTGTGGGGTGCGAGCCACTTTGCCTGGGTCGACTGGAGCGGAAGCGCTGCGCACTTGATCCGCCTGGGAACTGCTTTCGGCTTGTTGACAGCCGCAGCCCTGTCTTACTTCGCGGCTTTGGCGCTTCTCGGGCTACGGCCTCGCCAATTCCTGCACCACGAATAGAAGGGTGGCGCTTGTCCCGTTGGGGACGGGGAGCGCCCTGTAGGCAACGAACGGCGGCGCAGAATCAGGCCACGACGACTGCGGCAGCACCATCGGCGCGCTGCTGAATGACGCCGATGCGCGTGCAGGCCTCACCCGCTGCTTGCAGATGCTGCATCGCCGCGCCGGCATCAGCCGGCGCCACCACCAGCACATAGCCGATGCCGCAGTTGAAGGTGCGCAGCATCTCGGCCTCGGGAATGCCGCCTTCTTGCTGCAGCCAGTCGAACACTTCCGGCTGGCGCCAGGCCTTGCGTTCCAGCACGCATTGCAGGCCCTCGGGCAGCACGCGCGGAATGTTCTCAACCAAACCACCGCCGGTGATATGGGCCATGGCTTTGACATCAACCGCTTGCAAGAGTGCCAGCACGGGTTTGCAGTAGATGCGCGTGGGCATCATCACCATGTCGCGGAACGGACGCCCGTCGAGACGTTGCGGCAACCGCCCGTCAGCGCGCTCGATCACCTTGCGCACCAGTGAATAGCCGTTGGAATGGACACCGCTGGAAGCCAGGCCGAGCACCACGTCGCCGGCCTGCACGTTCTGCCCGGAAATCAGCCGGCTCTTCTCCGCTGCGCCCACGCAAAAACCGGCGAGATCATATTCACCCGCGGGATACATGCCAGGCATCTCGGCCGTTTCGCCGCCGATCAAGGCGCAGCCAGCCTGCTCGCAACCTTGGGCGATACCGCCCACCACTTGCGCGGCCACGCCCACTTCCAGCTTGCCGCAGGCGAAGTAGTCGAGGAAAAACAGCGGCTCGGCGCCTTGCACCAGCACGTCGTTCACGCTCATGGCAACGAGGTCGATGCCCACCGTGTCGTGCCGGTTCCACTCGAAAGCCAGGCGCAATTTGGTACCGACGCCATCGGTGCCTGAAACCAGCACCGGTTCGCGGTAGCGCTTGGGCACCTCGAACAAGGCGCCGAAACCGCCGATGCCAGCCAGCACGCCTTCACGCATGGTGCGTGCGGCCAGGGGTTTGATGGCGTCCACCAGAGCGTCTCCGGCGTCGATATCGACCCCGGCATCACGGTAAGTCAGGCTGGTTTTTGGCATGGTTCGGGTTGGCGTTTGCAGACTCTGGCAGGCGCCGGCTCTGCACATAAAATGAGGAGTGCATTCTAGGTGGGAGGCCAATATGGCCGGTCTGCGCACATGCACGCAAACCCCAAGCTCAAGTCGTAAGCCAGCCCGACAAGGCCATCGACGCACGACCCGTCCCTTCCTTCGCCTCCAAGACACCATTCCTCAGTGCAACTCTCCGAAACCAACAAAGTTCGTTTGATCTGGGCAGCGTTCATTCTCGGCGCCCTCTGGCTGGCTTCGCTGCTCGGGCCCGTGCTCATGCCCTTCCTGGTGGCCCTGACACTGGCCTATGGGTTGCATCCCGCCGTCGAGAAGCTGTGGCGCTGGCGCATTCCCAGGGCCGCCGGTGCGGCGTTGGCCATCGTCCTGCTGAGCGTGGTGCTGGTTGGCATTGGCAGTCTGATCGTGTCTGTGCTCACCAGCACCCTGCCCCAACTGCAACAACAAGTGCCCTCACTGCTCGCCGCCATGAACAGCTGGCTGAGCGCGCAGGCCGCGCGCCTGGGGCTCCAAACCACCTTCGACCTGACCAGCTACAAGCACCTGCTGACCCAATCCCTGTCAGGCGATCCAGAGCGCTGGGCGTCGCAAATTCTGAGCTCGGCAAGAACCGGCGGCAGCACGCTGCTCATCATCTTGGGCAATCTCATCCTCATCCCGGTGCTGACGTTTTATTTTCTGCTCGACTGGCGCGGTCTGATGCAGCGCAGCTACAGTCTGGTTCCCCTGCATCGACGCGACGCGCTGCAAGCCTTTCTGGGCGAGTGCGACACCATCCTTGGCCGTTATGTGCGCGGGCAGGTTTCCGTCATGCTGCTTCTGGCGGCCTACTACGCCATTGCCTTGGCGCTCGCCGGGTTTCAACTCGCCTTGCCGATTGGCGTGTTCACCGGCCTTGCCGTGTTCGTGCCTTATGTCGGCTTCGGCCTGGGACTGCTGCTCGCGTTGCTTGCAGGCGCCTTGCAATTCCAGAGCTTCTACGCCATCTGGGCCGTAGCCGTGGTGTTCGGCATCGGTCAACTGGCGGAAAGCATGATCATCACGCCCAGGTTGCTCGGAGGGCAAATCGGCCTGCACCCGCTCCTGGTGCTGTTCCTGTTGCTGGCGTTCGGACATCTGTTTGGTTTCGTCGGCGTGCTGCTCGCCTTGCCCGCCGGGGCTTTGCTGCTGGTCGTCGTGCGCCATGCCCTTGCCTGGTACCGGGAAAGCACCTTGTTTCTGCGCGGATGAGCATGGGTCTGGAACACAGCGCGAGCCGGCAACTTCTGCTGGCCCTGCAATGGGATGACGCTCCCACATTGGAGGGCTTCGAGCTCGGCGAAAACGGCTTGGCCTTTGAAGCCCTGAGCAAACTACTGGCTAGCCGCGATGGCGGTGCGCTGTATCTCTGGGGACCGCCGGCAAGCGGTAAAAGCCATCTGTTGCGCGCCGCCTGCCGCTCGGTGCAGCAAGCAGGGAGGTGGGCGCTGCATCTCACGCCGCAGAGCCCGCCATCCCACTGGCCCGCGCTTGACGCCTTCACGCGCTTCGGCGCCGGTGCCCTGCTCGCGGTGGACGATGTGCAGGCCTGCGCGGCCTGGCAGCAGAACCTGTTGTTCGGCCTTTTCAACGCCGCACGCCAGTTCAACGTTGCTTTTCTTGCTGCCGGCAATGCCCCGCCGGCGCAACTCGAACTGCGCGCCGATGTACGCACTCGCCTGGCCTGGGGTCTGGCTCTGGGGCTGGCGCCGCTGGACGATGACGGCAAGCAGCGCGTGCTGCAACGCATGGCGGCAGCGCGCGGCTTCGACCTGCGCGAAGACCTCAGCCGCTATATTCTGAACCACCATGCACGCGACATGGCTTCGCTGGTCGGCCTTGTCTCACGGCTCGACGCTTATGCCTTGCAGCATGCCCGGCCCACCAGCATTCCCCTGCTCAAGTCCATGCTGGCCCAGGCCGACCCCGACCTCCATCCCAAGCCCTGAGCGACACCGCATGCCCAACCGCAATTTGGCGCTGTTCGACCTGGACAACACTCTCCTCCCATTCGACTCGGACCATGCCTGGGGCGAGTTCTGTGTCCGCCTCGGCTGGACCGACGGCGAGCAATACCGTTCGGCCAACGACCGCTTCTACGGCCAATACCGCGCCGGGACACTGGATCTCGACGCCTATCTGCGCTTCTCGCTCGGCCCACTCGTCGGCCGCTCGCCGGCAGCGTTGATGCAGGCGCATGAGCAGTTCATGCAGCAAATCGTGCTGCCGCAAATCCGCCCGCAAGCGCTCGATCTCGTGCGCAAGCACCAGCAGGCCGGCGACCTGTGCTGCATCGTCACCGCCACCAACGACTTCGTCACCCAACCCATTGCCGCTGCCTTCGGCGTGCCGCACCTCATCGCCGTCCAAACCGAGCGCAGCCCGCAAGGCGGCTACACCGGCGCCTGGTGCGGAGTTCCCTCGTTTCGCGAAGGCAAGGTCACGCGCACGGCGCAGTGGCTGGCGTCCCAAGGCCTGGACTGGCAGAGTTTTGGCCAGACTTGGTTCTATTCCGACTCCATCAACGACCAGCCCCTGCTCGACCACGTGAGCCACCCCGTGGTGGTGCACCCCGACCCCCTGCTTGCCGAACTCGCCCAAACGCGTGGCTGGCCCGTCCTCGAACTGTTTCCATGATCCGCAAACTCATCACCCGTCTGCTCGGCAAAAAATCCGCAACGGCCAAGGCCGAGGGCCGGCGACTTGAAATCGCACGACCACAACACGAGATTGACGCCACACGGCTGCCGAATTCGGCGCTCACCGTCATACGCACCCTGCAACAGGCCGGGTTCGAGGCCTATATCGTCGGCGGCGCGGTGCGCGACCTGCTGCTGGGCCTCAAGCCCAAGGATTTCGACATCGCCACCAACGCCACGCCCGAGCAGGTCAAGCCGCTATTTCGCCGCGCCTTTCTCATCGGCCGGCGCTTTCGCATCGTGCATGTGATGTTCGGGCGCGAGATCATCGAGGTTTCCACCTTCCGCGCCACGCTGGACACGCAGGCCAGCGCCACGGTGGAAGGCGACGAGCGCAACGCCCGCGATCTCGCCGGCAAGCAACACGCGGTGGACGCCAGCGGCCGCGTGCTGCGCGACAACGTCTGGGGCCCGCAGGACCAGGACGCCGCGCGCCGCGACTTCACCGTCAACGCCCTGTATTACGACCCCACACGCGACATCGTCGTCGACTACCACCATGGCCTGCGCGACCTCAAGGCCCGCACCCTGCGTATGATTGGCGACCCCGCCACGCGCTATCGCGAAGACCCGGTGCGGCTGCTGCGCGTGGCGCGCTTCGCCGCCAAGCTCGGCTTCGCCATCGATCCGGCCACGCGCGCGCCCATCGCGGAGCAAGCCGAATTGCTGCGCAACGTGCCCTCGGCGCGCTTGTTCGACGAAACCATCAAGCTGCTGCAAACCGGGCACGCCCTGGCTTCGCTCGAACAACTCCGCGCACTCGGCCTGCATCAGGGTCTGCTGCCGCTCATTGAACTGGCGCTCAACCAGCCCCACGGCGAAGCGTTTGTGTTGGCCGCACTGCGCGATACCGACGCCCGCATCGGCGAGGGCAAGACCGCAAGCCCCAGCTTCCTGTTCGCCTGCCTGCTGTGGCCGCAGGTCAACAACCGCTGGGCCGAGTTGCAGGCCGAGGGGCTGCCAGCCATCGCCGCGCTCGACACCGCGGCCGATGAAATCATCGCCGCCCAGGCCGAACGCCTCGCCATCCAGCGCCGCATTGCGGTGGACATGCGCGAAATCTGGTCGCTCCAGCCACGCCTCGCGCGCCGTACGCCGCGCTACGCCAACAGCGCCCTGGATCATCCCCGCTTTCGCGCCGCCTATGACTTTTTATTGTTGCGCGCGCAAACCGGTGGTGCCGAACCCGAGCTGGCCAACTGGTGGGAACGCTTTCAGCAGGCCGACGAGGCCGAACGCGCCGAACTCATCGAGCAAGCAGGCCGAGCCAGCACCGAACCCGCCCAACGCAAGCGCAGGCGGCGCAAAAAGCCGGCGGTGGGCAGCGGACCCGATTCGGCCGGCTGATCCGCAATGCCGGCCGCGTCCAGCTTGGCGCCGATCCTCGCGCCCGACATGGCCCTCATCGGCCTGGGCGCCAATCTCGGCGATGGCGCTGCGACGCTGGCCACGGCACTCGGCGAGTTGCAAGACCTTGCCGGCTGCCAGTTGCTGCAGAACTCCAGCCTGTATCGCAGCGCTCCGGTGGACGCTAAAGGCCCGGATTACTGGAACGCGGTTGCGGTGCTGCGCTGCGCGCTGACACCCGGGCAATTGCTGCAGCGACTCCAGTGCATTGAACGTCGCCACGGCCGTCTGCGCCCTGCGGGCCGGCACAACGCTCCGCGCACCCTGGACCTCGACCTGCTGCTGTTCGGCGAGCAAACGCTCCAAGACGCGGCGCTCACATTGCCCCACCCGCGCATGCATCAACGCGCCTTCGTGCTGGCGCCACTGGCGGAAATCCGGCCCGACTGGATCTTGCCCGACGGCGAGCCCGTGCAACACGCGGCGCAACGCCTGCGGGCTGCCGGGCAAACGCTGGAGCGTGCCGGCACCCTGACACCCATGCCGGCGAATCGACTTCAGCCCGGCTGGAAGTAATGTTGCAGGCCAAAAGCCAGGCCACCCATCAACGCCGCCGTACCGATCAGCAAGGCAAACACCGCCACCAGCACGGCGCCCCAGCCGCTGCTGGAATGCCGCCCCGTGCCAACATTCCACTTCTCATCCCAGCGCGCGTCCGGGGTCAGCCCGATCAGCAAAGCCTGGAACAGTGCCAACCCGACGATCAGACCCAGCAGAGGAAGCGCAATCTCGGCGATGGCATCGTTCTCGCCAAAATCGATGAAGCGCGTTGCACCCCAGACTCCGACCGCGAACAAGGGCAGGTGCAGCCAGCCGAGCACATCACGCCAGCCCCGGAGATAAAAACGGTGGGCGCCGACGACACCGAACAATAAGGCCAGGGCCGCGGCGAGCGTTTTGGACTTGAAAGTCTTGGGCATGGTGTTCGGTTTCGGATGCGTTTCGTCAGCCAGCAGGAAGGCGGCGTATTCAGACACCACGCGTCGGTGGCGCGCTTGCGCCGGGACCGAGCGCTTTTTGCATCAACACCACGTCCAGCCATCGACCGAACTTCCAGCCAACGGCGGGCATCACGCCACCATGGGTGAAGCCGTGGCGCAGGTGCAGGGCGATGGAACCCTCGTTGGCCGAGTCGCCAATCACGGCAAGCAGCTGGCGCGCGCCTTGCGCCTCGCAAGCCTGCAGCAACTGTTGCAGCAACGCCGAACCCAAACCCTGGCCACGTTGCTGCGCATCGACATACACCGAATCCTCCAGCGTCCAGCGGTAGGCTTCACGCTCGCGAAACCAGTTGGCGTAGGCAAAACCAGCCACCTCCCCATCGCGCTCCGCCACCAGCCATGGCAGGCCGCGCTGCGTCACCCGTTGCAGGCGCTGCTGCATCTCCGCCGTGTCCGGCGGCTGAATCTCGAAGGTTCCGGTTCCGTGCAAGACATGATGACGATAAATATGGGTGATGGCAGCAACATCAGCCTCTGTTGCCGGGCGAATCAAGGCCGTCTTCAATAAGTCCATGGCGGTGGCTGTGTCCAGCCCTCTCAGTTCGATATAATGACAAGTTTACTGGGCTTGCCGGGTTCGTTTTTTGCCAGGGATCTGCCAGACTGCATCAGGCTTGCCGCCTGACGCCAGCCATGCGTATTTTGGTCAATCTTGCGGTGTACAACACGACGCGATTGCCAGATACAGGGTGCAGCGGCCCATCAAATTCGTGCATTAGTCCATCACCCAGATACCTTAGGAATCCAAGCAATGGTCGTCATTCGTCTTTCACGCGCTGGTGCCAAAGGGCGCCCGTTCTATCACATCGTGGCTACTGACTCGCGCAACCGCCGTGACGGCCGTTACCTTGAGCGCCTGGGCTTCTACAACCCTGTCGCCCGCGGCCTTGAGCAGCCCCTGCGCATCGAAATCGAACGCCTGAACTACTGGGCTGGCGTGGGTGCACAGCTCTCGCCCACCGTCGAACGTTTGGTCAAGCAGTCCAAACAGGCTCCGGTTCAAGCCGCAGCCTGATTTGCTGCAGTGGGCCCGGAGCAGACTCGGGCTGCGCTGCATTGCCTGGGGCCTTTGTTGCCCAATGCTGCCATCATCTGACACCGCAAGCTGACTGCTTGCGGTGTTTTGCTTTGCGCCATGTCCAAACCCGCCTCCACAGACTCAAAACCGCTTTCGGCTGACAGACCAGAAGGCCACACCGACTGGCCTGAGGGCCTGATCCAGGTCGGCCATGTGCTGGATGCATGGGGCACGCAGGGTTGGCTGAAAATCGCGCCCCAGTCGAACGAGCCCGCGGCCCTGCTGAAGGCATCTCACTGGTGGATGCGCTCGCCACAGGGACGCCCCTTGCAACGGGCACAGTACGCCGTGCGCCTGGCGCGGCGTCACACACAATCCGTGGTGGCTTTGCTCGACGGCACAACCACGCGCGCGCAGGCGGAGTCCTTTCGCGGCTGGACCATCCATGCCCGCCGCGAAGATTTCCCGCCGGCACGCAAGGATGAGTATTACTGGGTCGACCTCATCGGCTGCACCGTGCTCAACCGCGAGGGCCTGCAACTCGGAACGGTCAGCGGTCTGCTCGACAGCGGCGCCCAGGCCGTGCTGCAACTGCAAGCCGCAACGGACGGCCAGCAGCACGAAAGGCTGATTCCTTTCGTCGATGCCTATATCGTTGAAGTCGATATCGCTGCGCGGCGCATCGTGGCCGACTGGCTGCCCGAGTACGACTGAACGCGCCCGGAGCCGCAGGCCATGCCACGCTTCGATGTTCTGACCCTGTTCGACAGCTATTTCGAACCGCTGCGCACGCAAGGCATCTGCCGCCGGGCTTTCGATTCCGGCGTGATGCAATTGCAGACCTGGAACCCACGCGACTACGCCACCGGTGCCCACCGCACCGTGGACGATCGCCCCTATGGCGGTGGCCCAGGCATGGTGATGCTGGCCGAGCCGCTGGAGCAGGCGCTGGCTGCGGCCCAGGCGGCGCGCCAGGCAACCGGCTCGGCCCCGGCGCCGGTCGTGTTGTTTTCTCCCACGGGCGCCGCACTCACCCAGCAGCATGTCACGCAATGGGCTGCCTCCACTGGCGCCGTGCTGGTTTGTGGGCGCTATGAAGGCATCGACCAGCGCTTCATCGACCGAAACGTGGACGTTGAAATCAGCCTGGGCGACTATGTCCTGTCGGGCGGGGAAATTGCGGCCATGGCGCTGCTCGATGCCGTGGCCCGGCTGCTGCACGGCGTGCTGGGCTGCGCCGAATCGGCCACCCAGGACAGCTTCTCCGACGGCCTGCTCGATTGCCCCCACTACACGCGCCCACCCGAGCACGCCGGCCTGTCCGTTCCCGAAGCCTTGCTCTCGGGCGATCATGCCCGCATCGCCCGCTGGCGCCGCGACCGCATGCTGGCGCTCACGCAAACGCGCAGGCCTGAACTGATCCTCGCCTTGCGCCAGCAAGGCCGCCTGAGCAAGCGCGATGAAGAAGCGCTCTCGAATTTGGTCTAAAATGCAAAATTTTTCGATCCTCTGCTGCCCGCACAACAGCTAAAAGCCGATCTCGACCATTGGCTTTGCACCCCTTCCAAAGCGGCCGCAAGATCCTTGGAGCCCCCATGAGCAGTCATCTGATTCAGCAACTCGAACAGGAAGAAATCCAGCGCCTGACCCAAGGCAAGGCCATTCCTGATTTCGCCCCCGGCGACACGGTGATCGTCAGCGTCAACGTGGTCGAAGGCACACGCAAACGTGCCCAGGCCTACGAAGGCGTGGTCATCTCCAAGCGCAACCGCGGCTTGAATTCCAACTTCATCGTGCGCAAGATTTCATCCGGCGAAGGCGTCGAGCGGACTTTCCAGCTCTACTCGCCGATGATTGCAGGCATCGAGGTCAAGCGCCGCGGCGACGTGCGCCGTGCCAAGCTGTACTACCTGCGCGGCCGTACCGGCAAGTCGGCGCGCATCAAGGAAAAGCTGGCTTGAGCCGTCCGTCTGCGCAAGCAGAACCGATCGCGACGCACAACGTTGCCATCATCAGCAAACAGCCGGCGCTTGCCGGCTGTTTGCTTTGGCCCATCCCATGACCGCCTCACCGCCATCACGTCCACCGTTCGATCCGGAACAGGTTCCCCTGGGCACACCCGAGCCTGGCATGCCCGCGGTCGATCCTGCCCATTTGCAGGCCGGCTGGCTGCGAGCGCGCTTCGCCCGGACTCCGTCCTGGCGACCCGAAGTGTTCGAGGATGTGCAGATCGGCCAGCGCATCACGCTACGTGACGCGTCGGTCCTGATTCCACTGATTGCACGGCCACAGGGGATGCAGCTCCTGCTCACCCGCCGCACCGCCAACCTGCATGTCCACCCGGGGCAGATCAGCTTTCCGGGCGGCAGCCGCGACGCGGGGGATGCCAGCGCTCTGCATACGGCTCTGCGTGAGGCTGAGGAAGAAATCGGACTGCAGGCGGCATGGGTCGAGCCACTGGGGTCCATGCCGGTCTACACCACCATCACCGGCTATGCCGTCACACCCGTGGTCGGCATGGTCGACCCGCAGGCGCCGCTTCGCGCCCAGGCCAGCGAGGTGGCTGAAGTGTTCGAGGTGCCGCTGGCATTCCTGATGAACCCTGCCCACCATGAGTTGCGGACCTGGGACGCTCAAACCGGACTCGGCGCCCTGCCGACGCTCCCCAACGCTGCGCGCCGCAGCTTTTATGCCATGCCCTGGACCAGCACCGACGGGCGGCGTTATTTCATCTGGGGCGCCACCGCAGCGATGATTCGCAACCTCTACCGCCTGCTCATCGCTTAGCATCGCGGCATGGCCTTTTTCTCCGTCCTGCTCGCTCTGCTGCTGGAGCAAATCAAACCCCTCGGGCGCCTGAGTGTTGTCTACGGCGCTCGCAAATCGCTTGCCGACTTCGCGGCACGCAATTTCGATGCTGGCGAGCGCCGGCATGGGCTTGCCGCCTGGTTCATCGCCGTGCTGCTGCCGGCGCTGGTGTCCTTGCTCATCTACTGGGCGGCGCTGCGCGTGAACATCCTGCTGGCCTTCGCCTGGAATGTGGTGGTGCTGTATTTCACCCTCGGCTTTCGCCAGTTCAGCCATTACTTCACCGATATTTCCGATGCCCTCAGCCATGGCGACGTGGCCGGAGCACGCGCCATCCTGAAGCAGTGGAAGGCACTCGACACCGTGGAGATGTCGGCCGACGACGTCACGCAGCAGACCATCGAACATGCGCTCGTGGCGGCGCAGCGCTACGTGCTCGGCGTGTTCTTCTGGTTCCTGCTGCCCCTGGGACCAGCCGGTGCCGTGCTCTACCGCATGGCGGAGTACACGGCAGGCAAGTGGAACGCCACCGGCTCCGATGCCAGCCCCTGGCTGCGCGATTTTGCCGATCAGGCTTTCCATGTGCTCGACTGGCTGCCAGCGCGTCTGACAGCAGCCAGCTACGCCGTGGTGGGTAATTTCGAGGAGGCCGTGGATCGGTGGCGCAACTACGCCCGCCTGTGGCCCGACAGCAATACTGGAGCCATGTTGGCTTCGGCAGCGGGCGCGGTTGGCATCCGTCTCGGTGCGACCGCTCTCAGTTCGATGCCGGAACCGGGCGAACAGGCTTGGGCCAGCGCCATCGATCCCGAAGTCCAGCCTCCCGGACAGCAAGCCCAGATGCCAGGCGACATACCGACGCCTGCGCACCTGCGCAGTGTGGTTGGGCTGGTGTGGCGTTCCGTGCTGTTGTGGATGCTGCTGCTGGCGGTGGTCACCATCACCATGTGGGTGTCCTGAACCCCGCCGGCAGACCGGTCTTTCGGTCTGCCAAGGTTGAAGGCCACCCGGCCGATTTCCAATTTACTGGAAATTGCGCGGCTGGAAGCGAAAGGCCTCGATGCGCGCAGGTGGCAAGTTACGCCAGACGAGGTGCGCTTGATCGCGCTCGAAGCCATGGGCCATGGTCTGGTAGCTGCCGCGCAGGGCATAGCTGAACTGGATGAACACCGTGCCGGGCCCTGAAATGAGCGCAACTTGATCCAGGATCTGCCTCACCACCGGCCTGGGCAGACTGCGCAGCGGCAAACTGGAAACGACGGCGCGCACCGGCTGGCTCAAAACCTCGAAGCGACTCAGGTGCATGGCATCGCCTTGAATGAGATGCACACCGGGGAAGCGCTTGGCGAGATGGACCGACAGTGCCGCCGAGCGCTCGACCAGGACCAAGTCCTGGGCCGAGACGCCGTGGTTCAGCAAAGCGGCTGTGACGGCTCCGCCGCCGGGGCCAAGCTCGACGACCACGCCATCCCCGCCGGGGACCAGACTTGCCATGCGCCTCGCCAGGAATGGGGAACTGGGGCAGATGGCGCCAATCTGGCGCGGGTTGCGGACGAACTCACGCATGAAACGCCAATAGCCGGCGGCATGTTTGTTCAATGGCTGCTCGTTCGCCTCGTTCATGCTGGGTTGTCGTGGCTGCCTGTGGTGCCAAGGGCGGCAGCGGAGAAAGATGATGGAGTCCAGTTTAGCGATGCGGACTTAGGCCAACACTGAATCAGGTCCGTGCCTTCGCCATGACCCATTCAGCTTCGCCGCAGGAGCAGCCCGCCACACTCGGCGCGACGGGCCGGGCTTGGGCGTGATGGCGCGCTCAAACCGAGCGCACCAGCCATGCATTCACCCGCCTGACGTAGGCGGCTGCATCCTCCGGCATTCCCCCCTCGGCCAGGAGAGCCTGGTCGAACAGGATGCGGGCCAGATCGTCGAAGACCTGGGGTTGATCCACGCCATCCTGCTCGGCTGCCGTTTTCCCCATCTCGCCTTCAAGCCGCTGCACCAAGGCATGCGCAGGGTTGATTTCCAGAATCGGCAGGGATTTGGGCGCCGCCTGTCCAGCCTGGCGCAGCAGCCGCGCCAAGTGGCCGCTGACCTCGCCGTCAGCTGCCACCAGGCAGGCCGGCGACTCCACCAAGCGGGTGCTGATGCGCACGTCCTGCGCCATGCCTTGCAGGGCAGTCTTCATGCGCGCCAGCAAACCCTGGTGGGTTTGCGCGGCTTCCTCGGCCTGTTTTTTTTCCTCGGCGTCCTGCAAGGCACCAAGGTCGGCACCACCTCGGGCCACGGACTGCAGGGGCTTGCCCTCAAACTCGGTCAGACTGCCGAGCATCCATTCGTCAACCCGATCAGTGAGCAGGAGGACTTCCACACCCTTGCGCTTGAACACTTCGAGTTGCGGGCTGGAGCGGGCCGTGCGCAGGTTGTCGGCGGTGATGGTGTAGATGGCCGTTTGCTCGGGTTTCATGCGGGCGACGTAGTCGGCCAGACTCACCGTTTGCGCGTCGCCCTCACTGGTCGTCGAGGCGAAGCGCAGCAACTTGGCCAAACGTTCACGGTTGGCGAAATCTTCGCCCACGCCCTCTTTCAGCACTTGACCGAACTCTTGCCAGAACCGGGCGTACTTGTCGCGCTGGGCCGCATCGTCGCTGGCCGCCATATCTTCCAGCAAAGAAAGCACACGTTTGGTGCAACCGTCCCGAATTGCGCGAATATCGCGGCTTTCCTGCAGCAATTCACGCGAAATATTCAGCGGCAGTTCAGCGCTGTCCACCACCCCGCGAACGAAACGCAAATAGGTCGGCAGCAAGCTGGAGGCGTCGTCGAGAATGAACACGCGCTTAACATAGAGCTTGACGCCCGCGCTCTGTTCTCGATTCCACAGATCGAACGGTGCCTTGGCAGGAAGGTAGAGCAACTGGGTGTATTCGCTGCGGCCCTCCACGCGGTTATGGGTCCAAGCCAACGGCGCGGCGCTATCGTGCGCGATCTGCTTGTAAAAATCGATATATTGCTCTTCGCTAATCTCTGTTTTCGGCCGAGCCCAAAGAGCAGCCGCCTTGTTGATCTGCTCCCAGATGTCCAGCACCTCTTCTTGGCCTTTCTCCTGGTTCCATTCGCGCTTGCGCATTTCAATCGGCAAGGAGATATGGTCCGAATAGCGGCTGATGATGCTCTTGAGCTTCCAGTTCGAGAGCAGGTCGTCGAATTTGTGATCATCATCCTCGGCACGCAGATGCAAAATCACATCCGTGCCGCGCTGCTCGCGGTTGATGGTCTCGACACTGAACTCGCCTGTGCCTTCTGAGGACCAGCGCACACCCTGCTCGGTGGTCATGCCCGCGCGCCTGCTTTCGACGGTGATGCGATCGGCGACGATGAAACCCGAGTAGAAGCCCACGCCGAACTGGCCGATGAGGTTGGCATCGGCCTTGCGCTCCTGGCCGATCTGCTGCATGAACTCGCGCGTCCCGGATTTGGCGATGGTGCCGAGATGATCGATGGCATCCTGCAGGCTCAGGCCAACGCCGTTGTCGCTCACCGTGAGGGTGCGCTTGGCGGCGTCGAAATCCACCCGGATGCGCAACTCGCCCTGCCCTTCCCACAGCGCCGCGTCGTCAATGGCGAGATAGCGCAACTTGTCGCAGGCGTCCGAGGCATTGGAGACGAGTTCACGCAGAAAAATATCGCGATTCGAGTAAAGCGAATGCGCCACCAGGTGCAGCAACTGCTTCACCTCCGCCTGGAAAGCGTGAGTGTGGCTGCCGGACTGCGGAGCGGCGGTTGAAGTTGTGTCGAGGCTCATGATTGGGATGGGATCAAGCGGGAATTGGGGAAGTGTGGTGAGGCTGGAAGCGGTCAGACCAGCATGCGGGACTGGGAACAACGCGGCATGTCAAAAAACGTTGCCAACTAGGGCCTGTTCACGCTATTTCTGCGCCCGCGACGGGGGACTGGGCAGATGCAGTGCAAGCCGCAATGCGCTGCCCAGTCCCCCGTCCCGCAGGGTTGCCCCCAGACGGGGCGTCCGCGGCGTTGTCGGTCTTGGCAAGGGTTCACCCTTGCCGGCGCCCTCCGCCTTGCAGCCATCCCCGTCTGGGGGCAACGCAGGTGGAGAAATGGCGTGAACAGGCCCTAGATCGGGGCGTCGCGCTCCTTTTCAAGGTCACAACAGAGTTCGAAGTACTTTCCCCTTCGTTGCACCGCGCATCTCCAACCAGGAGGCCAGCCGCGGCAAAGCTGCGAGCGCATTGGCGGTTGTGATGCTGGCCGTTTGTCCTGGCGTCCAGCCACGTAATGTCGCCAGAGTTTGGGCAATGCGAGGCAATTCAGCCGGCGTATTGGGTTGGAGCTGTTCTGCACGGGCCAACCATTCGGGACGCATATCGGGTGCATCCGTTTCAAGCACCAGGCTGGAATCGGGCAGTTGGGCTGCTAGACGGCGGATGTTCAACGCTCGCTCGAACGTCATGGCGCCACCAAAACCGAGTCTGAACCCCTGCGCGATAAAGGCATCGGCCTGCTGTCGACTCCCGTTGAATGCATGGGCAATGCCACCGATGCCGGTCTGAGCCCATCCGAGTTTGCGCAGACCGGCGAGCAATGCATCTTGCGATTTGCGCACATGCAACAGCACCGGCAAACCCAGCTCGCGTGCCAGCCTGAGTTGTTGCTCATACCACCAGAGCTGGCGATCACGGTTCACACCCTGGACAAAAAAATCCAGTCCGATCTCGCCGAGGGCGACACATTGCGGATCGTCCCTCGCCTGCAGCACCGCACGGCGCAGCTGAGAGAAGTCGGCCTCGTTCACACGTTCCACAGACAAGGGGTGAACCCCCAGCGCATAGACCTGACCGCTGGCATGGGCCAAGTCGCGCACAGCGGCAAAATTGCCTGGCTCCACTGCCGGAATCACCACGCTGCGCACCCCAGCTGCGTAAGCCTGTGCCAGCATCTGGCTGGGGTCGCCTCCGAACTCGGCGGCGTCCAGATGGGCGTGGGTATCAATCCAGTTCATCCGAGATTAGAGGCTGAGCCCAAGTTGGTACTGGTGTGTCATGTGCAGAAAGCCCATCAATAGACGCCCGGCTGCCGTTGCCCCGCTGCGCAGCTGGGACAGCCGCTCGGCGTTGCAGGGGCTGGCGAATCCCTCGCTCAAGTTGCTCGGACCTGGATCTTGGAAACCCAGCATGGCGGGCCAATTGCTATGCAATAATGTGAGGCTACGCTTTGTGGCAGATCTGCGCTGCAAACGGGAGACGTGACCGAGTGGCCGAAGGTGCTCCCCTGCTAAGGGAGTATGTGCCAAAAGCGCATCAAGGGTTCGAATCCCTTCGTCTCCGCCAGTGCATTCTTAGACGCGCCCCTGGCTTTTTTTCTGGCTTCGCCAGCCCTTGGCGTTGATCTTACCCAGAGACTGCCCTAGGTCGTTGCCCAGCGGCTGCCGCCGGTCGATAGCGTGAGATCACGGCCGTCGCAGATTCGCAAGACTGATTGGTGCGGCGGGCTGCCGCAAGATCATGGCGCTTGGACGATCAGCAGGCTCCTGCGCCAACTCTGCTTGATCCAGTGCCATCGGGCTCATGCCAGCGCCATGCCGACTGGCAGCTGGTTCATGAGGCACGCAGGCCACATTCAAAGTAGATCCCGGTGTGCGCGCAATGCATCGAGAGTGATGGCATCGAGACCTTCCCCATGGTTGCTTTCGAGATGCGCCAAGAGCTCGGCGCGCATCCGCCGCTCCCAAAATCGCTGAATATGTTGTGCGATGCCCATAAGCGCTTCATCGCGGTCAGGCATCGACGCAAAAAATTGGCCGATGCGATTCGCCATACAGATGAGGTTGCTCGTATTCATAGGTCGATCCCATTGCCCAATGACAAGTGCTGAGGGTGGGCGTAGACCACCAGATTGCCTTGCCGCGCCAGCCCAACCAGGCACATTCGCGCTTGCTCGGCGGTGTTGACCGCAAGCAGCGTCGGTGCCGAGACCGCAGCCAGGAGTGGAACCCCGGCGACCACGGCCTTCTGCACCATCTCCACGCTGGCGCGGCTCGTCACGGCCATGAACCCAGAGCCCGCATCGATTCCGGCACGCGCCAGCGCACCGATCAGCTTGTCCAGGGCGTTGTGTCGGCCGACGTCTTCCCGGAGCAAGCGAATTTCACCAGCACAACCACACCATGCGGCGGCATGGGTGGCGCCGGTCGCCTGGCCCAGCAACTGCCTATCGCGCATGCCATCCATGGCTCGCGTGATGGCCGCGCTTTGAATCGTCTGCCTGGCGACAACCCGTGGCAGGGTTCGTAGGACCTGTGCAAGGCTCT
Source organism: Thiomonas sp. X19 (assembly GCF_900089495.1). NCBI lineage: Bacteria > Pseudomonadati > Pseudomonadota > Betaproteobacteria > Burkholderiales > Thiomonas > Thiomonas sp. X19. Next base: position 1,453,560 of record NZ_LT605203.1, on the reverse strand, counting down.
CCGTTCCACAAAGCCCGCAACCCGTCCTGCCGGCAAGTGTGCGGCGCCGCGCTCTCAACCGCGCAAAGCTGCGGGAAGAAACCTCCATGTGCACCGTCAGGCCTTCGGCACAGGCATCGACTTCACAGTCGTACAGATCAGCCGGCCGGTCAAAAATGCCCTCACTGAGACCGAACCCCAGCGCGAAGTCCTCCAGGTCCATGGGCGTCGCCAGCATCACGGCATGCGAAATGCCATTGAATTCCAGCGCAACTGGAACTTCCTCGGTCAGCCAATCAACCGCTTCACTGCGCATGCCGGTTCGCAGTCGAACCACCCGCGCCTGTCGAGCACCCGCCGTCAAAGGTGCATCTTGGGCGATCACTTGACTTGCTCCGGCGTTGCCGTTCGGCGCCCTTCAAGCAGCGCGGACTGCATGGTGCTGAACTGCCCATACTCCTGCTGCCAGCGCGAGGGCTGGGCAACCGGCATCACCTGAACGGCAGTGACCTTGTACTCGGGGCAGTTGGTCGCCCAATCCGAACTGTCCGTCGTGATGACATTCGCGCCCGATTCCGGGAAGTGGAATGTGGTGTAGACCACACCCGGGGCCACGCGCTCGGTGACCGCCGCCCGCAAAACCGTGTCTCCGGCCCGGCTCTGGATGCCCACCCAGTCACCGTCGCGGATTCCGCGCTCCTCGGCGTCGTGCGGATGGATCTCCAGCCTGTCCTCGTCGTGCCAGAGATTGTTGGGCGTGCGCCGCGTCTGCGCGCCCACGTTGTACTGGCTCAGGATGCGTCCCGTGGTCAGCAGCAGCGGGAACCTGCGGGTGACCTTCTCGTCGCTCGGAACGTACTGCGTGATGATGAAGCGCCCCTTGCCCCGCACGAAATGGTCCACATGCATGATCTCGGTGCCGGCCTCGCCAGTCTGGTCGTTACAGGGCCATTGCAGGCTGCCCAGACGTTCGATCTTGGCGTAGGTGACGCCGCGGAACGTCGGCGTGAGCGCGGCAATCTCCTGCATGATCTCCTCGGGATGGCTGTAGCGCATCGCATACCCGAGCGCATTGGCAAGCCTCACCGTCACCTCCCAGTCCGCCAGTCCGGCCTTGGGCGGCATGACCTTGCAGACGCGCGAAATGCGCCGTTCCGCGTTGGTGAAGGTGCCATCCTTCTCCAGGAAGGACGATCCGGGCAGGAAGACATGCGCATACTTCGCGGTCTCGTTCAGGAAGAGGTCCTGCACGACGATGCATTCCAGCGCCGACAACGCCGCCGCGACATGCTGCGTGTCCGGGTCCGACTGCACGATGTCCTCCCCTTGGCAGTACAAGCCCTTGAAGCTGCCATCCAGCGCGGCATCGAACATATTAGGAATGCGCAGGCCGGGTTCCGGGTCAAGATTCACACCCCAAGCTGCTTCGAACTCGCCACGCACTGCGCTGTCGGAGATGTGGCGGTACCCCGGGAGCTCGTGCGGGAACGAGCCCATGTCGCACGAACCCTGGACGTTGTTCTGGCCGCGCAGCGGATTCACGCCCACGCCTTCGCGGCCGATATTGCCGGTGGCCATCGCGAGATTGGCGATACCCATCACCATGGTCGAACCCTGCGCATGCTCGGTCACGCCCAGGCCGTAGTAAATCGCAGCATTGCCTCCTGTGGCATAGAGACGCGCCGCGCCGCGCAGATCGGCCGCCGGCACGCCGCAGACCGATTCCATCGCCTCGGGGGAGTTTTCAGGACGCGCGATGAACTCCAGCCACGATTGGAATGACTTGTCGTCGCAGCGCTCGGCGATGAAGTCGGCGGCCAGCAGGCCCTCGGTGACGATGACGTGCGCCATCGCGGACACAACGGCGACATTGGTTCCAGGCCGTAGTTGCAGGTGGTAGTCGGCGCGCACATGGGGAGACTTCACCAGGTCGATGCGGCGCGGGTCGATCACGATCAGCTTGGCGCCCTGGCGCAGACGCCGCTTCATGCGCGAGGCGAACACCGGGTGCGCATCGGTCGGGTTGGCGCCGATGACCATGATCACGTCGGCCTTCTCCACCGACTTGAAGGTCTGCGTGCCGGCCGAGGTGCCGTAGGTCTGTCCCAGGCCGTAGCCGGTGGGCGAGTGGCACACGCGGGCGCAGGTGTCGACGTTGTTGTTGCCGAAGGCCGCGCGGACCAGCTTCTGGACCAGATAGGTTTCCTCGTTGGTGCAGCGTGACGAGGTGATGCCGCCGACCGAGTCGCGGCCATACGTGGACTGGATGCGGCGGAACTCGCTTGCAGCGTAGGCGAAGGCCTCATCCCAGCTCGCCTCGGTCCACGGATCGGTGATGCGCTTGCGGATCATCGGCTTGGTGATCCGGTCCTTGTGCGTGGCATAGCCCCAGGCGAAGCGGCCCTTGACGCAGGAGTGGCCCTCGTTGGCCTTGCCGTCCTTCCACGGCACCATGCGCACCACCTCGCTGCCCTTCATCTCCGCCTTGAAGCCGCAGCCCACGCCGCAGTAGGCGCAGGTGGTGACGATGCTGTGCTCGGGCTGGCCGAGTTCGATGACGCTCTTCTCCTGCAGCGTGGCGGTGGGGCAGGCCTCGACGCAGGCGCCGCAACTCACGCATTCGCTGTCCATGAAGGGCTGATCCTGCCCCGGCGAGACGCGGCTGCCGAAGCCGCGGCCGCTGATGGTGAGGGCGAAAGTGCCCTGGGTCTCCTCGCACGCCCGCACGCAGCGGCTGCAGACGATGCACTTGCTCGGGTCGTAGGTGAAGTAAGGGTTGGATTCGTCCTTCTTCGCGTCGCAGTGGTGGGCGCCTGCGGCGGCACCGACCCCGTAGCGCACGTTGCGCAGGCCGGTCACGCCGGCCATGTCCTGCAATTCGCAATTGCCGTTGGCGCTGCACGTCAGGCAGTCCAGCGGGTGGTCGGAGATGTAGAGTTCCATCACCCCCTTGCGCAGATCCTGCAGGCGGGGCGTCTGGGTGCGGACCTTCATGCCGGCCTCCGCGGGCGTCGTGCACGAGGCCGGGAAACCTCGCCGGCCCTCGATCTCGACCAAGCAAAGCCGGCACGAACCGAAGGGTTCGAGGCTGTCGGTCGCGCATAGCTTGGGCACCTTGATGCCGGCCTGCATCGCCGCGCGCATCAGCGAAGTGCCCTGCGGCACGGTGACGTCGAAACCATCGATCTCCAGCGTGACCTCGGCGCCCGCCTCGCGTTGCGGCGTACCGTAGTCGATCTCTTGCTTCAGGTGGTTGAGCATGGCGTGTCTCCGTTCTTCAAGCGGCCTGCTGATCCGGCGCTTCGACACCGAAGTCCTGCGGGTAGTGGTTGAGTGCCGACAGCACCGGATACGGCGTCATGCCGCCCATGGCGCACAGGCTGCCGTGCAGCATGGTGTCGCACAGATCGCGCAGCAGGTGCACCTGCTGCGCGCGGTTCTGGTTGTTCCGTATCTTGTCGATCACCTCGACGCCGCGCGTCGAGCCGATGCGGCACGGGGTGCATTTGCCGCACGACTCGATGGCGCAGAACTCCATGGCGTAGCGCGCGAGCCGGCTCAGATCGGCCGTATCGTCGTGCACCACGATGCCCCCATGCCCCAGCACCGCGCCGATCGCCGCGTAGGCCTCGTAGTCCAGCGGCACATCCCATTGCGACGCGGGAATGTAAGCACCCAGCGGGCCGCCGACCTGCACGGCCTTGATCGGCCGTCCCGAAGCCGTCCCGCCGCCGAAATCGACCAGCAGCTCGCGCAGCGTCAGGCCGAAGGCCTTCTCGACCAGGCCCCCGTGCCTGACGTTGCCGGCAAGTTGGAAGGGCAGCGTGCCGTGCGAGCGGCCCAGGCCGAAATCGCGATAGGCCTCGGCGCCTCGCGCGAGGATGACGGGCACGCTGGCCAGCGTGATGACGTTGTTGATCACCGTGGGCTGACCGAAAAGGCCGGCGATGGCCGGCAGTGGCGGTTTGGCCCGGACGACGCCGCGCCTGCCCTCGATGCTCTCCAGCATCGCGGTTTCCTCGCCGCAGACGTAGGACCCCGCGGCCTTGCGCACCTCCAGGTGAAACGCGTGGCCCGAGCCGCAGACGCTGTCGCCGAGAATGCCCGCCGCACCGGCGCGGGTGATGGCCTCGACCATCGTGGCGACGGCGTGCGGGTATTCGGAGCGTATGTACACATAGCCTCGCGTGGCGCCCACCGCGAGAGCGGCAATCGCCATGCCTTCGATCAGCATGTACGGGTCGCCTTCCATCACCATGCGGTCGGAGAAGGTGCCGGAATCGCCTTCGTCGGCATTGCAGACCACATATTTCTGCGCCGCCTGCGCATGCAGCACTGTTTTCCACTTGATGCCCGCAGGAAACGCGGCGCCGCCCCGGCCGCGCAGGCCCGCATGCGTGATGTGCTCGACGATGGCGGCGCCGTCCATGGCCAGTGCGCGCTTCAGCCCGTCCCAACCTCCATGCGCCGCGTAATCGGCAAGCGACCGTGGATCGGTCGCACCCATGCGGCAGAAAGTCAGCCGTTCCTGGCGGGCCAGGTATGGGATCTGTTCGGTCAGCCCATGTGCCAGCGCGTGAGGCCCGCCGTGCAGCAGGCCCGCGTCCAGCAGTTGCGGAACGTCGTCGGGCGTCACCGGCCCATAGGCGACGCGACCTTGCGGCGTGTCCACCTCGACCAGGGGCTCCAGCCAGAACATGCCGCGCGAACCATTGCGCACCAGCGCGATGGGGTGACCGCGCCTGGCGCATTCCGTCCGCAGCGCGTGCGCGACCGCGTCGGCCCCGACGGCAAGGGCAGCGGAATCGCACGGTACGAAGACTTTCACGAGTTGGTTCATGTTTGGATTTCCAGTTGCGCGACGATGCGCGCGAGTGTCGCGGCCGTGACGCGGGCATGCGGCGTGCCGTCCACCATCAGCGCCGGCGATGAGGCGCACAGACCCAGGCAGTACACCGCCTCCAGGGTCACGGCGTCGTCGCGGCGGGTTTTGTGCAGCCCACAGCCCAGCAAGCGTTCGGCCGCGTCGATGAGCGCGTCGGCGCCGCATGCCTGACAGGCCTCGGCGCGACAAATCTGCACCACGTGCCGACCAGCCGGCTCGCTGCGAAAATGGTGGTAATAGGTGATCACGCCATGCACCTCGGCGCGCGACAGATTCAGCCCCGCGGCGATCAGCGGTACCGCGTCGGCAGGAACATGGCCGAGCGTGTCCTGCACGGCATGCAAGAGCGGCAGCAGGGCTCCAGGCTGGCTCCGGTGCCGCTCGATCAAGGCTTGCACCGCCTTGGCGGTTGCCTTGGAATCGATCTGAGGGGGTCGAACTGGTGCGATCATGTTGTCTCCACGGATGCCGCCTTCCAAACCGGATGCACCCTGTCATTGCGGACGGCATCAATATGCTGTGCGAAGCATGATTAGGGCGCAGTTTGTAGAGTGAATCTACGTGGCATCACGGGCATTCGCAATATGCGCCGACAGGCCCATGCAACACGGTTGCCGCAGCATGTCGGCTATGCTTGCGGCAGCCTAAAGGGAAAACCCGAATGCACAAGGTTTCCATCCACCCTCAGTGGACGATCAAGCAGGCGGATGGCCAGATGCTGTCACCAAAGCTGCTCGCACTCCTGGTTCAAGTTCATGAACATGGCAGCCTTTCGGCCGCATGTCGGCAAACAGGCGCCTCCTACCGGCATGCGTGGGAGCTGGTGCGCTCGGGCGAAGCGATGTTCGGCGCTCCGTTACTCAACATGGTGCGCGGCAAAGGCTCCAAACTGACGGCGCTGGGTGAAACGCTGGTCTGGGCTGACCGCCGCATTGCTGCGCGCCTGAACCCGGCGTTGGCTTCGCTGTCCTCCGAACTGGAGGTGGAGATTGGGCGCGTCGTCACCTCCAACCCAGCCCCTTTGCGCGTGCATGCCAGCCATGGATTCGCCGTGGAAAAACTGCTGGATGCCTTGGTGCTGCAACAACATGTGCCCGTGGAATGCAAATACGTGGGCAGCCTCGAAGCTGTGGCCTCCCTGCATGATGGTGGCTGTGATCTGGCCGGATTTCATGTCCCCATCGGTGATTTCGAGGGACGCATTCTGGAGGACTACGCACGCTGGTTCGACCCGCGCACCTGCCGCGTCATCTGCACGGTCGTTCGCCGCCAGGGCCTGATCGTGGCGGCGGGAAATCCGCGAAAGATCTATGACGTGCGCGATCTCTCCCGTCCCGATGTCCGTTTCATCAATCGGCAGCGGGGATCGGGTACGCGCCTGCTTCTTGAATGTCTCCTCGCCCAGGCGGGTATCGACTCCGGGGCCATCCACGGTTTTGAGCATGGCGAATACACCCATGCTGCCGTCGCCGCTTACGTCGCCAGTGGCATGGCGGACGTGGGCCTCGGGGTTGAAACGCCCGCGCGACAATTCAAGCTGGACTTCATCCCGATTGCGAGCGAGCGTTATTTCCTTCTTTGCCACGCGGATGCATTGGATCAACCTCAGTTGAAGACCTTGCTCGACATCCTCCGCAGCCAGGACTTCCGGGATTCTGTCAATCGCCTCCCTGGCTACTCTTTTGCTGACTCCGGCGCCATCCAGACCTTGTCACAGGCATTTCCGGGGCGAAAGTTTTCTCAAAAACCGAAAACGAACAATCGATGAAGCGCTGGTGCGCACGGGGTCGCTCCCCGCTCGCCCCGGCGTGCATGAAACGGCAACCCATGAAGGCCGTTTCCAAGCCCCCACCGTCCAACGACAGTGTTCGAGCCCCGTGCCGAACAGGAGTCCCGCAGAGTCGGCCATCGCGGTCCGACTCTGCCACACAGGCTGCCGAAACTCCAGGCGCGGTTCAGCGACGAGCTATTCGAATCCGTGCATGTGCGTGAGCACATGGGCATACATGCCACCGTCGCAGGGAAAATATTGGTGCCCCGATTGGTGCCGCGAATCCAGGCGCTCTGCGACGAGCAGAGAAAAGCCACCAGAGGCGCGATGTCCTCGGGTGTCCCTGAGCGATCCATGACCTTCATGTCTTCCTCGGCGCGTGCGCCCAGGGTTTGAATGCAATCGGCAAGAATCGGGGTCTGAACCGGGCTATGGCTAACGCAATTCATCCGGATGCCGCGATCACGCCACGTCCAGCGATTCAGCATGGTCCAGACGATCAGCGTCTCCTTGGACAAGAAATAGCTGCGTGCATCGTCGACATGGCGGGCCTCGCAGTATTTCTCGACCTCGGTGAAAACACGCAACCCCAGGAAGTTGACACGCAGGACCGCTGCGGCACTGCGCGTGGGTGGCAGTCCCGCGATGTTGCAGAGCGCGTCGATCCCACCACCCACTGCGGCCGCGGCATGCGCGATGGAAGCGGGGTCGGACAAATCGGCCCGCACAAAGTGATCCACTCCGTCGGCAGGATTGCGGCGACGCCAACGACCGTGGCACCTTCGCCCTTCAGCTCCTTGACGGTTTCCGCACCGATACCCGATGCTGCCCCGGTCACCACAATCTTCTTTCCAGGCAGTCGCATCTTGATCTCTCCTAGGTCCGAGGTGGGTTCAGAACGGGTCATGGCGCGGCGGCGTCTGCACGCTGATCCAGCGCGGTTCGGTGAATTCGTGCGCACCGGCCTTGCCGCCGAATCGGCCATATCCGCTGCCCTTGACGCCACCGAAGGGCATCTGCGCCTCATCGTGGACGGTCGGCCCGTTGACATGGCAGATCCCGGATTCGAGGCGCGTGGCCACGTTCATGGCATGCGGCGCGCCACATCGCGCCCGAAAACGGCGGCGGAGAGTCCGTATTCGTTGTCGTTGGCGCAGGCAATCGCCGCCTCGATGTCCTTGACCCGCACGATCGGTTTGACCGGGCCGAACGATTCGTCGCGGAAAATGCGCATGTCCGCAGTGACGTGGTCGAGCAGGGTGGCCGGCATGAGCGTGCTGTCGGCCTTGCCGCCGCAGACCAGCGAAGCACCTTTGGCCAGTGCATCGTCGATGAGGGCGTTGCAGCGCTCAACCGTACTCATGTCGACGACCGGGCCCAGCACGGATCCCCAAGCGGCAGGCCGCTTGCCTTGGCCGCCAGGCGGGACACAAAGGCGTCAGCGATGCTCTCGTCGACGATGATGCGCGCGGCCGACATGCAGATCTGGCTGGGCAATCATGGCCTCCACGACCTCGGCGGCGTCAGCCGGCGCGTTGGTGACAAAATTCACCACACCCGCTGGCAGGCCCGCATCGTGCAGCGCCTCGACGATCAAACCATGGGTTGCCGGGCAGAGTTCCGAGCCCTTGAGAACGGCCTGTTGCCACACGCCAGCGGAGGCGAGGTGAACGTTGAAACCCGCCCACAAGACGGATCCCCCCGTTTCTGCGGCAACGGCATTCGCGAATGCCTTGGACTTCGCCGCGAGCGACTGCGCGGCCTTCATCAGCATGGCGCGACGCTCCCCCGGGCCGATTGCGGCCCAGGCGGGGAAGGCCTTCGCGGCCGCATCGGCCGCCGCCAAGGGGGCTGCGGCGATCGAACACGGCCCCACTGGCCGCCTGGACATGTTGTGCCCGGCAATCAGCATCGAAATATTGTTCATGGATGTCTCCGGAGGGTCCATGCAATGAGCCGCCAGCCTCAAGCATTCAGCGGCCAAGGAGATGGCATTCGCTGCCAGTGGGCGCAGGAATTCCCCAGAGGATTCTCTGCCAATGGTTGTTTTTAAGAGGAATCTGGCGCGCCCGGCTGGAATCGAACCAGCGGCCCTTGGCTTCGGAGGCCAATACTCTATCCACTGAGCTACGGGCGCGGATCTCGATGTTGCGGTGGTGCAGGCGGCGCGTTCGGCAACTTGTCGCTAAGCGCTTTTTCCCTTCAACAAAACAGGGCAACCGACCCTTCTACATCGAGCTTATGGTGATGAAAATCAACATGCGAGTGTATCAGTAGCGCTGTTTGCGGCGAGTGTGACCAAAACGATGCGCGTAGGCCATATCATGCGGCAGGTTTCACCATCCAGACCTATTTCATAACCACGCGTTGATCATGAGCGAACATCCATCCCAGTCTTCCAACGAAAGCGGCGAACTGCCATTCGCATCCACGCTGCGCAAGACCATCATCATTTTGCTGGTGGGTTTTGCCACGCCTGTCATTGTCTTGCTATTGATCGTGCATTTCATCTCGGACGAAACCGTGCCTCCGGCAGGATCCTTGTCCCTGTCGACGGCGGCTGTCGATCAGCGCGTTGCAGCTGTGGGACAAGTTGCCGTCGCTTCCAGCGCAAAAGCCGCTTCGCAGGCCAATGCAGCGTCCATGTCGAGCGCTGCGCCGGCCCCGGCGGCTTCGGCCACAGCGACTGCGGCGGCGGCCTCGCAACCCGCCGGCGGCGCCCCAGCGGCAGCGGCGGTCACCGTTGCCAGCGCCGATGCAGGCAAGACGTTGTATGAGTCGACCTGCATTGCCTGTCATGGTGCAGGCATTGCGGGTGCGCCGAAATTTGGCGACAAGGATGCCTGGGCGCCGATCATCGCGCAAGGCGTACCGGTGCTTTACGACCGCGCCATTCACGGCTACACCGGCAAGCGCGGCATGATGCCGCCCAAGGGTGGCAGCACCGCCAGCGATGCGGACGTGAAGGCCGCGGTGGACTACATGGTGGCGGCGGCGAAGTCATAGCAACACCTCGCCAGGCATGGCCAAGGCGCCCCGTTCGCGCCTTGGCAGGCACCCACGAAAAAGCCCGCATCTCGCGGGCTTTTTCGTGGGTGCGGTCTCGGATGGGCAGGCGGCGGATGGCGCGCCGGGCGGCGCGCTCACGTCAAGCCATCGACATGTGCGGATGGCTGGATTTGAAAACCGAGGCGGCTGCGCAAATCCGGGGCCGACATGGGTTCCAAAACCATGGGCGCGAACCCAGGCAGGGACAGCAGGCGCAGCGTATCGTCCAGCCAGGGCGCCAGGAGGCTCGTATCCAGGCTATGGACAATGCCCGGCCCTTCGCTGCTGGCAAAAAACAGCCGCCCGAGGGCATCGACATACCCAGCGCTGATGTCGCAGGGCTTGCCGGTATGGGTCTGCCAGCGGGGCAGGTCGTCGAGGCTCTCGCCAACCTGCAAGCGCAGCACCAGCGGTGCGGCTTCCAGATCCACATAAACACGCTGCGGCCCGTTCTGAAAAAACCAGTAGCCGCGTTCATCCGCCGCGTAATTGCGCTGGATGAAGTCGATCAATTTTTCGTGCAGCACGCGGCTGGCCCCGGCTTTGTCGAGCCGGCCCTGGGCATCGCGCGGCCAGGGGTGAATCTCCGCGTCGCGGATCCACCACTGCCCGCGCGCATCCAGCGCCAGCCAGCCGGTACAGGCTGGAACATTGGGCCAACGCAACAGGGCCTTGCGAACCAGTTCATCCATGGCTGTTGTTGACCAAGAAATGCCCGGACGCTCAAACACCATGCTGGAAAAAATGCAGCAGGCGTTGCGGCATCCATGCAATGTGCCCCGGGATAGGTCCCTGGGCAAAACCGACATGGCCGCCTTGCTCGGGTTGCTCCAGCCACACACCAGGGGCAACTTCGCCGGCTGCAGGCAAGGCCGCCGCCGGCAGAAAGGGGTCGTTGCGGGCATTGATGACCAGCGCCGGCAGGCGGATGCTGGCGAGGTGGGGTTTGCTGGAGGCGCGGAGCCAGTAGTCGCCGGCATCCCGAAAGCCATGCACGGGTGCGGTGAAGGCGTTGTCGAAGTCGTACAGGTCACGAGCGGTGGCAATGGCCTGCTCATCGGCCACGCCCGGATGCAGGCGGATCATGGCCAGCGCCTTGGGCTTGAGTGTGCGCAGGAACATGGGCGTGTACACCCTGCGGTTGAAGCCGCGGGAAATGGCCGCGCCACCAGCTGCCAAGTCCATCGGAGCGCTGACGCTGGCCAGCGCCTGGACGACTGCGGCTGCCTGCGTGCCTGCCTCTTGAGCCCAGCGCAACAAGGCGTTGCCGCCGAGCGAGATGCCGGCCGCGTAGATGGGGCCGGCATGCGAGCTGCGAAACCGCCGCAGGACCCAGTCGACCTCCTGCCAGTCGCCCGAGTGGTAGGCGCGTGGCGCGCGGTTGAGTTCGCCGGAACAGCCGCGGAAATGCGGCACGGCCGTGCGCCAGCCGGCAAGCCGGCAGGCCTGCGCGGTGGCCTGCGCATAGTGGCTGCGAGATGAACCTTCCAGGCCATGAAACAGCACCAGCAACGGCCTTGGTGCTGATGCTGCGTCAGCCACGCGCGCAACTGGCGCAACGGGATCGATGCGATCGACATCGATGAAATCGCCATCGGGCGTATCCCAGCGTTCGCGCATCCAGGCGAGCGCTGGGATGGGCGTTGCCGTGAGGGCTCCCAGCCCTCTGCCTTGCGGCAGCCGCCCCCCAGGGGGAATGACAAAACTTCGGTCAGCCGTGCCTTGTCTCATGGGACGCGAAAACAGCGCCGGCCAGATGGTCTGAGCCTGGCCTCCAGGCAGCCAGCACGGCGCGGTGTAGGCAGCCGGCTGCGGCCCGTTGAACGTATCGATGGTGCTCGGCGCTGCGACGGACATGGCTGCATCGGCCGGGCCGGCAACGTCAGCGGTCGAGTCGTGGCCACGCTTCAATGCAGACGCTCCGAAGTGGCCATGACTTCGGCCGCTTCGTGGGCCGTACCGGGGCTGGCGTGGTGCAGCACCAGGCGCCAGCCGTCGGGTGTCTTGATGTAGACATTGGTGGCGAGCACGAAGGCGAACTGCTGCTCCCCCGGATCGCTCTGCACCAGCACGCGCTCGACCACGTTGTGCACGGCGCCACCCAGGGTGATGGTGCGCAGCACCCGCTCGGGCGTGATGCGCACCGGGCCAACCGCGAACAGTTGCTCGAAGCTGGCGCGTATGGCTGCCGGGCCGACGAGGCGCGGGCCGCCCGGATGCACGCAGACCAGATCGTCCTCATCGGCCCAGACCCGCATGAGCGCATCCACATCGGCCATTTGCAGGGCCTCGTAAAAGGCGGCCTCGGCGGCTTCCGCCGAGCTTTGCAAACCTGCTCGCTGCGATGTTGCGCGTGGCATGAAGCACTCCTCGATGTTCGGTTCGACACAACTGCACGGCAGCGGCAACTCCAGCACCGTTGCAGACTTGATTTGAACACCACCGTTTCAAACCCACTCGCGGCCCCTGTCGCGACACCCAGGCCTGGCGGCAAGGGCACGCGTGCCGCTCAAGCGAAGCGCGAGCTGTGCGAAGCGCACGGGCACATCGCAAGATCCGCCGGCCGGCCCTGGGTTGGCCCGCAAAGAAAGACACGCCAGGATGCCGCCAGAGCCATCGCGACGGCCGATTAAATCTGGCTTAAAAACCGGGCACAAACCTGGCCTAAAGCCTCGCAGCGGGAAACCGATCATGACTTCGGCAAGTCTCATCACGATGAGACCGCCTCTTGCTCAACGGCCCATCGGGGTGGACTGGCCTGCCCGGTGCCTGCCAACGCTTTGCTGCGTTCGCGAACATGGCATGGGCGGGCTCTCTTCATTCGGGCCGAGGCGCCATGGCGGCCACGATGGCCTGCAGTCTTGCAGGCCATCGTGCGGTCGCACGGCGGTTGTTCCTGTCATTCCAAGGAGTTGCCATCATGAAACACTTTCCAACATCCCTGAAATGTGTCGCCCTCCTGGCCGCGGCCTTGCTGCCCCTGGCTGCCTCGCAAGCCCATGCCGCTGCCATCCATACCCAGGGTTCCATCCAGTACGTCTGTGGCGGCGTCGGCCAAGGTTCCCTGCAGAAAATGCAGGCGCAAGCCGCCAAGTTCAACCTCGGCTTCTGGATGGTGAAGGGGCCGCAAGGGGAGTATCTGGCCAATGTGCCGGTGAAGGTCATGCAAAACGGCAAGACCCTGGCCAAGTTCACCGTTGGCGGGCCGTTGTGCTACCTCAAGGCACCAGCGGGCACCTACACCATCGAGGGGCGCCATGACGGCCAGTTGCGCACCATCCGGGCGCAGAGCGGCACCACGGCGCACTATTTGCGTTGGTGAGCGTGTCGCGTGCCGCGTGAAGTTGCTTGCCGCCATCGCCTGAATCGCTGCAGACGTCACCGACTTGAGTCCGCTGGAACGGCTTATGCATGTTCCTGAGGCGTTTTTCGTTCCCGGAGACCGGTCATGTTGGACAGCGTCAAGACCAAATTTTCGCATGTCAGGCCAGGCGATACCGTGTTCAAGGGCGAGGGCCTGCGCGATTTTTTCCACGACCGCGATCCGGGCATCAAGGAGGCCACCAATGGCCGAGTGGTTTCCCATCTGGTGAAGGCCACCGACATCCCGCCCGAGACTGGCGGCACCGGCTGGCATTTCCATGCGGCCGACTTCCAGATCGTCATCATGACCAAGGACTGGGCGCGCTTCATGTACGAGGACCAGGACACGCTGGTGGCGGCAGGCGACGTGGTGCGCATCAATGCCCGGGCATCTTGCATTGCCTCTACGACGACTCGCCCGGCATGGAGTATCTGGAAATCGTCGGCCCGGCCGACTTCGGCACGGTCGATGCCGAAGGCCCTTGCGCGATTCCACCACCCACGCCCTGGAAATAGCTTGCGGTGCCGGGCACCATGACCTGTGCGCCGCAGGCACGGAGCAGCCAGCTTCAGAACTCCCTATCGAGTTCGTCGATGTCGGTGTGCTCCCGGCTCGCAGCGGCCAGCCATTCCTGCATTTCCGGCATGGACATGATGCGTGCGGCATACGCGGTGCAGGCGCCATCGAGCGCCACGTCGTAGGTCATGAAGCGGGTCACCACCGGGGCGTACATGGCGTCGGCCATGCCGCGCTTGCCGAACAGGAACGGGCCGCCGTAAGTCGTCAGGCATTCGTGCCAGATGGCGAGAATGCGCTCGATATCGGCTTGCGCCCGGGCCCATACCTTGTAGCCGGGGTAATGGCGCTTGAGGTTCATGGGCAGGGCCGAGCGCAGGTTGGCGAAGCCGGAATGCATCTCGCCACTGATGGCGCGGCAATGCGCGCGCATCGCCAGGGTTTCGGGCAGCAGGCCGGCCTTGGGCTTGACCTCGTTGAGGTACTCGGCAATGGCCAGGGTATCCCACACCTTGATGCCGTTGTGCGTCAGGCAAGGCACCAGGATGGAGGGCGACAACAGCAACAATTCCTGGCGCGCTCCGGCGGCGTCGGGCGAGACCAGGATTTCGTCGAAATCCAGCTTGGCGAACTTGGCGAGCAGCCAACCCCGTAGCGACCAGGACGAGTAATTCTTGCTGCTGATGCTGAGCGTGGTGCACGCCATGGCCTCGTCTCCGCTGTGTGTATGCCAGGACCGGCGGCGATGCCCGGTCCATGTCAGATTCCAAGCAAGCGCTGTGCCAGCGCGGGCCGCCAGGCCGCGTCAGCTTGGCCCGGAGAAGCGACCGAGTTCCCTGGATGCACGGGCAAACGGCTTGAAACTTGCTTGCTTGAACAAGCACCCCAGCCATCGACACAGGGCGCCCAGACGACCGCGAGCGGCAACGCCGTTTCAACCCGTGAGACCGCCATGCTCGACCAAACCGACGAAACCCAGGCCGACATGCTTTGGCCTCTGCGCGAGTTCGCGCGCATGGCCGCACCTGCATGGCGTGACGCACCATAGCCATGCCTGATGAACAGGCCGCCGTCACGCCCTTTTGCGCCCTGCTGCATTTTCGCAAGGGCATGGAGCACCCGGGACCGGCTGCGCTCATCGTCGCGCTCATCTCCGGGCACTTCGCCACGCTGCTGCGCGAAACCGCACGCACCATGCTGCAGGACCATGATGTCTACATCACCGACTGGCACAACGCCCGCGACGTGCCACTGCGCGAAGGCCGCTTCGGTCTGGACGAATACACCGGGCACCTGATGCGCTTCCTCGAGGTCATCGGCCCCGGCTCGCACCTCATGGCCATCTGCCAGCCCAGCGTGCCGGCACTGGCCGCCACCGCGCTGATGGCCGAGGACCGCAACCCCGCCACGCCCGCCAGCCTGACCCTGATGGCCGGGCCCGTCGACTGCCGCATCAGCCCCACCGGGGTCAACCCGCTGGCCACTTCGAAGCCCATCGAACGGTTCGCGCAAAACCTGGTCAGCCCGGTGCCACTGCAGTGCAAAGGTGCCGGGCGGGATGTCTACCCGAGCTTCCTGCAACTCACGGCTTTTCTCAACATGAACCTGGAGCGCCACACCGGCATGTTCCGCCAGTATTTCGACGACCTGGTGGAGGGCAATACCGACCGCGCCCAGTCCACCCGCAAGTTCTACAAGGAGTGTTTCGCCGTGGCCGATCCGCCCGACGGGTTCGATCTGGAAGCCGCCGTGTTTCAGGACTACGACCTGCCGCGCGGCGCCCTCACCTTCCGCGATCGTCCGGTACGACCCGCAGCCATTCGCAACACCGCGCTGCTCACGGTGGAAGGCGGGCGCGACGACATCTGCACACTCGTCCAGACCCTGGCTGCGCAGGACCCTTGCAGCAACATCCACCCTTGCCAGCGCACGCATTACGTCCAGGCGGGCGTGGGGCATTACGGCGTGTTCAGCGGCAAGCGCTGGCAGCAGCAGATCTATCCCGTGGTCCGCAACGTCCCCCGTGGTGCGCACCACAGGGGAGAAGCCCCTCCCCCACGTCTGGGGAAGGTTGGGAGGGAGTAATGTGTTGCGCCAAAGAACCTCCCCGCCTGCGGAGAGGGCGCAGCGCAGGGTGCGTCAGCCGTTCTTGATACGGCTGACGATGGCCGCTGTGAAGGTCTTGGTGTCGGCGTTGCCGCCGAGGTCGCCGGTGCGAACCTTGTCCACATTGAGCGTGCCGGAGATGGCCTGGCGCAGGCGCGTGGCCTTGTCGTGCAGCTTGACGTGGTCGAGCATCAGCGCCGCGGCCAGCATCAGCGCGATGGGGTTGGCCAAACCCTTGCCGGCGATGTCGGGCGCCGAGCCGTGCACCGCCTCGAAGATGGCCGCATCCTGGCCGATGTTCGCGCCTGGCGCCATGCCCAGCCCGCCCACCAGCCCGGCGGCCAGGTCCGACAAAATATCGCCGAACAAGTTGGTTGTGACCAGGGTGTCGAATTGCCAGGGGTTGATCACCAGTTTCATGCAGCAGGCGTCGACGATGACGTTGTCCAGATCGATCCGCCCGGCGTACTTCTCGCCATGCAACTGATAGGCGGTTTCCAGGAAGATGCCGGTGAGCGCCTTCATGATGTTGGCCTTGTGCACCACCGTCACTTTCTTGCGCCCGAGGGCAATGGCGGTTTGGAAGGTGTAGTTCAGGATGTTGAGCGCGCCCTGCCGGGTGTTCACCCCGGTGGCGATGGCCACGGCGTGCGGGTCGTCGTTGATCGGGATGTAATGCTCGTAGCCCATGTACAGCCCTTCGACGTTCTCGCGAAACACCAGCAGGTCGATGTCGTCGAAGCGTCCGCCCGGCACCATGGTCTTGGTCGGGCGCATATTGGCATAGAGCTTGAAGGCCTCGCGCAGGCGCACATTGCTGGAGCGGTAGCCGCCGCCGGAGGGCGTTTCCAGCGGGCCCTTGAGCGCCAGGCGGGTGCGGCGAATGCTGTCGAGCGTGACCGGCGGCAACGGGTCGCCCGCGGCATGCACCCCGGCCAGGCCGGCCACCTGCACGTCCCAGTCGAACGGCGCTTGCAGCGCGGCCAGCGCGGCCAGCGTCGCGTCCATGATCTCGGGACCGATGCCGTCGCCGGCAATCAGGGTGGCGGGAATGCGTGTGCTCATGGAGTCTCCAACAATGAAAAGGCTGCCTGCAGAAAAGGTCCGCAGGCAGCCTGTAAGCATAAGCCGTGCCCATGAATGCCCCGCCCGGGCCGATGCGCCACGACTGCGCCGCCAAGCCCTTCTCAGCCCTGACCGGGCTCCAAAAAGCCCCCTGCGCGCCAAGTCAGCACCAGGGTGTCGCGCCAGCCGGGTTGGGTCGGATCCGTGGGCAGGATGGGGGTGGATTCGTGGATCACGCGGCTGTCGTCCATCAGCAGCGCGCTCCACGGCTGCTCCAGGGTGAAACGCACGCCGTGAGGTCCGTCGGCCTGGAACACGCGGGTTTCGCCACCGCGAATGCCGTGGCGCTGCACCAGGATGACGGCGACGAAGTCGACCCCGTCGCGATGCGCGCCCTCGGGCGTGGGGCGGCCTATGCCTTCGTGGGTGTCGATACGGAATTGGTGGGCTTCGACAAACCATTGCCGCTGTGGCCGCAATTGCGCGAACAGGCGCCCCAGCCCGAGCAGCAGTGCCGCCATGCAGGGCAAGGCCAGCAAGCCCGCGTCGAGCGGCGCGTACCAGCGCAGCATGCCGCCGTGCAGGGCGTTGTAGGTGGTGGGCTGGTAATGGGCGCGGTGCGGCGCCAAGGCCAACTCGTTCTCGCCCGCGGCGGCTCGCAGCTTGTGGATGTAGCTGGCGTGGCGGCGGCTGCGGTAATGCCCGCCGTCTTTCAGATAGCTGTCCGGCGGCAGTGCGTTCCAGTAGGCGGCGGCCTGGTCGCAGGCTTGCGCGCCCAGGCCGCACAACGCCGCCAATTCGGCGGCCGACAGCACGGCGTAGCCCGCGGCGCACAGGCGCTCTGCGGCGTCGGCATGGTTGCCTGCCGCAGGCTCGCCGCCGGCGGCAAAACCGGCGACAGCCTCGTCCAAGGTGGTGAGCCCGCGGTTCATGGCTGGCTCACTTGCCCCAACCGTCTTTGAGCGTGGCGGTGCGGTTGAACACCAGATGGCCGGGCGCATGGTCTTTCGCGTCGGCCACGAAATAGCCGTGGCGCTCGAACTGCACGCTCTGCCCCGGCTGGGTCGAGGCTTGGCCGGGTTCGACCCAGGCTTGCGCGATGCGCAGGCTCTCGGGGTTGAGCATGGAGAGAAAATCGCGCCCGCCGGCATCCGGCTGGGCCTCGGTGAACAGGCGCTCGTACAGGCGCACTTCGGCGGACAAGGCATCGGCCGCGGCCACCCAGGTGATGACGCCCTTGACCTTCACCGCTGCGGCGCCGGGCGTGCCGCTTTTGGTGTCGGCAACCAGGGTGGCCTGCACTTCCGTCACCCGGCCTTGCGCATCCAGCGTGGCGCCGGTGCACTCGATCACATGGCCGTATTTCAGGCGCACGCGGCTGCCGGGAAACAGGCGGAAAAAGCCTTTGGGCGGATCGAGCACAAAGTCGTCGCGCTCGATCCACAGCTCGCGGCCGAACTTGAAGTGGCGCGTGCCCCACTCGGGATGGTGGGGATGCACAGGAGCCTGGCAATCGTCCAGCATGCCGGCGCCCATCAGCGCGTCCCAGTTGGTGAGCACGAGCCTGACGGGGTCGAGCACGGCCATGGCGCGCGCGGCCAGCGGATCGAGGTCTTCGCGCAGCGCGCCTTCGAGCGTGGCGTAGTCGATCCATGAATCGGACTTAGTCACGCCGATGCGCTCGGCGAACAAACGCAGGCTGGCTGCGGTGTAGCCGCGGCGGCGCAGCCCGGCGATGGTGGGCAGGCGCGGGTCGTCCCAGCCGGCCACATGGCCTTCGTTCACCAGTTGCGCCAGCTTGCGTTTGCTGGTGACGACATAGCCGAGGTTGAGGCGGGCGAACTCATGCTGGTGCGGTAGCGGCCGGGCGAGCACGCCGAGGTCGGCCAGTTTGCCCAGCACCCAGTCGTAGAACGGGCGCTGGTCTTCGAATTCGAGCGTGCAGATGCTGTGGGTGATGCGTTCCAGCGCGTCCTCGATGGGGTGGGCGAAGGTGTACATCGGGTAGATGCACCAGGCGTTGCCGGTGCGGTGATGCTCGGCGAACTTGATGCGGTAGATGGCCGGATCGCGCAGGTTGATGTTGGGCGAGGCCATGTCGATTTTCGCCCGCAGCACCATGCTGCCTTCCGGGTGCTGGCCAGCACGCATCGCCTCGAAGCGTCGCCGGCTCTCGGCGGCTGGGCGGTCGCGCCAGGGGCTGGCCACACCGGGCTCGGTGAGGGTTCCGCGGTTGCGGCGCATCCCATCGGCGCTTTGTTCGTCGACATAGGCCAGGCCGGCGTCGATCAGGGCGCAGGCGGCTCGCCACATGAGATCGAAGTAGTCGCTGGCGAAATATTCGTGATTCACCCCGCCAGCCACCCAGTCGAAACCCAGCCAGCGCACCGCGTCGCGGATGGCGTGGACGTATTCGTCGTCTTCCTTCTCGGGGTTGGTGTCGTCGAAGCGCAGGTGGCACACGCCGCCATAGTCTTGCGCCAGCCCGAAGTTCAGGCAGATGCTCTTGGCATGGCCGATGTGCAGATAACCATTGGGCTCGGGAGGAAAGCGGGTGCGAATGCGCGCAGCATCGAACGGCGCCTCGGCGAGCTGTTGCGCGTCGCCCGGCACGCCGGCGAAGCGCCGGCCGGCATCGCGCCCGCTCGCCAGGTCGGCCTCGATGATCTGGCGCAGGAAGTTGGAAGCCTTGGGGCTACTGGGTAGATCCGTGGGTTGCATGGGAAATGATGTGAAAAGAGCAATTTTCCGTCAAGCGCGGCGACGAGGGAGCCCTCATGGCGAAAGTCTTCGCATGCCAAGGGCATGGCGCGGCGTGTTGACGGCCAGAATCGCAACGCTCGCCAACGCGTCGTTGATGCCATGCAGCAGGCCCTGGATGCGCTCTCGTCAAGCTCGATGGGATCGGCATCGGTCTCGGCCATGGCGTCAATGACCCGGCGCGGTCTGCATGGCTCTGGCGAAGCGGGAGGGGGCGCGCGGCCTCGTGGCCCAGGCCACGGATGCACCCAGCAAGGTTCCAGCAATCGCGTCGACCACGACATGCTGCTTGGTCGCCAGGGTCGAGAAGACGATCAGCGCGCACCACAGTATGTTGAGGCGACGCATGCGCCTGCCGAAGCCCAGCGCCGGCGCCATCCAGTCCAGCCAGAAAGCGGCAAACACCGCCGTGGCCACATGCAGGGACGGAAAGGCGTTACCGGCCGCGTCGACCCCGCGCAAAATCGCGAAGCCGGGATGCTGCGCCCAGTTGATGGGGAATGCAGGCACCTGGGTGGGCCAGACATAGAACACGCCCAGGCCGATCAGGCAGACGATGGCCATGCGCGCGCCAAAGCCTGTGATCTCGCGCCGCGTCGCCATCAAGGCTGGCGGCAAGCTCACGTACAACCACAGCGAGAAATAGAACGGCAGGGTCCAGGGCTGAAACCCGATCCAGCGGTCGAGGGCCGTCATGGGCATGACCGTGACCGCTCCGTGCGGATGTTTGAGCAACGCAAAGTAGGCCAGAAAAAACACCCAGGTGAACGCCGTGGTGCCGACGGACTTGAACCAGACATGACGCATCATGGTGCGCCATGTCTGCAACGCCAGTGCGCCCGCAGTCGGAGCAGCCGGGGACTCGTTCACACTCGATAAGGCCATGATCGGCTCCCGCCCCGCGCCTCAGCCGCCACGCGGCGTGCGATCAGGCTGGCATGGCTGCCGTACCCGGCCAACTCCGCATGGGCCTGGGCCAGCGGCCGCACCGCCTCGTTGGTGGTCATGGCGGACGTCGCCCAGGTCACCGCAGAGGCCTTGCTGGATGAGTTGGGCAAGCATGCATCCCTCTGAGTTCCCACGGTTTTTTGCCCGCTGATAAGGTCGGCACATGCTAGCAGCGCGTCGCGTCACGGCAGCCAGAAAAACCAGCGGCATGGCTGTGTAGCGAAGGCAAAAATTTTCCTTGAACTTGTCGGCAAGGCGCCCAAAGCCGGCGTTGAAGGCTACAACTTGGGAGATCCCTCATGCTGCGACAAACCCTGCTTGGACTGGCGGCAACAGCCGCCGTTTTCAGCGCTCCAAATGCCCATGCCGGCGACGTCTGGTGGTCCGTTTCGGTCGGTCTGCCGGCCGTGGCCTTCAATGTGCCGCCGCCCATCGCCTACCCCGCTCCGCCACCCATGGTGTATGCGCCGCCTGTCGTCTATGCGCCTCCCCCGGTTGAGTACGCACCACCTCCAATCAGGTACCGGGTTGCGCCACGCCCACCTGTGGTGGCCTACAACGGCTACCCCTATGGCTATGCGCAGGCCGCGTATCCAGGCTGGTGGCCCCGCCCCGACCGCCATGACTGGCATGCATGGAAACATGAGAGACGGGAGCGTCGGCACTGGAAGCATGACAACGACTGATGGATCGGCCTCTTAGTTCTGTCACGTTTTGTCAGATTTATGTGGGGCGTGCTGTCTCCATTGGCCGCTTCGCCGCGTTGATATCGCATACACAAGGCAGACCTCTTCGGAGAACCATCATGCTTCGCACATCTTTATTGGCTTTGACCCTGAGCGCCACAGCCGCGCTGGCACCTGCCGCTCATGCCGACGGGGTGTATTGGTCGCTGGGCGTCGGCGGGCCGGGTGTGGCTGCCAATTTCGGCAACGTCTACCCCGCTCCCCCGGTGTATTACGCCCCACCACCTGCAGTCACCTACTACCCAGGATATATCAGCTATGGCGTCTACAATCGCCCGTGGCATCCAGACCGTGGTTGGCATAGGGGCTGGGGGCGTGAGGACGACGACGACGAGCGCCATTGATCGGCGATTGCAAGCCACTTCACTGTCGGCTTGCGGGGTGATTGAGAAGCAAGGTGGGATGGGACCGGCCCATCTCACCGTCATCGCCCCTTTGGGTTGACGTTCCAAACCGGTCGCCTGCGCCAGACCTCGGCATGGGGTGGGATATGGCCCGAATGCCCGGGCACAAGGCTTGATCTTTTATGATGACGCCTTGATTTGCTTTGTTTTTTGAGCCTTTTGGCAGCCCCATGTCCGATTCTCTGACCGTCCAATCCCCTGCCGATCCCGCTTTCATCCTGGACATCGCGCAGCTCGTCGTCGCCTCGCTCAATCTCGAGACCGCAGCCGCCGACATCGACCCGGACGCACCGCTCTATGGGGATGGCCTGGGCCTGGATTCGATCGACATCCTGGAAATTGCCCTCGTCGTTTCCAAGCAATACGGGGTGCAATTGCGCGCCGATGACGCCGACAACCACCGTATCTTCAGCTCCTTGCGCCACCTGGCCAACCATGTGGCCGCACTGAGAAACCCGTGATCGCAACACGCTCCGGCTTCCTGCGCGGGGCCGTCGCCGCCGCGCTGTGCGTGGCCTATCCGCTGCTGGCCTATCTTGGGGCGCGCGCGCCCCAACCCAACATCCCGGCGGCCATCGTCGCTTTTGCGCCACTTCTGGCCCTGCTGGGCTGGTTGGTCTGGCAGTCCGCGCACCGCTTCGCCGTGTTGCTGCTGGCTGTGCCGAGCGCCTGGCTGCTGTGGAACCAGCGCACAGCCATGCTGCAGCATTACGACTGGGCCTACCTGCTGCAGCATGCAGGGACTCTGGGCTTGCTGGCTTTCATGTTCGGACGCACGCTGCGGCCCGGCTCCACCCCCTTGGTCAGCCGCTTTGCCCAGATTGCCCATGGCAGCATTTCAGCGCGGGTTGCGCGCTACACCCGCGGCGTGACCTGGGCCTGGACGCTTTTTTTCGCTGCCATGACGCTGAGCTCGCTCGTCCTGTTCGTCGCCACGCCGCTGCCGACATGGGCCCTATTCGCCAATCTGTTGTCTCCCTTGCTGGTGCTGGCGCTGTTCGTCGCCGAATACCTGGTGCGACTGCGCGCCCTGCCTGCGCACGAACGCACCGGGCCGATCGAAGCGATTCGGGCTTATGCGCGCTATAGCGTGGAGACGGCCACCCGGCGCGATGCGGCACGCGCGCAGGCCGCCGCGGCCGAGCCCTTCGCCACGCCATCCGCCGAGCGGCGCTGAGACCGGCACAGCTGGGCTTCGACATGATGCAACTGCCGCTGGTTTCGACGCCCGACCTCGACGCCGTGTTCGCCTGGCGCGAAGGCAAACCCATTCTCGCGCGCGATTTCCTGCACGACGTGCGGCAGGTGGCCGCCGCCATGCCGCCCAGCCAGCACGTGCTCAACACCTGCCGCGACCGCTACTGTTTTGGTGTGGGCTTTGCCGCCGCGTTGGTGAGCGGCAGGGTCAGCCTGCTGCCGTCCACGCGCACGCCAGACACCGCGGCGCAACTGCGCGCCTTCGCCCCAGATGTGTTCTGCCTGAGCGACGCGCCTTGCGACTTCGACCTGCCGTACATGCCCTACCCCGAGCCCTGCAGCATCCCCGCCCCCGGGGAAGCGCTTGCCATGCCGATGATCGCTGCCGATCGGGTGGTTGCGCATGTGTTCACCTCCGGGTCCACCGGCGCCCCCATCCCCCACCGCAAGACCTGGGGTGCCTTGGCCAGCAGCATTCCGGCTAGCGCGGCCAGGCTCGGACTGCACACGGGCGCACGCCACACCCTGGTGGGCACCGTGCCGCCGCAGCATATGTACGGGTTCGAGTCCACCTTGCTGCTCGCGCTGCAGGGCGGCGTGGCGCTGGGCGCGGCGCATCCGTTCTACCCGGCCGACATCGCCGCGGCACTGGCCCGCGTGCCCGCGCCGCGCCTGCTCGTCACCACCCCGGTGCATCTGCGCGCTCTGCTCGCGGCGGACGTGAGCCTGCCGCCCGTGGCCGCCGTGCTCAGCGCCACCGCGCCCTTGGCGCTGGAGCTGGCGCACGAGGTCGAGGCCCGCCTGGGCGCGCCGCTGCTGGAAATTTACGGTTCGACCGAGACCGGCCAGATCGCCACCCGGCGCACGGCGCAGAGCGACATCTGGGAACTGTTCCCGGGGGTGACCCTGCACACCGATGCCGCCGGCGTCACCGTGGCCAGTGGCGGCCACGTGCTCGATCCCATCGCACTCAACGACGTCATCGAACTGCTCGACGCGCAGCATTTTCGTCTGCTCGGGCGCAGCGCCGACATGGTCAACATCGCCGGCAGGCGCAGCTCGCTGGCCTACCTCAACCACCAGCTCGGCACCATCCCCGGCGTGCACGACGGCGCGTTTTTCATGCCGGCCGGAAACGACTCCGACGTCACCCGGCTGATGGCCTTCGTCGTCGCTCCGGGCCTGCGCCGCGAAGACCTGCTCGCCGCCCTGCGCCAACGCGTCGACCCGGCATTTCTGCCGCGCCCGCTGGTGGTGGTCGATGCGCTGCCGCGCAATGCCACCGGCAAGCTGCCGCGCGCGGAGCTGGCCGCATTGGCGGCGTCCTTGCCTCCATCCAAGCTTCGCGAGGCCGTGACGGATGCGCGCTGAACCGCCCGCGCCAGACCCGGCCCAGCGTTTGGCTGGCGTCGAACTGCCTGGCTACGCGCCCGGGCATCCCGCCTTCGCCGGTCATTTTCCCGGCCGCCCCATCGTGCCCGGAGTGCTGCTGCTCGACGCAGCGCTCCATCATCTCGGCGCTGCGCAGGACTTCAGCGCGGGGCCGTGCCGCATCGGCACGGTGAAGTTCCTCAGCGTGGTGCAAGCCGGCGAAAATCTGCTGCTGCAGCACGCGGCGACGCCGGACGGCGGCACGCGCTTCGATCTGCTTGCCGGCACGCGCAAGGTGGCCAGCGGCAGTTTGCAAGGCACGCGCGCCGGCGCCGCGAAGGCTCCCGCTGAACCATGAACACCCGGCCGTCCCACCTCGATGCGCAGCAGGCCCGGCAAGCTGCGGGCTTGCCGCCCGCGCCGCCAGTCGCGCCGCGTGCCGCCTGGGCAAACGATGGCGAGCGCAGCAACCAGTTCACCCTGCGCCTCATGGCCTGGATTTCGCTGCGCCTGGGGCGGCGCATCGGGCGCCTCGTGCTGCTCGGCGTCGCCGCTTATTTCGTGCTGTTCGCGCCCAGCGCGCGGCGCGCTTCACGCCAATATCTCAAGCGCGTGCTGGGGCGTGACGCGAACTGGGCGGACGGCTTCCGCCACGTGCACTGCTTCGCCTCCACCATCCACGACCGGATCTATCTGCTCAACGATCGCTCCGATCTGTTCGACATCCGGGTGCATGGCATCGAGCATGTCGACGCCGTGCTTGCCCAGGGTCAGGGGGCCTTTCTGATGGGCGCGCATTTCGGCAGCTTCGAGGTGTTGCGCGCGCTGGCGCGGCAGCAAGGCGGCATCCCCGTTTCGCTGCTGATGTATGCCGACAACGCGCGCAAGATCAACGCCGCGTTGCACGCCATCAACCCCGCCGCCGCGCACGACATCATTCCACTCGGCCAGGTGGGCTCGATGCTGCGCCTGCACGAACGGCTGGACGCCGGCGCCGTGGTCGGCATCCTCGCCGACCGTTCGCTGCACGACGACACCACCGCCACGCTGCCTTTCCTCGGCCAGCCCGCGCCTTGGCCGCGCGGGCCGCTGCGCATCGCCGCACTGCTGCGCCGGCCGGTGATTTTCATGGCCGGCGTCTATCACGGCGGCAACCGTTACGACGTGCATTTCCTCCCCCTGTCGGACTTCTCCGCCTGCACCCGCGGCGAGCGTGCCGCTGCCATCGACGCAGCGCTGGCGCGCTATGTGGCGCAACTGCAGGCGCACTGCCACGCCGCCCCCTACAACTGGTTCAATTTCTACGACTTCTGGCAAGGCCCGGCCGCCGAGGCCGCCGGCCCCAAGGAGCTGTGAACACCCGCCACTTGCCGCAACGCCCATGCATCGCACCCACCTGACTCCCGCCAGTATCCCCGACCGCCGCCGCCTGCTCCTGGCCATGGTGCTGTTTGCGGCCCCGTGGCTGGCACTGCCGAGCCATGCGGCTGAATGGAACCTCGACGCGCTGATGCAGGCGCTGGCGCAACACAAATCGGGCCGCGCCAGCTTCGTCGAAACCAAGACCATGGCCATGCTCGACGCGCCCATCGAGTCGTCGGGCGAGCTGCGTTTCGCCGCGCCAGATTTCCTGGAAATGCGCACCCTCAAACCCAAGCCGCAGACCATCATCCTCCTGGCCAACCAGCTCACCGTGGAACTCGGCGGCCGCAGCCACCAGCTCAGCCTGGACGATCATCCGGACATCGCCGTGCTGGTGGACAGCATCCGCGCCACGCTCAACGGTGACCGCAAGGTGCTGCAGCGCGACTACGTCGTCAGCCTGAGCGGCGACGCCGCGCAATGGACCTTGAACCTCGTGCCGGTGGACGCCCGGGCGCGGAAGCGGGTGCGCGCCATTCGCATCGACGGGCACCAGGGCCAGGTGCGCAGCATCGCCGTGCAACAGACCGACGGCGACCACTCCCTGATGACCATCCGCGAGCGGACTGACCCGTGACCCGCCGCGCCCTGCCCGCGCTGCTGCTGTGGCTGGCCGCGCTCGCAGCCAGCGTCGTGGTCATCACCCACAGCCGCTTCACAGCCGACATGTCGGCCTTCCTGCCGCGCGCGCCCGACGCCCAGCAACAGGTGCTGGTGGACCAGTTGCGCGACGGCATGATTTCGCGCCTCATCCTGGTCGGCATCGACGGCGCCCATGCGTCCACCCGCGCTGCGCTGTCCAAGGCCCTGGCGCAGCGCCTGCGCAGCCATCGCGCCTTCGCCTCGGTGAACAACGGCGAGCCGGTCGATGCGCAGCGTGACTACAAGCTGTTGTTGAAGTATCGCTACGTGCTCAGCCCCAACACCACGCCGCAGGCCTTCAGCGCTGCCGGGCTGCACCAGGCCATGCAAAACAGCATCGACCAGCTCGCCTCGCCCATGGGCGTCGGCCTCAAAAAACTGCTGCCTGCAGACCCCACCGGCGCCACCTTGCAACTGCTCGGCAGCCTGTCCTCTGGCGCCCAGCCACACATGGTGGACGGCGTCTGGGCGGCGCCCAAGGACGCGCGCGCGCTGCTGCTGCTACTGACCAGCGCCCCCGGGACCGATACCGATGCGCAGCAGGCCGCCATCGCCAGCGTGCGCAGCGCCTTTGCCGACGCGCAACGCAGCCTCGGGCCGAGCGCGGCGCAGGCCAGTCTGGTGCTGAGCGGCCCGGGGGTGTTCGCGGTGCAATCGCGCGCCACCATCAAGGGCGCGGCCGAGCGCGTCTCGCTCATCGGCAGCCTGCTCATCATCACCATGCTGTTGCTGGTGTACCGTTCGCTGCCGGTGCTGCTGCTGGGTTTGCTGCCGGTGCTGTCCGGTGTGCTCGTGGCGATCGCCGCGGTCGGTCTGGGCTTTGGCGTGGTGCAGGGCATCACGCTGGGTTTCGGCACCACACTGATGGGCGAGGCGGTGGACTATTCCATCTACCTGTTCGTGCAGTCCAGCGAGGCCGGCGGCGGCAGCGCCTGGGTGCAGCGCTTCTGGCCCACCATCCGCCTGGGCATGCTGACCTCGGTGGTCGGCTTCGCCACCTTGCTGCTGTCGGACTTCCCCGGCCTGGCCCAGCTCGGCGCCTATTCCATCGCCGGTCTGGTGACGGCGTCCCTGGTCACCCGCTTCGTCCTGCCGCATCTGCTGCCGCGTGGGTTTGCCGTGCGTGATTTGAGCGCCATCGGCCAGCGCCTGTTGCACGCCGTGGCGAGGCTGCGGCGCTCGCGCTGGGTACTGGCCGTGCTGGTGGTCATCGCGTGCTCCGTGTTGCTGCTGCAGCGCCAGCATCTGTGGAACACGCGGCTCTCGGCACTCAGTCCCTTGAGCCCGGCGTCGCTGGCGCTGGACGCGCAGTTGCGCCGCCAGATCGGCGCCCCCGACTCCGCCGATCTGGTGGTGGTGAGCGGCGACAGCGCCGACGCCGCGCTGGCCGCTGCCGAGCGCATCGCTCCGCGCCTGCAGGCGCTGCAGGCGCGGGGCGCCATTGCCGGCTTCGACACCCCGGCGCGTTTCCTTCCCAGCCTGGCGACGCAGCGCGCGCGCCAGGCCGCCCTGCCCCCGGGCCCTGAGCTGCAACGGCGCGTGGATGCCGCGGTGCAAGGCCTGCCGGTCAAGCCCGCGCTGTTCGCGCCCTTTGTGCGCGACGTGGAAGCCGCACGCCATGCCGCGCCGCTGACCCGCAGCGACCTCGCCCACACCTCCTTCGCGCTGGCCCTGAACGGCGTGCTGCTGCGAGCCGCGAATGGCCACTGGTCCGCGCTGCTGCCGCTGCGCGCGCCAAGCTCGGGGTCGATCAACGGTGCGCGCGTCGCCGCCGCACTGGCGGGCACACAGGCCAGCTACATCAACCTCGGCGACGCCAGCACCGGGCTGTACGACAGCTATCTGCGGGCCACCGCGTGGTTGTCGCTCGCCGGGCTGGCCGCCATCGCCTTGCTGCTGCTCGTCGCCCTGCGTTCGCCGCTGCGGGTCGCGCGCGTGCTGGCGCCGCTGCTGGCCGCGGTGGTCGTGGTGGCTGCGGGCCTGTTGCTGGCGGGCATTCAGCTCACCTTGCTCCACCTCGTCGGCATGATGCTCATCGTCGCGGTCGGCTCGAACTACGCGCTGTTTTTCGACCGTGGCCATGCCGAAGGCGGCGGCATCGCGCCGCGCACCCTGGCCTCGCTGCTGTTCGCCAATCTCACCACCGTGGCCGGCTTCGGCCCGCTGCTGTTCTCGGGCGTGCCCGTGTTGGAGGCGCTGGGCGCCACGGTCGGCCCCGGGGCCTTGCTCGCGCTGCTGTTCTCGGCCATGTTGTCCGCGCCCCCGGCAACGAGCAGCGAGGCCGTGCATACGGCCACGCCGGCGGCATAATCGAACGCCCATGCCCGACACGCTCACCGGCATCTCAACGCCCCCGCCATCCATCTGGCGACCCACGCCGCTGGTGCTGTTCGCGCTCGCGGTGCACGCCGCCGCCCCGGTCGGCGTCATCGTGCGGCCAGCGTTGTGGCCATGGGCGCTGGGGGCCGTGATCCTCAGTCATGGGCTCATCACCGCCGCGAGCCTGTGGCCGCGCGGCCAGTGGCTCGGCCCGAATCTGATCCGGCTGCCGGAGGCTGCCATCGCGCGCGGCGAGGTCGCACTGACCATCGACGATGGCCCCGATCCGGACGTGACCCCGGCAGTGCTCGATCTGCTCGATGCCCACGGCGTGCAGGCCACGTTTTTCTGCATCGGCAGCCGCGCCCTCGCCCACCCGGAGTTGTGCCGCGACATTGTGCGGCGCGGCCATGCGGTGGAAAACCACAGCGCGCAGCATCGCCACAGCTTCTCGCTGCTCGGGCCGCGTGGTTATGCGCGCGAGTTGCAGGCCGGGCAAGCCGCGCTCTGCGCAGTGACCGGGCGCGTGCCGCAGTTTTTCCGCGCCCCGGCCGGTTTTCGCAACCCGTTTCTGTGGCCCGTGCTGGCGCGGTTGAATTTGCGTCTGGCGAGTTGGACGCGGCGCGGGTTCGACACCCACGAGCGCGATCCGGCCATCGTCACCCGGCGGCTGCTGCGCAATCTGCGCGCCGGCGACATCCTGCTGCTGCACGATGGTCACGCCGCGCGCGCCGCCAGCGGCCGGCCGGTCATTCTCGACGTGCTGCCGCCGCTGCTGGCCGCCTTGCGCCAAGCGGGCTTGCGCGCGGTGACGCTGCACGCGGCCTGCGCCACGACCTCGTCCCCCCTGCCCCCGCTCGCTTCCGCCCCGGCTCGGCCATGAGCCGTGATGCCAGCGCGGGAACTCGCTGATCCGCCACGAACGGTTTGCTGGCGGCCAATGGGTGCGCGTAGGGCAACTCGTGCGCGGGAAGATTGGGCCGATCCGCGACCACCAGGCCCTGGGTATCGAAAAGACGGATTTGCTGCCGTGCCACCTCAGGCGCGACGCCCTGTTGCCTCAATGCCGAGACGATCAGGTCGGCAAGGCCAATGGCGGCGGGGCCGGCGCCCAGAAAGAGGATGCGCTGCCCCTTGAGTTCGCCGCCGGTGATCTTGAGCGCGTTGATCAGGCCCGCAAGCGTGACACCGGCGGTGCCCTGAATGTCGTCGTTGTAGCAGGAGACTTTGTTGCGGTAGCGCGCCAGCAGGGCAATGGCGTCGACACCCGTCCAGTCCTCGAAGTGGAGGCAGCAGTTCGGAAAGACATCCTGAACCGCGTCGACGAATGCGTCGAGCTGCAGCTTGCCGATCGGGAGCCCATGCCGTTGGCGCCCAGGTCGCCCAGTCCGAGGATGCGGCCGGCATTCGTGACGCAGATGAACCGCCTCGGTGAAACCCGTGGACTTGTTGAGCGCCGGGTCGTGCAGGACTTCCATGCCGCGTTTGGTCGTGTCGATCAGCAAAATCCCCTGAGGTTGATGGAATGAAGACAAGAAAGCTGGCGATGCGGCCCGAGAGGCCAAAGCGTCATGCCTGTGCGGCTGCGACGTAGGGCCTGACCATCTTGGCCGGGTCGACGATGCGGTCGAATTCGGCCGCAGTCACATAGCCCAGCTGGAGCGCGGCCGCCTTCAGCGTCAGGTCGTGATCCTCCGCGTGGTGGGCGATCCTGGACGCCTTGTCGTAACCGAGCACCGGCGCGAGCGCGGTCACCAGCATCAGTGAGCGCTCCACGTACTCGGCAATCTTTTTCCGGTTGGGCTGCGTTCCCTCGACGAGGAACTTGCGGAAATTCGTGCAGCCATCGCTCAGGATCGTGATCGAGTGCATGATGTTGAAGATGATCAGCGGCTTGTAGACATTCATCTCCAGATAGCCGCTGGCGCCGCCGAAGCCGACCGCCACGTCGTTGGCCATCACCTGCACCGCGAGCATCGTCAGGGCCTCGGCCTGGGTCGGGTTGACCTTGCCCGGCATGATGGACGAACCGGGTTCGTTCTCGGGAATCATCAGTTCGGCAAAACCGGCCCGCGGGCCGCAGGACATCAGCCGAATGTCGTTGCCGATCTTGTAGAGCGAGGCGGCCAGCGTGCGCATCGTGCCCGAGAACTGCACGAGCGCGTCATGCGCGCCCTGCACGGTGAACTTGTTGGGCGCGCTGACGAAGGGCAGCCCGGTCAGCCGTGCGATTTCGGCCGCGGCGCTTTCCGCGAACCCCGGTGCCGAGTTGATGCCCGTACCCACGGCCGTGCCGCCCAGCGCGAGTTGATAGACGCCCCCCAGCGCCGCGTCGAGCCGGTCGATGTTGTCGGCCAGCATGCCCGCGTAGCCGGACCACTCCTGGCCCAGCGTCAGGGGCGTGGCATCCTGCATATGGGTGCGCCCGATCTTGACGATGTCTTTCCAGTCCTCGGCCTTCGCGGCGATGGCGTCGCGCAGCGCCTGCACCGCGGGAATCAGCCGCTGTGTCGCATTGACGGCGGTGGCGATGTACATCGCGGACGGAAACGAGTCGTTGGATGACTGCGCCATGTTGACGTGGTCGTTGGGATGCACCGGCGCCTTGCTGCCGAGCGGCGTTCCGGCGAGCTGGCAGCAGCGGTTCGAGATCACCTCGTTCACGTTCATGTTGAACTGCGTGCCGCTGCCCGTCATCCAGACGTGCAGCGGGAACATGTCGTGATGCTGCCCGGCAAGAATCTCGTCGCAGACCTGCACGATCAGCTTGTATGCCGGCGCACCGAGGCGCCCGCCCGCAAGGTTGGCGGCTGCCGCGCCTTTCTTGAGCGTGGCGTAGGCCGTGATCATCTCGCGCGGAATCAGATCCGTGCCGATGCTGAAGTACTGCAGCGAGCGCTGGGTCTGCGCCCCCCAGAGCCGATCCGCCGGCACCTCGACCACCCCCAAGCTGTCCGATTCCTGACGTACGTCCGACATGTTTTCTCCTGTGAACCGTTCTTTCGATGAATTCAATCATTCGGGACCTCGGCCAATGCCAGGCCGCGGAGCTGCGACGCTGAGCTTCCAAACCGGCATGCCTCACGCTTGCAGGCGTTCAGGCGGCCGTGAGGTCGCGCCCCATGCACAGGCCAGCAGGGCAAGGCCCGTGGGCAGCGCCAGTGCCAGAAGGCCGAAGGCCGCCTCGCACGCGGCCCCGAGGCCGCAGCCCAATGCGAACCCGAGAATCGCCGGCCAGGTGCGCATCGCCCATGTCCAGCATGAAGCGGGGGGTGTCACTTGCTGACCTTGCTGCAACCACCACTTGTTCGCCAACACCAGCTCAACTGAAGAACTTGCCCAGTGTCACCGCCACCGACTGAGTGGCCGTCAGGCCGATCGAGGGGTTCTGGTTGCACACATCGTCGTAGGGGAAGGCGTAGGCCAGGCTGTTGCTGCTGACCTGGTGAAAGAACTGCGCCCAAGGATTGAACACTTGGCCGCTGTTGTAAAACGTTCCAGAGGCATTCTGACAGGTGGCATCGTCGAGTGAATTCGACATCGCCCCGCGGTTGAACGCGGCTGCGATCATCTTTTGCACGTTCTTCGCTGCTGGGATGCCGGTAACTAGGGAATTGGCGCATTGCCAGACGTCGTAGAAAGGAATGCCGCGGGCCCACTTGGCGTTGCTCCGCTGTAGAAATTCAGCACACCATTTTGCACGAGGCCGCTATGGACCCCAGTGGACAAATCGTTCGTCACCAATGGCGTGTTCTGCCAAGTGGCGTACCAACCCTGAATGGTCGCGTCGAAATAGCTGTTGAGGTTGCCACTGGAGCCGCCGCCCCCGCAAATGGGAACCGAAGAACCGCCGCCACCTCCCCCGCCACAAGCGGCGAGAATGCTCGATGCCCCCACGCCCAAAAGAAAGATCGCCTGTTCAGTCCGCGTTTGCCCATTCGAGAAACCCCCTGAGTGTTTTGTTACTTTTGGGTCGTGTCAAATACCTTGTTTTACAGATCCTAACGTCCGCACATGAAGCTACGCGAGAGTCAAAGCTCAAACAGTGGTAACAAGTTTTATCGATACGACCAACACTGCAACTGAGCCTTCATGCCGAGTCCCACCGCACTCCCCCTGCCGCAGTTGCGGCTCAGCCACAGCACGGCCACGACCTGCCTCGGCGCTGGCCTCGACGCCCAGTTGCGAGCCCTGCAATCCACGCGCAGCGGCCTGGCGCCTTGCGCCTTCGACATCGTCGATCTGCCGACCTGGATCGGCGCGGTCGCCGGGGTGGACGATGTGCGCCTGCCCGAGCCGCTGCTCGATTTCGATTGCCGCAACAACCGCCTGGCCGAACTCGCCTTGCAGCAGGACGGCTTCGCCGACGCGGTGCAGGCGGCCATCGCGCGCCATGGCGCGCAGCGCATCGGCATGTTCCTCGGCACCAGCACCTCGGGCATTCTGCAAACCGAGCAGGCGTATCGCGTGCTCGATGCAAGTGGCGCGCTGCCGCCCACGTTCCACTACGAGCAAACCCACAACACCTTTTCGCTCGGCGCCTACGTACGCGCGCGCTTTGGCCTGCGCGGCCCGGGCAGCGTGGTGTCTTCGGCCTGCTCGTCCAGCGCCAAGGTGTTCGCCAGCGCGCAGCGCATGTTCGCCGCCGGGCTGATCGACTGCGCCCTGGTGGGCGGCGTGGACAGCCTGTGCCTGACCACGCTGTACGGCTTCAACTCGCTGGAGCTGCTGTCGAGCACGGCCTGCCGCCCGTTCGACGCGGCGCGCAACGGCTTGTCCCTCGGCGAGGCCGGCGCCTTCGTGCTGCTGGAACGCGCACCGGCGGCGCCGGCGGCTGACGACGTGCTGCTGCTGGGCGTGGGCGAGTCGAGCGATGCCTACCACATGTCCTCGCCGCATCCCGACGGCCTCGGCGCCCGCATCGCCATGCAGCAGGCGCTGGAGCAGGCCGGGCTGCAAGCGGCCGACATCGACTACATCAATCTGCACGGCACCGCCACGCCGAGCAACGATGCCGCCGAGGGCCGCGCGGTCGGCGCCTTGTTCGGCGCCGGCGTGCCCTGCAGTTCCACCAAGGGCGCCACCGGCCACACCCTGGGCGCGGCCGGCGGGGTCGAGGCGGTGTTCTGCCTGCTTTCGCTGCGCCATGGCTTCATGCCGGCCGGCGTTGGCACCACGGCGCTCGACCCGGCGATTGCCGCTGTCGCACCGCTCGATTACCTGCTCCCGGCAAGCACGCTGCATGCAAGCCGGCCTGCAGCGAACGCCGCCGCGCCGCGCCGCGTGCTGAGCAATTCCTTCGGCTTCGGCGGCACCAATTGCAGCCTGGTGCTGGCGCGGGGAGATGCACTGGGAGATGCGCGATGAGCAGCTTGATGTCCACCGCGCCACGCGCCGCGCCGCCTGTCGCCCAGGCACTCGACGCCCACATCGACGGCGTCGGCCTGCTCGGCCCGGGGCTGAGCGACTGGGCGCAGGCGCAGGCCGTGCTGCGTGGCGATGTGCCGTATGACGCGCAAAAAACCGTGCTGCCGGTGCCGCAAATCCTGCCCGCCGCCGAACGCCGCCGCGCCACGGCCGTCATCAAACTGACCCTCGCCAGCGGGCTGGAAGCGGTCGCCCACGCCGGCTTGAACCCGGCCGATCTGGCCACCGTGTTCACCTCCTCCGGCGGCGACGGCCGCAACTGCCACGAGATCTGCGCCGCGCTGGCCGGCAGCGACCGGCTGCTCTCGCCCACGCGCTTTCACAACTCCGTGCACAACGCCGCCTCGGGCTACTGGGGCATCGCCACCGGGGCGATGGCGCCGTCCGCCGTGCTGTGCGCCTTCGACGCCAGCTTCGCCGCCGGCCTGCTCGAAGCCTTGGTGCAAGTCGCGCTGCTGCGCCAGCCGCTGCTGCTGCTGGCCTACGACACCCCTTACCCCGAGCCGCTGCACCACGTGCGGCCGATTCCCGACAGCTTCGGCGTCGCCCTGGTGCTGGCGCCGCAAGCCGGCGCACGCTCGCTGGCGCGGCTGAGCCTCGACCCCACCGCGCCCTTCACCGAGCTGCCGGCGGACATCTTGAACGATGCCGCGCTCGAAGCGCTGCGCCTGGCGATTCCTGCCGCACGCGTGCTGCCGCTGCTGCGCGCACTGGCCCGGCGCGAAGCCGCCCGCATCGTGCTCGACGATCTGCCCGGCCAGCAACTCGCGCTGCAACTCGCGCCATGCTGAAGCCTGCGCGCCTGGGGCATGTCCCGCTCGATCATGCATGGATCGCGGCGCACATCCCGCATCAAGGCAGCATGTGCCTGCTGGATGCGGTGCTGCGCTGGGACGCACAACACATCGTGTGCAGCGCCACCAGCCACCGCGACGCCAGCAACCCGCTGCGCCAGTTCGACCGCCTCGGCGCGGCCTGCGGCATCGAGTACGCGGCGCAGGCGATGGCGGTGCATGGCGCGCTCGTCGCTGAGCATGACCGCATGCCTGGCCCCGGCAACGCCCCCCAAGGGGGCCAGCAAACCTTGGGGCGGCCCGGCGGTTTGCTGGTGAGTACCCCCGGCGCAGCGCAAACGCTGCGCGCCCCCCAAGGGGGCCAGCAAACCTTGGGGCGGCCCGGCGGTTTGCTGGTGAGCCTGCGCGCGGTGCAACTGCATGTGGCTCGGATCGATGACGTCGCCGCTACGCTGGAG
Organism: Thiomonas sp. X19; assembly: GCF_900089495.1. Lineage (NCBI taxonomy): Bacteria > Pseudomonadati > Pseudomonadota > Betaproteobacteria > Burkholderiales > Thiomonas > Thiomonas sp. X19. The sequence goes on along the minus strand of NZ_LT605203.1, from coordinate 1,418,338 downwards.
GTTCGCGTCGAGCGTCTGTCAGGCGACGCGCAGATGCTGCTCTACCAGTTTCGCGTGCTGGCCGCCGACCGCTTGCTGCTCGATGGCCGCGCCTCGGTGGTGCTGGACGCCGCCAGTCTTGCCACTTCATTCGCATCCACACCGCCATGAACACCGCGCCCAACGCCACACCCGCACGCCGCGCCCTGGTCACCGGCGGCAGCGGCGAGATCGGCGCTGCCATCTGCCGGCGTCTGGCGGCCGACGGTTATGCCGTCATCGTCCACGCCAACGCCGGCCTCGCCAGGGCCGAAACCCTGGCCGCCGAGTTGCGCGCACAAGGCCATGCGGCGCAAGCCGTGGCCTTCGATCTGACCGATGCCGACGCCACCGCGGCGGCGGTCGAGGCGCTGCTCGCCGACGGTCCGGTGCAGGTTCTGGTGAACAACGCCGGGGTGCACGACGACGCGGTGTTTCCCGGCATGAGCCTGGCGCAGTGGCAGCATGTCATCGACGTTTCGCTCAACGGCTTTTTCCACGTCACCCAGCCGCTGATGCTGCCGATGATCCGCACGCGCTGGGGGCGCGTCATCAACATCACCTCGGTCGCGGCCATCGCCGGCAATCGCGGTCAGGTGAATTACGCGGCAGCCAAGGGCGCGCTGCACGCGGCGACCAAATCGCTGGCGCTGGAAGTGGCCAGTCGCGGCATCACGGTGAATGCGGTGGCGCCCGGCATCATCGCCACCGCGATGAGCGAGGGGGCGTTCGACCCTGCGTCCATCGCCCAGCTGGTGCCGATGAAGCGCGCCGGCCAGCCCGAGGAAGTGGCCGATCTGGTGGGCTTTCTCGCCTCCGCCCGGGCCGGCTACATCAGCGGGCAGATCATTTCCATCAACGGCGGCATGATCTGATGCGGCCGCACCCATAGCCCCCATGTCTGCCACGCAAGACCTGTCCGTCCACGCCACCGAAGCGCTGCTGTTTTTCGTCCTGCTGCAGCTTGCCATCATCGTGCTGGCCGGGCGCATCGGCGGTGAAGTGGCGGTGCGCCTGAAGCAGACCGCGGCGGTCGGCGAAATCATCGTCGGCATCCTGCTCGGGCCGTCCCTGCTGGGTTTGCTGGCGCCGTCGGTGTTTGGCTACGTGTTCCATTCCGCCTCCGGCACGCCACTGCAGATCCTGTCGCAGCTCGGGCTGATCCTGCTGATGTTCCAGATCGGGCTGGAGTTCGATTTCAACCACCTCGGCGACAAGCACAACCGCCGCGCCGTGCTGTGGGTGGCGGTGGCCAGCCTGGCGGCACCGTTCGCCCTCGGCCTGGGCTTCGGCTGGATCAGCGCGCCGGCGCTGTCGCCGCAGGCCCCGCATCTGGCCTCGGCGCTGTTCGTCGCCACCGCGTTCTCGATCACCGCGCTGCCGATTCTCGGCCGCATCCTGATGGACTTCGAACTCACGCGCACGCCGCTGGGCGTGATCGCCATCAGCGCGGCGGCGATCAACGACGTGATCGGCTGGCTGCTGCTGGCCCTGGTCACCACCCTCACCTTGAGCCATTTCGAGCCGCTCGCGTTCGCGCTGAAGGTGGCGATGGTGCTGGGCTTCATGCTGCTGTGGATGGTCGGGCTGCGGCCGCTGATGCGCCGCCTGATCCGCCATGTCCAGAACAGCGGACACGACCTGCCGCCAAACCTGCTGGGCGGCATACTGGCGATGGTGTTCGTCTCCGCCATGGCAACCTATCAGCTCGGCATCTTCGCCATATTCGGCGGCTTCATCATGGGCGTGATCCTGCACGACGAGGCCCGCTTCGTGCGCGCCTGGAAAGCGCAGATCAATCCCTTCGTGCTGGTGTTCTTCCTGCCGATCTTCTTCACCTACACCGGCCTGCGCACCGACATCGGCGGCCTCTCCAGCGCCGCGCTGTGGGGCTGGTGCGCGCTGCTGGTGCTGCTGGCCACGGCGGGCAAGTTCGGCGGCGCGTATCTCGCCGCACGCGCGTGCGGCATGAACCACCCGCAAGCCGGCGTGATGGGCGCGCTGATGAACACCCGCGCCTTGATGGAACTCATCATCATCAACGTCGGCTACGACCTCGGCGCCATCTCACGCCCGATGTTCACCATGCTGGTGCTGATGGCGATTTTCAGCACCGTCATCACCGCCCCGCTGCTGCGGCACTGGCTGCCACGCGCAGGGCATGCGCTTGCGGCCGGGGCTGGCAGGCCGCTCGCAAGTCGGGAAGCCTGAGCGCCCCCTTCCAGGCCAAGTCTTGCAGGCCCGCCCTGTCTGCACGCTCAGCCCCTCGAAAACTTGCTCTGCGCGTTCGATCACGCGGGCGAGCCGCACCAGCTTGGCCGTTTCCTCGCTGTCGAGCATGCCCTCTTTTTTGCGCCGGGCCAGCCTGCGCTCGGGAATGCCCAGGGCCGGCGCCAGTTCGGATTGCGTGGCGTGCAGGGTTTTGGTCAGGGGGCATCCATGGCCGCCGAGGAAATGCCCTGGCGAATGATGGGCACCCAATCCAGCGCCGTGCGGGGCTTGGCATGGAGAACGCCGTGAGGAGCCGTTCAACGCGCGCGCAAGCGTCTTGCAAGCAGCAACGGCAGGCGCAGCACGAAGCCGAGAAGCAGGCGGGTGTGCATCCAGGTGAGCAGGATGTTGTCGCGCAGGTAATTGAAGTGCGAGACGCCGCCCTCCGCGGCGCTCGGATAACGCACCGGTGCGGGCAGATTGACGGCCGGCACGCCGCGCCAGCTCAGGCGCACCACGGCTTCGGGGTCGAAGTCGAAACGGCGCATCCAAGGCTGTCGGCGCATCACCGCGCGCAGCGGCGCGATCGGATAGACGCGAAAGCCATAGAGCGAGTCGCCGATGCCGGCCCACAGGGTTTCGAGATTCGCCCAGGCGTTGGACACCTTGCGCCCCTGCACGCGCAGCTTGGGCGCGCTGGCGTCGAACACGGGCACGCCGAGCACCATCGCCAGCGGCTGCTGCAGCGAGGTCGACATGAAGGCAGGAATGCGCTCGGCGGGATGCTGGCCGTCGGAGTCCATGGTGAGGGCGTGGGTGTAGCCGGCAGCGGCGGCGGCGTCGAGGCCGTACAGCACGGCGGCACCTTTGCCGCGGTTCTCCGGCAGCAGCAGCACGCGCAATTGCGGGTCGGCGGCGCCCAGGGCCTGCAGGCCTGCGGCGGTGCCGTCGCTGCTGCCGTCCACCACCACCCACACCGGCGCCCACTGCGCGCGCGCGGCTTGGACTGTGGCATAGACCGCGGGGCCGGGGTTGTAGCTGGGGATGAGGACGAGGTGGGTGGCGCTCGGCTGCGTAACGCCCGGTGCCACAAGGGCATCAGACGTCGGTGCAGTCGTGGTCATCGGTCGGGGCGGCGCAATGGGGGGCGGTGGCGGTGGCGCCGCCTTGCGGCAGGAGGCGCGGCAGCATGGCATCGGCCAGTGCGTCCTGAAAATAGGCCGCGATCGCGACGGCGAACGCCTGCACGTCCTGCGGCGGATCGAAACGCTTGCCCAGCCGCACGCGGTAGGTGATGGGCAGCAGCGGGCGCTGCAACAGGGGCCAGCCCTTGGTGAGGAAAGGCGAATCGGTCTCGATGAACACGGTTTGCACCGGCACTTGCGCCTGCTTGGCGATGAGCCCGACGCTGCCGCGCACCGGGCCGATGGGCCGCGCCGTGCTGCGCGTGCCTTCGGGGAAGAGCAGCAGGTGATGGCCGGCGTGCAGATCGGCCACGGCGAGGTGGATCATGTTGCGCAGCGCGTCGTTGCGGATGTAGCGCGCCAGGCGCGCGCCGGCGCCGAGCGAGGGGTTGTCGAGGATGTCGGCTTTCATGATGCAGGCCACGCCAGGCAGGCGGGAGATGACCAGCACGGCGTCGATCAGCGAGGGATGGTTGGGCGCGACGATCATCGGCGGCTGGCCGTGCAGGGCGTCCAGCGCGGACAAGTCGAAGCGGCAGGCGCCGATGACCGAGAGCGTGCGCAAGTACCAGCGAAACGCCGTGTGAATCAACCAGCGGCCGAACGTCAGCCCGGTCCGGCGCGGCAGCAGGTAGTACAGCGGCACGGCCAGCAGCGACCACAGCAGACCCACCACGCCGAGCAGGCCCAGACCGAAATACACCCGCAGCGCATCCCACACCTGGCGTGGGCGGCCGGGAGCGTCGGGAGCATGGGAGATCACATCGTCATTCATGGCTGTCGACCATTTGGGATGATTGTCCCAGGATCCACGCGATTCCAATGCCCGCCGAGAGATTCTGGCTGCGGCGCAACAACGGGCTGTCGGCAAAAACGGCGCCGCTCAGGTTGTCGTAACGGGCGAACCCGCCCACCCAGAATCCAGGGAAGCGCTTGCTCAAGGCCAGGGTGAACTGGCTGCCGGCGTAGCCGCCCGATGCCGCATAGGCCGGGCGTGTGGCCGTGGCGCAGGCCGGGGCCACGCCGTAATACGTCTGGTTGTAGCTGCGGTCGGCGAACAGCGGGCCGGTCTGTGCGCCGAGGTTCCAGCCGTTCAGCCCGGCAACGTCGGCCATGTCGAGATTGAGCACCGGTGCGAACAGCCAGCCCACCTGGCGCGGATGCCACGCCACGCTGATGACGGTGCGCAGCGGCACACGAAAGTCCAGGCGCATGCGCTGCGCCGCCGACTGCCAGAGATGCACATCGAGCGCGGGGCCGAACTGGATCGTGGGCTTGAGGTCAGGCATGCCGCTGCGGGCGTAGTCGTCGGTGCTGTTGACCGGCGGCGATGCGCTCAGGCTGAGGTAGGAATCGACGCGCTCGGTGTCGAACAAGCGTGCCTGAAAACCGTTGCGTCCGGCCTTGAAGATCTCGCCGCGATAGACGAAGTACGGGGTTGGCAAGATGTAGCTGCGCTGCTGGTCGGAGCCGGGATAGTCGGGAAAGCTGAGGACGCCAAAGCCAAGGCCGACCTCCCACAACGGCTTTTGCACCGCTTGGGCGGCGGCTGGCCCGAGGCCAGCCAGCAGCGCCGCAGCGGACAAGGCAAGGGCAACCAGGGTGCGGCGCTTCAGCATGCAAACTCCTGCGCCGTGGGCAACGCCACGGCTTCGATTTCAACCAGTAGATCGACACGGCATACGTCCGCCTGCAGGTACAGCGCCCGCACCTCGTCGTCCACCACCTGTTGCAGCTCGGCTTGAATCGCGGGTTGATCGGCGGCGTGGCGCACATACACTTTGTAGTGCAGGTCTTGCAGCGTCAAGCCTTTGCCACCCTGGGTGCCGGCTTGCCGCAGCACGGCCTCGATGTTGCGCAGAATTTCGCGCGTCTGCTCCGCCACGTCGCCATGGTGGAGCGTCTGGTGGCCGACGATGCTGGCGGTGCCGGAAATGAACAGCGCCGACTGGCCGGCGATGCAGGCCAGGTTGGCGCGCGAAAACGTGGGCGCGCGCGGGCCGTAATCGGCCGGGTAGTGATAGGCACTGAGCTGGCGCGGGTTTTCGATGGCGACGGGTGGCCGACGGCCAGCGATGAAATACACCACCAGCGGCGCGCCGCCCGCCGCCCCCAGCGCACTGGCCGAGGGCACGCTGGCGCCGCTGACATGGCGACCATGGGCGAGAAAGGCGTCCTGCCGGCCGATGTTGAACTGGCGGTAATGCTCCAGCCCGGCGCTTTCGCGGTTGATGTCGGGGATATGGTTCCACACCCGCAGCAGGTGGGGGAAACCGAGCGTCTCGATGGCGGCGAACAGCTCGTCGTAGGCCAGCTCGGTGGTGCGTCGCAAGGGGGAGGACGGGCGGCTTGTGTGAGGGGGCAGTGCCTTGGCGGCGCTCTCGCACAGGAGGCTGGCGTCAACCTCCGGCGCATATTGCGTTTCAGGCTCGTCAACCGCCAGCGTCAGCACGCCGAACAGCACCGCTTCGTTGCAGCGCCAGTGCAGCCGGCCATGCACGCCGGCGCGCAACGGCGCATCGGCGATCCAGACTTCGCTCCAGACTTCACTCAAGGCTGTGCCTTGCCGCAGCGCTTGCACCTGCACCTGCGCCAGCGGCAAATCGAGTCCGGCCAGCGCCTGCGGCAACGCGCTGCCGAAACAGGCGACGCCAAGCACGTTGCGCAGCCAGGCGGCGGGCTGCGCCGCGAGTTGCGAGGCGGGCAACACCAGCAGTTGCAAGGGAGATGTGGCGACCATCACCCGCCCGTGACGCCGGGCAGGGATTCCACCCGAATTTGCCGCTTGCGCAGCCCGCGGGCGCGCCACGACCGGGCCAGATGCCGCAAGGAAGCCAGGTAGAAAATGCCCTTGAGCAGGCGCACCGAACCCCAGATGGGGGTGGTGCCGAAAATGTCGCCAGCCAGCACCGACAGCAACGCCTCCTTCACGCGCCAGATATTGCTCGGGCCCATGAACATGTCGCGCATGGTGGGGTGGTTGACGCGGTAGATGAACCAGGAGAACTGGCGCGGGCCATGGCGCATGCCACGGTCGAAGCGGGCCAGCGCCTGCGCCGCCATGGCCGGCTCGCGCAAGCAGGTTTCCACGGCGTCGGCGGCCATGAAGCCGCCCTGCATGGCCAGCATCACCCCGGAGGAAAACACCGGGTCGATGAAAGCGTAGGCATCGCCAATCAGCAGGTAATTGGGGCCGTGGGTGCGGTCGCTGCTGTAGGAGAAATTGCCGGTGGCTTCGACCTCGGTCACGCGGGTTGCGGCGTTGAGTCGCGCCGACAGGTCGGGCGACATGGCGATGGTGTCGGCGAAGAACTGGTCGAGCGGTTTGTCGCGGGTCTTGAGGTAATACGGCCAGACCACCGCGCCGATGCTGGTGGCGCCATCGGCCAGCGGAATCAGCCAGAACCAGCCATGCTCGAACCAGACGATGGTGATGTTGCCCTGCGCCTTGCCGCCCAGCCGCTGCACGCCGGTGAAATGGGCGAACATGGCGGCGCTGTTGTGCTTGGGGTCGCGGTGCTTGGCCTTGAAACGGCTGGCGAGAAAGGTGTCGCGGCCCGACGCATCGATCACCATGCGCGCGGCCCAGCTGGACTGCGTGCCGTCATCGTGCGTGGCGCTGACCACGGCGCCCCCGGCTTCGGGCAGGAACCGCACCTCGCGCACCGCGCAGCCTTCCATCACGGCGGCGCCTTTGCGCGCAGCGTTGCGGATCAGGATGTGGTCGAACTCCGAGCGCCGCACCTGATAGGCCATGGGCATGGTCTTGTCCCAGGCATCGGCGAACTCGTAGGTCTGGGTGTGTTGCGCGTGCCAGGGCGAGACGAACTCGGCACCCCATTTTTCCATGCCGATCGCTTTGACTTGCGCCGCAACGCCGAGCTTGTCCAGCAGCGGCAGGTTGGCCGGCAGCAGCGACTCGCCGATGTGAAAGCGCGGGTGATGGTCTTTCTCCAGCAGCGCCACATGCAGCCCGCGCTCGGCCAGCAGCGCAGCCGCCGTCGACCCACCCGGACCCGCGCCGATGATGAGGACGTCAACCCGTTGCTGCGTGGACTTTGCGGCAAGCGTGGCCTGTGTGGCCAGTGCCGCGCCTGCGCCGTGCGTATCTGCCGCCATGGAAACCTCTGAGGAACGGATCAAACCAGTCGGTAGTTGCGCGTGGAGGTGGGCAGGAGAGAAACCCCGCCGAATTTGCCGCTCGCAGTCTGCGGCCACTTCGAAAGCGAATATTTTAGAGAATCCAGTCAGGCACGAGCTGCTTTCGCCCTCGGGGCGACGCTGCACGAGTCCCTCGCACCGATGGCTGGCGCCGAGCGCAGCAGGCTGCCCAGCACACCGCCCACCGCAAGTTCGGTCATCGCCTGCGCCACGTCCAGCCCGGGGTTGGGGCGCATGGTGTCCGCCGCGGTTTTCACCGCCTTCTGGCGGCGCGAATGGGTGGCCCTGCTCGCCGAACACGTCCCACAGGGTCACGGGACTGGCACCAGAAACCGGCCCGGGCAAGCCCAAGTTTTTCAGGTGCTCGGCCAGTTTTGGGCTCAAGCTTCCGGCCTGCGAAATGCCGGTGAGGTCGCCCTTCACATCGACCATGAACACGGGCGCGCCGATGCGCCAGAACGCTTCGGCCAGTACCTGCAGGCTGACGGTCTTGCCGGTGCCGGTGGCGCCGGTGATGAGGCCGTGGCGATTGGCCAGGCGTGGCAGCCGCTGGCATTGCACGCTGCCGTGCTGGGCGATGAGGATGGGATCGGACATCGGGAATCTCGCCAATGAGGGGCCGTAAAATGCCCGGCGACGTTGGACGATTCAGTCCAAGGCAATGACAAAACCAAAGGCGCCGTGCGCCGGGAGCGAACACTATGGCCGGCCATTCCAAATGGGCCAACATCCAGCACCGCAAAGGCCGCCAGGACGAAAAACGCGGCAAGGTCTGGACCAAGATCATTCGTGAAGTGACGGTTGCCGCCAGGCTCGGCGGCGGCGACGTGGGCACCAACCCGCGCCTGCGCATGGCCATGGACAAGGCGCGCGAAGCCAATATGCCGGCCGACAACCTCAGGCGCGCAGTCGACCGCGGCACCGGCAACCTGGATGGCGCGCATTACGAGGAGATTCGCTACGAGGGCTACGGCCCCGGTGGCGCGGCGCTGATCATCGACTGCATGACCGACAATCGCGTGCGCACCGTGGCCGAAGTGCGGCATGCGCTGTCCAAGCTTGGCGGCAACCTGGGCACCGAAGGCTCGGTGGCGTTCCAGTTCAAGCATTGCGGCCAGTTCCTGTTCGCCCCGGGAACGAGCGAGGACAAGGTGATGGAAGCCGCGCTCGACGCCGGTGCGGAGGACGTGAACACGCTGGACGACGGCTCCGTCGAAGTCATTTGCGATCCACACGACTTCGAGGCGGTGCGCAAGGCCTTCGAGGCCGCCGCGCTCAAGCCCGAACTGGCCGAACTCGGCATGAAGCCCAGCGTGGAAGTGGAACTGGCCGGCGACGACGCCGAGCGCATGCACAAGCTGGTGGACGCGCTCGAAGACCTCGACGACGTGCAGCGCGTGGACCACAATGCCGTGCTGCCCTGAACGCCCTTCTGCCCGGCAACGCCTCCTGCATCCAACACGCACATGAAAATCCTGGTCATCGGCTCGGGCGGGCGCGAACATGCCCTGGCCTGGAAACTGGCGCAATCGCCGCGCGTCAAGAAGGTGTATGTCGCGCCTGGCAACGGCGGCACGGCCACGGAAACGCGGGTGGAAAACCTGCCCATCACCGACCCGCAGCAACTGGCCGATTTCTGCATCGCCGAAGACATCCACCTCACCGTGGTGGGCCCCGAGGCGCCGCTGGCCGCTGGCATCGTCGACTACTTCCGCATGCGCCGCCTGCGCATCTTCGGCCCGACGCAGGGCGCGGCCCAGCTTGAGAGCTCCAAGGCTTTCGCCAAGGCCTTCATGGCGCGCCACGGCATTCCCACCGCGGCCCACCGTACCTTCAGCGACGCAGCCGAGGCGCATGCCTACATCGACACCCACGGCGCACCGCTGGTGGTGAAAGCCGACGGCCTGGCCGCCGGCAAGGGCGTGGTCGTGGCCCTCACCCTGGCCGACGCGCACGCCGCCGTGGCCGACATGCTGGAGCACAACACCTACGGCGTGCAGCATGGCGAAGACGGCGCGCGGGTGGTGATCGAGGATTTTCTCGACGGCGAAGAAGCCAGCTTCATCGTGCTGGTGGACGGACGCAACGTCGTTCCCCTGGCTTCCAGCCAGGACCACAAACGCCTGCAGGACGAGGACCGCGGCCCCAACACCGGCGGCATGGGCGCGTACTCTCCGGCTCCGGTGGTGACGCCCGAAGTGCATGCGCGGGTGATGCGCGAAATCATCCTGCCCACGGTGCAGGGCATGGCCGCCGAGGGGCACGACTACACCGGCTTTCTTTACGCCGGGCTGATGATCGACCCGCAAGGCCACGCCAAGACCCTGGAGTTCAACTGCCGTCTGGGCGACCCCGAAACCCAGCCCATTCTGATGCGCCTGAAAAGCGATCTGGTGACCGTGTTCGACGCCGCCATCGACGGCAAGCTCGACAAGATGGAACTGCAGTGGGACCGGCGCACCGCGCTGGCCGTGGTCATGGCCGCGCCCGGCTACCCCGAAGCCCCGCGCCTGGGCGGCGCCATCAGCGGCATCCCCAAGCACGCGGACGATCTGCATGTCTTCCACGCCGGCACCCGGCTGGAGGAGGGCAAACTGCACACCAGCGGCGGCCGCGTGCTGGCCGTCACCGCGCTGGGCGACTCGGTGCGCATGGCGCAAACCCGCGCCTATGTCGGCGTGCGGCAGATCGCCTTCGAGGGCATGCAGTTCCGGCAAGACATCGGCTGGCGGGCGATCAAGCGTTGAGCGCGCCCCAAGCCGGGTTCAGATGACGCCCTGATCTCGCAAAGCGGCGATTTCCGCTGCAGTGAGACCCAACTCGTGCAAGACCCCATCGTTGTGCGCACCCAGCGCCGGACCCAGCCAGCGTGTCGCGCCCGGTGTGAGAGAGAAGCGCGGAGCCGGAGCAGGCAGGTCGATGGGGGTGCCGTCGGCCAGGTGGTGGTGTTCGATCATGCCGCGCGCCTGGAACTGCGGGTCTTGAACGATATCCTTGATGCTGTAGATGCGGCTTGCGGGCACCTCGGCGGCGCGCATGGTCTGCACGATGGCCTCGGCGGCGTGCTGCCCGGCCCAGGTCTGGATGGCGGCGTCGATCTCGCCGACGCGCTGCATGCGGCCCTGATTGCTGGCCAGGCCCGCATCTTCGGCCATGTCGACCCGGCCGATGGCGCGCATCAGGCGCTTGAAAATGGCGTCGCCATTGCCTGATATCTGCACCCACTCGCCGCCCTGGCTGCGGTACACGTTGGACGGCGTGATGCCAGGAATGCTCGTTCCCGTGCGCTCGCGCACGGTGCCGTCGGCGCTGTACTCCATCAGCGTGCTTTCCAGCAGGTTGAACACGCTCTCGGTCAGTGCCACGTCCACCACCTGGCCTGCGCCGCCGGTGCTGCCGTTCCAGCGCCCGCCGGTGGCGTCGCGGTGGCGCAGGGCCATGAGCGCGCCCATGGTGGCGTGCAGAGCGGCGATGGAATCGCCCAGCGACAAATTGGCGCGCATGGGCGGCCGGTCGGGGTCGCCGATGAGGTAGCGCATGCCGCCCATGGCTTCGGCAATGGCGCCGAAACCGGGCTGCTGGCGCATCGGCCCGGTCTGGCCGAAGCCGGAGATGCGCACCATCACCAGGCTGGGGTTGACGGCACTGAGTTCGTCCCACCCGAGGCCGAGTCTTTCCAGCGCGCCGGGGCGCAAGTTCTCCACCAGCACATCGGCCTGCGCCGCCAAGCGCAGCACGATGTCGCGGCCCTGCGGGTGCTTGAGGTTGGCGGTGATGCAGCGCTTGTTGCGCGCCTGCGCCGCCCACCACAGCGAGGTGCCAGCATGCAGCTTGCGCCAGGTGCGCAGCTGGTCGCCGCCGAGGTCGTCGCCTTGCGCGGGAGATTCGATCTTGACCACGTCCGCGCCGAACTCGGCCATCAGCCGGGTGGCGAAAGGCCCGGCGATGAGGCTGCCGAGTTCCACGACGCGCAGCCCGGCCAGCGGGCCCGGGCTGGTCCCTGCAGCAGGCTGCGCGGAAGCTGCGGCATCAGCCATAGAACGGTGCGAACAAGAGGGCGACGTTGACCAGTACGGCGAGGAACCAGACCGTGGAGCGCAGGCTGGCGCGATCGTTCACATACAGCCAGAGGTAGACGGCGCGCAACGCCACCCAGGCCATGAGCAGGCCGTTGACCACGGCCAGATCGGCATGGCCATAGAGCGCGAACAAGGCGGCGGCAAACAGGAAGGGCAAGGCTTCGAAGGTGTTGGCCTGCGCCGCGTTGGCCCGCCTGCGGCGCGGGTCCGGATGGTTCTCGAGCCAGGCGCGCGGCTCGTTGTTGTCGTAGCGGTTGGTCCCGGCGCGGAAGGTCCCGGATTTGGCAATGCCGGCAGCGACGATGGGCAGTTGCGCGGCGATGAGCACAAGCGCGGCGGTGAGCAGCATGGGATGGGGTCGGGCGGCGTCGGGGAAGACTGATTATGCGTGAGCATGGCGCGCAAAAAACAAGGGCCGACATGGCCGGCCCTTGGTGCTGCTGCGGCGACGTCAGGCGACGTCGTTGAACGCGCGGTTGTGCGTCCCGTCAACCCGCATAATCGGCCGCGACCGTCGCGTCCTTGTCGTTGGCCATGCCCAAGAACCGAACGACGATGGTGGCGACGACGGCCACGACGAAATTCACGACCAGCGCATACAGGCCGATGTAGGCCGGAATCACCATGCCGGCGATGTGCAGCGCATAGCCCGAGGTCTTGAAGCCGTTGAGCGAGGCCGCCCAGATGCCCCACGCCAGGCCAGCGGCCCAGCCCAGCAGCAGCGCCTTGGCATCGAACCAGCGGGTGTAGATGCCGGAGACGATGGCGGGGAAGGTCTGCAGGATGAGGATGCCGCCCAGCAGTTGCAGCTGAATGGCATAGGTCAAGGGCAGGAAGATGATGAACAGCAGGGCGCCGAACTTGACCACCAGGGACACCAGCTTGGCCATGTCGGTTTCTTTCTGCGCCGAGCATTGCGGGTTGATGAAAGGCTTGTAGATGTTGCGGGTGAACAGATTGGCCGCGGCGATGGACATGATGGCCGCCGGCACCAGCGCGCCAATGGCCACAGCCGCGAAGCCCACCCCGACGAACCAGCTCGGGAAGTAATGCAGCAGCAGGCCGGGCATGGCGAACTGCGGGCCGTACTGTTTGAAGTACGGTGCCAGGTCAGGCAGCGTGGCAATGCCGGAGGCATAGGCCACATAACCGAGCATGGCGATCAACCCCAGCACGAAGGAGTACGCGGGCAGGAACACCCAGTTGCGCCGCAGGGTGTTGGGGCCCTTGGCGGCGAGCACCGCGGTGGTGGCATGCGGGTAGAGCATGAGCGCCAGCGCCGAGCCGAAAGCCAGGGTGCCGTAGAACGACATCAGCCCGGTGTTGCCGTCCTTGATCGGGGGCAGCAGCAATTTTTTCGCCGGAATGGCGGCGAAGATGTTGCCGAAGCCGCCCATCTTGATGGGCACGACGACGATGAGCGCGATCACCGTGATATAGACCAGCAGGTCTTTCACCACGGCGATGGACGCTGGCGCCCGCAGGCCGCTGGTGTAGGTGAACGCCGCCAGAATGACGAAGGCGATGATCAGCGGCAGCTCGCTCACCAATCCATGCCCGGCGGGGAAGCCCAGGCCGCCGATGACCACCTGGATACCCACCAGTTGCAACGCGATGTAGGGCATGGTGGCGACGATGCCGGTGACGGCGATCGCCAGCGCCAGCCCCGGGCTGTTGTAACGCCCGGCGATGAAGTCCGACGCGGTGATGTAGTTGTGCTTGCGCGCCACCATCCACAGTCGGGGCAGGATGGCGAACACCAGCGGATACACCAGCACGGTGTAGGGCAGCGCAAAGAAGCCCAGGGCGCCGGCGCCGAACACCAGGGCCGGCACCGCGATGAAGGTGTAGGCGGTGTACAAGTCACCGCCAATGAGGAACCAGGTGATCCAGGAGCCAAAGCGGCGCCCACCCAGGCCCCACTCGTGCAGGTGCGACATATCACCCTTGCGCCAGTGCGCCGAGACGAAGCCCAGCACGGTGATGAACAGGAACAGGCCGATGAAAACGACGGTTGCGACGATGTTCATGGCGTTCAGTCTCCGCTACCAGCAGGCACGACCATCTTGTAGACGATGGCGATGAACACACCGGACAGCGGCACCCACATCAGTTGCCACCAGTAGAAGAAGGGAATGCCGAAGAGGCTCGGTTCGAGCACGTTGAAATAGGGAACGATGAGCACGGCAATGCAGGGAATCGCCAGCAGGATGACCTGCAGCGGCCCGAGCTTGCGCACCGAGTTGGGCTTGGACATGAATGTCGCCTCCAAAGTTGAATGCTGCGGGATCTCCGCAGGTGGTTGGCGCTTCGGGCGGGTGATGCCGTTCGCGCTTGTTCGTCAAAGGTTAGATTCAAACGCGACAGAATCGCGGTGACCGGGTGTGATCCATGTAACGGAATGTCATGTTTTAAGGGTAATCACGGGTAATCGGGATGCAGCGGCGCCACACTTCAAATTTGAAGATCGCGGATGGCACGCCCAAAAGACTCACGCCCGCCACTGGCCCCAGGCTTTTTCCACGCGCTTGACCGACACCGGCGTGGGCGTACGCAATTCCTGCGCGAACAGGGCGACGCGCAATTCCTCCAGCATCCAGCGCAGCTCCACGAGTTGCGGGTCGGGGCTGGCACCGCCCTGCTGCGCTTGCTGCAGTTCGCGCCTGAGCCGCGCCAGCAAGGGAGTCATCTCGGCCTGGCGCTGAGCGTCGCGCGCAGGGTCGGCGCGGAACTTGTCGAGGCGCAGTTGCACCGCTTTGAGGTAGCGCGGCAGGTGCGCGCGTTGGGTTGCGGGCAGTTCGAGCATGAAGCGCCTGGGCAGCAGCGCCCGCAGCTGCGCGGTGATGTCGGCATGCAGCGCCGCCTGCGGTTTGAACGCAACGAGCTTCTTGCTGGCGGCATGCCATTCGGCGAGGATGGTTGCCGCCAGACGGCCCATTTCCTGCGCCAGCAGCTGCAGCCGCGGACGGCCGGCGGCGAGGCGCGCGGCAAAGCTGGCCGCATTCGCCGGCAGCGGGTCGGCGAGAAAGGCCAGGTCGAGCGCGGCGTCCAGAATTTGCCGGCGCAAATCATCGGCCGCGCCCAGCGGCATGTAATGCATGGCGGCCTGCCGAAAATCCGGCAGGTTTTTCTCGGCCGCTTTCAGCGGCTCGCGCAACTGCAGCGCGAACAGGCGTCGCAGGCCTTCGCGGTGCGCCCGGCTTGCCGCCTCCGGGGTATCGAACACGTCGAGCTGCACATGGTCGCCACGGTCGATGAGCGCCGGGAAACCCACCAGGGCCTGCTGCCCACGGCGCATTTCGAGCAGTTCGGGAAGTTCGCCAAAAGTCCAGTCGATGTAGCGTGGTTCGGCCTGCGCCGAGGCTGCCACGCGCGCCTCCGCCCCCGGAGTTTCGGTGGGATGCGCGCTGCTCTCGGCCAGCGCCGCCGGCAGTTCAGCAAGGCCGTTCTCAGTTTCCAGTTCCGCGCCCTGCGCACTTTGTGCCCGCACGGCGTTCTGGAATGCGGTGCGGGCGGCATCGGCGAGATCGGCGCGCAAACGGCTGAGGTTGCGGCTCATGCCCAGTTGGCGCCCTTGCTCGTCGACCACCCGCAGGTTGAACAGCACATGCGGGCCCAGGGTGTCGAGCTTGAAGTCTTCCGGGCGCGGAATCAGCCCGGTGTGCTCACGCACCAGGGCGCGTACGGCATCGAGCAGTTCGCCCTGGGCGTAGCGCTCGGGCGCACTCAAGACTGCGGCGAACCGGCGCACGGTGTCGGGCAGCGGCACCAGGCGCGAGCGCAGTTTTTGCGGCAGGCTCTTGAGCAAGGCGGTGAGCTTGTCGGCCAGCATGCCGGGCACCAGCCAGGCCAAGCGCTGCTCGGGAATCTGGTTAAGCGCGGCCAGCGGCACGGTGGCCGTCACGCCGTCGCGCGCGCCGCCGGGGTCGAAGCTGTACGCCAGTTGCATCTCCAGCGCGCCGATGCGCAGGCGCGTGGGGAAGGCCTCGGTGGTGATGCCGGCAGCCTCGTGGCGCATCAGGGCTTCGCGCTCCAGGAACAGCAGGCGCGGCTGGGCCTTGCTGGCCTGGCGATACCAGGTGTCGAAGCTGGTGCCGCCAAACACGTCGGGCGGAATGAAGCGCTCGTAAAAGGCTTCGATCAAGGCTTCGTCCACCAGCACGTCGCGCCGCCGCGCCTTGTCTTCCAGCGCCTCGACCTGGGCAATGAGCTTGCGGTTGTGGGCGAAAAACGGCCAGCGGCAATCCCACTCGCCTTCCACCAGGGCGTGGCGGATGAACAGCTCGCGGGCCTGCGCCGGATTCACACGGCCGAAGTCGATGCGGCGCTGGTTGTAGACCACCAGGCCATACAGCGTGGCGCGCTCGAACGCCACCACCTGCGCCGGCGTCTTTTCCCAATGCGGCTCCAGCAGGGTTTTTTGCAGCAGATGCGCGCCGACACGCTCGATCCACGGCGGCTCGATGCGCGCCACGCCGCGCGCGTACAACCGCGTGGTTTCCACCAGCTCCGCCGCCATCACCCAGCGCCCGGCCTTGCGGCCGATGGGCGACGACGGATGGATGAGGAATTTGATGCCGCGCGCGCCCAAATAATGCGGCCCGTCATCCGCCTTGCAGCCGACATTGCCGAGCAGCCCCGCCAGCAAGCTCAGGTGGACGTTTTCATCACTGGCCGCAATGGATGGAACAGCCCCCAGGTCGCCGCTCGCGGCGCCCGCCCCCCGAGGGGGCAAGTCAGACTTGGGGCTGAGCGCCGCGGCTCCAAGGCCGCCTGCGCGGGCTTGGACGGCACGAAGGCCAGTCGACTCTGGCGACTGGCGGCCCGGCGCTTGACTTGGATCGACCCGCCACCCCTGCTCCGCCGCCACAGTGAGCAACTGGCTGTGGATGTCGTGCCACTCGCGCATGCGCATGGGTGAGAGGAATTCGGCGCGCAACTGATCGTGCAGCTTGCGGTTGGATTTTTTATGCGCCACCAGCGCGTGGTAATGCGCCCAGAGTTTCAGCCAGCCCGCCAGTTCGGACGTGCCCTCGACGAAGCGGCGGTGCGCGGTGTCGGCGGCTTCCTGCCTGTCGGCCGGGCGTTCGCGCGGATCTTGCACGGCGAGTGCGGCGGCGATGATCAGGACTTCATGCAAGGCGCCAAGCTTGCGCGCTTCCAGAATCATGCGGCCCAGGCGCGGATCCAGCGGCAGGCGGGCGAGTTCGCGGCCCACCTCGGTGAGCTGGTTTTGCGCATCCACCGCGCCCAGTTCGCTGAGCAACTGGTAGCCGTCGGCAATGGCTTTGCGCGGCGGCGGGTCGATGAAGGGAAACTGCTCGATGCCCTCCAGCCCCAGCGCCTGCATGCGCAGAATCACCGCGGCGAGCGAGGAGCGCAGGATTTCGGGGTCGGTGAAGCGCGGGCGGGCGTTGAAATCAGCCTCGTCATACAGCCGGATGCAAATGCCGTTGGCCACGCGGCCGCAGCGCCCCGCGCGCTGGTTGGCCGCCGCCTGGCTGACCGGCTCGACCTGCAACTGCTCGACCTTCTGCCGGTAGCTGTAGCGCTTCACCCGCGCGCTGCCGGCATCGATCACGTAGCGGATGCCCGGCACCGTGAGCGAGGTTTCCGCCACGTTCGTCGCCAGCACCACGCGCCGCCCGCCGCCACTCTGGAACACGTGGTCCTGCTCGGCCTGCGACAGCCGCGCGTACAGCGGCAGGATGTCGACGCCGCGCCGCGAGGTGTCGAGATGGTGCTTGCGCAGCGCCTCGGTGGCTTCGCGGATTTCGCGCTCGCCGGGCAGGAACACGAGGATGTCGCCGCTGCCTTCGCGCCAGAGTTCGTCCACCGCGTCGCAGATGGCGGCGTGCAAGTCGCGCTCCTCGCGCTGCGCCTGAGCACGGGGTGCCAGTTCTGCGGCAGCGGGTGCGCCAGCACGGGGCTGGGCATCCACACCATAGGGGCGCCAGCGCATTTCGACCGGATACAGCCGGCCCGATACTTCAATGACCGGTGCCAGCCCGCGCGCGGTTTCGAAATGCCGCGCAAACCGCTCGGCATCGATGGTGGCCGAAGTGATGACGACTTTCAGGTCCGGCCGGCGCGGCAGGATGTTGCGGATGTAGCCGAGCAGGAAGTCGATGTTGAGGCTGCGCTCATGCGCCTCGTCGATGATGAGCGTGTCGTAGGCGCGCAGCAGCGGATCGCCCTGGGTTTCGGCCAGCAGGATGCCGTCGGTCATCAGCTTCACCGAGGCGCCAGGCTGGAAGCGGTCGGCGAAGCGCACCTTGTAGCCGACATGCTCGCCCAGCGGCGTGCCGATTTCCTGGGCGATGCGCCGCGCCACCGTCACCGCCGCCAGGCGGCGCGGCTGGGTATGGCCGATCAGCCCGCTGCCACCCGCACCCAGCCCGCGGCCCAGCGCCAGCGCGATCTTCGGCAGTTGCGTGGTCTTGCCCGAGCCGGTCTCGCCGCAGACGATGACCACCTGATGCGCGGCGATGGCGGCGGCGATGTCGTCGCGCCGGCCGCTGACGGGCAGCTCGGCAGGAAACTGCACGGGCGGAATCGGGTTGACGAGGCGAGGCTTGGGGAGCATGGGTGCTTGGCAAAGCGTCCATTTTCAGCCATGCGCCCATCATCCCGGATAATTCCAGGATGATCGAAGAACAGTCCCAGTTCGTGCAATGGCTGCGTTCCGTTGCGCCCTACATCCACGCCCACCGCGGCAAGACCTTCGTCGTCGCCATCGCCGGTGAGCTGATTGCCGCGGGCAAGCTCAACGCCCTGGTGCAGGACGTGGCGCTGCTGGCGGCGATGGGCGTGCGCATCGTGCTCATCCACGGTTTTCGGCCGCAGGTGGAGGCGCAACTCAAAGAGAAAGGCGTGGGCTCGCGCTATGCCCACGGCATGCGCGTGACCGACGAGGTGGCGCTGGACGCGGCGCAGGAGGCGGCCGGTCAACTGCGTTTCGAGATCGAGGCCACCTTCTCGCAAGGCCTGCCCAACACGCCCATGGCCGGCGCGTCGCTGCGCGTGGTGTCGGGCAATTTCATCACCGCCCGCCCGGTGGGGGTGATCGACGGCCTGGACTTCCAGCACACCGGCCTGGTGCGCAAGGTGGACGCCCCCACCATCCAGCGGGCGCTGGAATACGGCGCCGTGGTGCTGATGTCGCCCTTCGGCTTCTCGCCCACCGGCGAGGCCTTCAACCTCAGCATGGAAGACGTGGCCAGCAGCGTGGCGGTAGCCGTCAAGGCGCAAAAACTGGTGCTCGTCACGGAGGTGGACGGCGTGATTGGCGAAGACCACCACTTGCTGCCCGAACTCACCGTGGCCCAGGCCGAAGCCCTGCTCGCCCGCCTGCCCGACCCGCAGCAGCCCACCGACACCGCCTTCTACCTGCGCCATGCGTTGCGCGCGGTGCGCGGCGGCGTGGACCGCGCGCACATCATTCCCTACGCGCTCGACGGCGCCCTGCTGCTGGAGCTGTTCACCCACGACGGCGTGGGCACGATGATTGCCGACGAGCATCTGGAGCATCTGCGCGAAGCCACGGCCGACGACGTCGGCGGCATCCTGCAACTCATCGAGCCGCTGGAAGCGCAGGGCGTGCTGGTCAAGCGCAGCCGCACCGAGATCGAGCGCGACATCGCCAACTACACCGTGCTGGAGCACGACGGCGTCATCTTCGGCTGCGCCGCGCTGTATCCCTACCCCGAACACAAGACCGGCGAGATGGCCGCGCTCACGGTCGATCCCTCCGCGCAGGGCCAGGGCGACGGCGAGCGCATTCTCAAGCGCATCGAGTTGCAGGCCCGCGCTGCCGGACTGCAGAGCATTTTCGTGCTCACCACCCGCACCATGCACTGGTTCATCAAGCGCGGTTTCGTGCCGGTGGAGCGCGACTGGCTTCCCCCCGAACGCAGCCAGCGCTACGACGACCAACGCCGCTCGCGCGTGCTGGTCAAACGTCTGGTCTGACGGCGCACAAGCTGCGCCCGGCGCCGCTGCCCTTGCGTATTGCCCTTCTCCTTCAACCCCACAGGAACCCACATGACCCGCATGGTGAATTGCGTCAAACTCGGCCACGAGGCCGAAGGTCTGGACTTCGCCCCCTACCCCGGCGAACTCGGCAAGCGCATTTATGACAACGTCTCGAAAGAAGCCTGGCAGGGCTGGCTCAAGCACCAGACCATGCTGGTGAACGAGAACCGGTTGAACCTGGCCGATGCCAACGCCCGCAAATACCTGGCACGGCAGATGGAGCGTTTCTTCTTCGGCGAAGGTGCGGATCAGCCCGTCGGCTACGTGCCACCGACAACGGGTTGACGCGCGTCCAGCTCGACCGCTTGACGCTGCTGCTTGCCGCATGCCGCTGCGGAGCCTGGCTCGAACCCAATTCCGTCGAACGTCGGTTTTGATTTTCCTGCCATAAATTTCGCCGCACGTCAATATCGGGAAAACAGGATTGGGATGTCATAACCCTGCCCTCTAGCATGAAGTTGTCGAAATACTGCTACTAAGTTTCAGTATTCGTCCCGGGCCCTGCTTCGCATCGCAGTGCTACTCAACAGCCATCTTGGAGCCGAAACCCGGCCCCACCAAGGGAGACAAATTCATGCATCTGAAAAAACTTGCCGCAGCCCTGCTCCTCGCAGGCGTCATCACCCCCGGCGCGGCCAACGCCACCGACGGTTACTTCCAGCCCGGCTACAGCGTCAAATCCGTCGGCATGGGCGGCGCGGGCATCGCCCTGCCGCAAGATGCACTCGCAGCCGCGACCAACCCCGCCGGCATGGCGCTCATCGGCAACCGCGTCGACGGCGGCATCAGCCTGTTCCGCCCGAACCGTCAAGCCGACATCAACGGCACGACCTATAGCGGCAACGACACGAGCAACTTCCTGATCCCGGAAATCGGTGCGAACTACATGATCAATCCGACCATGTCCGCAGGCATCAGCCTGTACGGCAATGGCGGCATGAACTCCGGCTACAGTACCATCATGAACTCCCAAACGGGCCTCATGAACGGCGCCGGCGTCGACCTGCAACAGATGTTCATTGCGCCGAGCTTCGCATGGCGCGTCACGCCCAGCAACACAATAGGGGTGGCTGTGAACATCGTGCACCAATCGTTCCGCGCCAACGGCCTACAAGCCTTTGGCGGTTATTCGCAATACCCGCAAAGCCTGACCAACCCTCCTGGCCATGACTCCTCAGATGGCGTGGGCGTGCGCATCGGCTGGATCGGACAACTGGCCCCCGGCTTCTCCCTCGGCGCGACCTACCAGCCGAAAACCCATATGAGCAAGTTCAGCGCCTACAAAGGCCTGTTCGCCGATGGCGGGAGTTTCGACATCCCGGCCAATTACGGCATCGGCTTCGCCTGGCAGCCGAACCAGCAATGGACGGTTGCGGGCGATGTGGAGCGCATTCTCTACAGCGGCGTGAGCGCAATAGGCAACACGTCGACGACCTTCGGGCAATATCAACTCGGCGCGGCCAATGGCCCTGGATTTGGCTGGACTGATGTCACCGTGGTCAAACTTGGCGTGGCGTACGCACTCGACGAAGCGCTCACCCTGCGCGCGGGCTGGAACCACAGCGACAACCCCGTGACCTCGCAAAACGTGTTCTTCAACACGGTCGCCCCCGGCGTCGTCAAGGACCACCTCACGCTCGGTTTGACTTATGCCCTGAGCAAGAAGATGGAAATCTCGGCCGACTATGTGCATGCGTTCAAGAACACCGTCACGGGACAACTCTCTCCACCCCCGTATGGCCCAGGCGGCACCGAGCAACTCAGCATGGACCAGGACACCCTGGGCGTGTCGATCGGCTACAAGTACTGATCCGTTTCTTCCCAACGAAAAAACCGCGGCCTCGGCCGCGGTTTTTTGTTATTGGCGGGTGCGACGCTCAGACCGGCAACACCACCCTCCCCCAGGATTCATTGATGATTTCGGCGCCCGCCAGATAGAAGGCCAGCGCAGCCGTCACCAGGCCCAGATAGCCGCCGAACACGGTGAGACCGCCATTGCCAGTCATGGCCCCTGCGGCCAGCAGGAAGAACGTGGGAACCAAGGCGGTGAACACCAGCATCAGCACCTTGCCTTTTTTCCAGGTGGCGATCCACATATAGGTGGTGAACACGCCCCACAGCAGCAGATACCAGCCGACGAACGGGCCTTGCACGCCTTTGGCGAAGAAATCGACGAACAGGGCGAAGCTCCACCAGAACGCGCCGTATCCGCAGAACGCGACAAAGCCGAAGCCGTTGCCGGCGCCGGCCTCCATCACCCCGGCGACGAATTGCGCCGTGCCGCCAAAGGCGAACGCGCTCGCCAGCACCATGGGTACGTCCAGGCCGGGGAACCAGCCGGCGTTGACCATGCTGAGCAGCCATGTGGTGAGGGCGAAGCCCGATAGCCCGAGTGGGGCGGGATTGATTGCTTTCTTGTCCATGTCTTGTCTCCTGTCTCAATGGTGTTGGCCGGAGCCTGTACGGCCTCGGTATGCGCAGGGCGCGCCTGCCGCGGACGCTTGTCCGCGCAGACTTGCAATTTCGCCGCGCCGACTTACGGCCGCCCTACGCAGCAAGGTTCGGTCAGTTTTGTTACGTTCAGTAGTGTGTCGCCCCGAGTGTGTTTTGACGCCACGCACGGAACGAACAACTGCTCACTGAGTTGGCACAAGTCCTCACAGCTTTTGAGGTTCCTGTCTCGTATGCTCTGGGGACTATGCCCATTGAACACATCGCAACATCCGCCGACGTGGTGCTGACCACAACGCAACACTTCTTCGCCATCCTTTCAGGCTTCGCCGTGGGGTTCTCCCTGGGACTGATCGGGGGCGGCGGCTCCATCCTCGCCGTGCCGCTGCTGCTGTACTTCGTCGGCTATCCCAACCCGCATGTGGTCATCGGCACCACGGCGCTGGCGGTCTCGGCCAATGCCTATATCAACCTCATTCCGCATGCGCGGGCCGGCAATGTGCGCTGGAAAGACGCGATTGTTTTCGCCATCGTCGGTGCGCTGGCAGCTTTCGTCGGCTCCAGCCTGGGCAAGGCGGTGGACGGCAAGAAGCTGCTGTTCCTGTTCGCCATTCTGATGTTGGTGATCGCCGCGCTCATGCTGCGGCCACGCAAGGCCAGCACCGCGCAAGACTTGACCAGCGAGCACCCGTCCAAGGCCAAGACCGCCAAGCTCGGCATCGCCGCGTCCATCGTCGGCATGTTGTCGGGCTTCTTCGGCATCGGCGGCGGCTTTCTGATCGTCCCCGGCCTGGTGCTGTCCACCGGCATGTCGATGATCACGGCCATCGGCTCGTCGCTGGTGTCGGTCGGCACCTTCGGCCTGACCACGGCGCTGAACTACGCCAGCTCGGGCCTGCTGGACTGGGGGGTGGCTGGCCTGTATATCGGCGGCGGCATCGTCGGCGGCTGGATCGGCACGCGCGTGGCCACGCATCTGGGCAAGACCAGCAAGGGTGCGCTCAATCTGATTTTCGCCGGTCTGGTGGCGGTGGTCGCGGTGTACATGCTGTACAGAAACCTCTCGGCCTTCGGCATGCATCTCTGACGCTGACCAAGGCTGCGCACAACCTCGGGTTCGCAAGCCGGGCCGGGGTCAATCGGCGGTGAGGCGGCAGCGGTCGCCGCTGGCCTCGCGCCAGACGTCCACATGGCCGAGCGGCGGCAAGTTGGGCTGGAGCTGGCGCCAGAGATAGGCGCAGAGGTTTTCCAGCGTCGCCGGCCCCAGGCCCTGCACCTCGTCGAGCAGGTGATGATCGAGCTGCTCGCGCACGCGTGCGATTTCGCGGCGAATGATGGCCAGGTCCACCAGCATGCCGCTGACCGGATCGGGCTCGCCCTTCACCGCAACCTCGGCCCAATAGGTGTGGCCATGCACCCGCAGGCTGCCGTCGCGGTCGTGCTCGCGGTTCAGGGTATGCGCAGCTTCGAAGTAAAAGCGCTGGGCAAGTTCGACTTTCATCGGATTCCGGTGATCTTGTGGGTTTGCAGACTCAGGCGCCAGCGCGGGTCGGCCAGGCAGTGGGCAATGGCCCATTGGGTGTTGGCCGCAAGCGCCGGGCCGTCCATGGGCTGCAGGTAGCGGTGCTGGAACGCCAGTCCGGCAAGGGCTTCGAGGTCCAACTCCGGCTGCGGCACGACCACCTTGAGTTCGTGGCCGCGTGTCAGGCGCAAGGGCGCCCCAGCCTTGGGGCTGACGCAGATCCAGTCGAGCCCTTCGGGCGCATCCTGCGTGCCGTTGGTTTCCACCGCGATTTCGAATTGCTGCGCATGCAAAGCCGCGACCAGGGCCGCGTCCACCTGCAGCAGCGGCTCGCCGCCTGTCAGCACGACCAGCCGCCGCGCCGGTGTTGACGCGGAATGAGGCGGCGTGACCACCGGGCCGGGCCACTGCGCCGCGATGCACGCCGCGAGCTCTGCGGCCTCGGCATACTTGCCGCCCAGGGTGCCGTCGGTGCCGACGAAGTCGGTGTCGCAGAAGCGACAGACGGCGCTGGCGCGGTCCTGCTCGCGACCGGTCCATAGATTGCAGCCGGCGAAGCGGCAGAACACGGCCGCGCGGCCGGCATTGGCGCCTTCGCCTTGCAGGGTGTAGAAAATTTCCTTGACGGTGTAGGTCATGGATGACGTTCGGGAAGACGGCTATTCAGGGTTCGGCTGACCGCTGCAGTCGACGTGCAGCGGCGGGGTGCGGCGGCGTTGCCGGGGCTCAGAGCAGATCGGCCACCAGATCGTGCCCTTGCGTGCCCACCACGCGGGCGCGCACGAACTGCCCCGCGCTTTGCGCCAGGCGCATCTTGTGCGAGGGCTTGGCCGGCTCGCGGATCAGCACCCTGCCGTCGATCTCGGGGGCGTCGGCGAACGAGCGCGCCACGGCGCCGCTGCGGTTGGCCAGATCCACCAGCACCCGCAGGTCCTGGCCGATGCGGCGCTTGAGCTTGCGCGTGGAGACTTCTTCGGCCACGGCCATGAAGCGCGCCTGGCGCTCCTCGCGCACGGCCTGCGGCACGGCGTGTGGCAACTCGTTGGCCAAGGCGCCATCCACCGGCGAGTAGGCAAAGCAGCCGACGCGGTCGAGTTCGGCCTCGCGGATGAAGTCGAGCAGGGTGTCGAACTCGGCCTCGGTCTCGCCGGGGAAACCGGCGATGAAGGTGGAGCGGATGACGACCTCGGGGCAGGCTTCGCGCCAGCGGGCGATGCGCTCCAGATTGCGCTCGCCGCTGGCCGGGCGCTTCATGCGCTTGAGCACGTCCGGGTGGACATGCTGGAAGGGCACGTCGAGATAGGGCAGCACGCGGCCCTGCGCCATCAGCGGCAGCACCTCGTCCACATGCGGGTAGGGGTAGACATAGTGCAGGCGCACCCAGGCGTCGTGCTGCTCGGCCAGCGCCGCCAGCTCCTGCGCCAGCTCGGTGAAGCGGGTGCGGATGGGGCGGCCGTCCCAGAAGCCGGTGCGGTATTTCACGTCCACGCCGTAAGCGGATGTGTCCTGGCTGACCACCAGCAGCTCTTTCACGCCGGCCTGCAGCAGGGCGCGAGCCTCGTTCAGCACATCGCCAATGGGCCGCGACACCAGATCGCCGCGCATGCTGGGGATGATGCAGAAGGTGCAGCGGTGGTTGCAGCCTTCGGAAATTTTGAGATAGGCGTAATGCCGCGGCGTGAGCTTGAGCCCGCCGGGCGGCAGCAGATCGACGAAGGGATCGTGCGGCTTGGGCAGATGCGCATGCACATGCTGCATGACCTCGTCGGTGGCATGCGGTCCGGTGACGGCCAGCACCTTGGGGTGCACCGCCTGCACCAGATTGGCGCCGTCGGCGCCGGCACGCGCGCCCAGGCAGCCGGTGACCACGACCTTGCCGTTGGCGTGCAGCGCCTCGCCGATGGCGTCCAGGCTTTCCTGCACGGCGGCGTCGATGAAGCCGCAGGTGTTGACGATGACCAGATCGGCACCGTCATAGCTCTTGCTGGTGTCGTAGCCTTCGGCGCGCAGTTGCGACAGGATGCGCTCGGAATCGACCAGAGCCTTGGGGCAGCCGAGTGAGACAAAGCCGATTCTGGGCGGGCTCTTGGGAGGCGCCAGCGGCGCCGGCATCAAGGTGATGGGGGTTTCAGTCATGGGCGCTATTGTCGCTGAGCACCCGCACCCCTGCCCCGGCAGCGGGGAGAGCCCGCCTGCCCGCCTACTTCTTCGGCGGCGGCTGGAAGGCGCCGAGCATCTGCTTGGTCTGTTGCTGCATCTGCTCCTGCATCTGCATGTACAGAATTTTGCTCTGCTCGAGGTAGCTGCCCATCATGCCTTGGAGCATGGGCGCCTGGCCGCTCAAGAATTGCGACCACATCTCGGGACTGAAGCTGCGGCTGTCATAGAGTCCGCGCGACTGCTCGGCCAACTTTCCCTGGATGTCGATGAAAGACTGCACGGTTTTTTCCAGGTAACTGCCCATCATGCCCTGCATGGCATTGCCGTAGAAGCGGATGAGCTGCTCCAGCATGGCCGTGCTCAGCATGGGCATGCCACCCGCCTCCTCCTCAAGAATGATCTGCAGCAGGATGCTGCGGGTCAGGTCGGCGCCGGTCTTGGCGTCCTGCACCACGAAGCGCCCACCCTCCATCACCAGCGCCTTCACATCCACCAGCGTGATGTAGGCGCTGGTTTCCGTGTCGTAGAGCCGCCGGTTCGGGTATTTCTTGATGACGCGCTGGGGAGTCTCTGGATTGGCCATGTCGGTGCGATGCGGAAACTGCGGGATTGCACTCGATTGGAGCACAGAAACTGCGATCCGCAGCCGTCCCGACCCACCGTTTGCGTGCAGACAAACCCTCACGCATCAACGGCGGCCGGGGCTGCGGCCCATCTCAGCTCATGTGCAGGCCGCCATTGATGGACAACTCGGCCCCGGTGACGAAGGCGCCGTCGTCGCTGGCCAGCCAGGTGACCAGCGAACCGACCTCCTCCGGCTTGCCCAGGCGCTTGACCGGAATGGTGGCGACGATCTTGTCGAGCACGTCCTGCCGGATGGCCTTGACCATGTCGGTGGCGATATAGCCCGGCGCGATGGTGTTGATGGTCACGCCCTTGGACGCCACTTCCTGCGCCAGCGCCATGGTGAAGCCATGCATGCCGGCCTTGGCGGCGGAGTAGTTGCTTTGGCCGAACTGCCCTTTCTCGCCATTGACCGAAGAGATGTTGATGACCCGCCCCCAGCCGCGCTCGACCATGCCGTCGATGACCTGCTTGGTCACGTTGAACATGGAATAGAGGTTGGTCTTCATCACCTTGTCCCAATCGTCGTAGCTCATCTTGCGAAACACCGCGTCGCGGGTGATGCCGGCGTTGTTCACCAGGATGTCGACCTGGCCGTGTTCAGCGAACACCTTCTGGAACGCAGCGCAGGTCGAGTCCCAGTCGGCCACATTGCCCTCCGAGGCGTAAACGTCCAGCCCCTGGCCGCGCATGGTCTGCAGCCAGCCGTCCTTGCGCGAGGAATTGGGGCCGCAGCCCGCAATCACCTTGTGTCCGGCCTCGCACAAGCGCCGGCAGATGGCGGTGCCGATGCCGCCCATGCCCCCCGTGACATATGCCACTTTCTTGCTCATCGTTTGCTCCTCGGGTTGTTGTGATGGTGTGTCGATGGAAATTCGGTGCGCTGCGGCGCTTCAGCGCTGCAGCGCCAGGGCCACGCCCATGCCACCGCCGATGCACAGCGAGGCCAGGCCCTTTTTCGCGTCGCGCTTGTTCATTTCGTGCAGCAGCGTGACCAGGATGCGGCAACCGCTGGCCCCGATGGGGTGGCCGATGGCGATGGCGCCACCGTTGACGTTGACCTTGCTCGTGTCCCAGCCCATCTGCTGGTTCACGGCGATGGCCTGGGCGGCGAACGCCTCGTTGATTTCCATCAGATCCAGGTCTTGCGGCGACCAGCCCGCGCGCGACAGGCAGCGCGTGGACGCCGGCACCGGGCCCATGCCCATGTAGGCGGGGTCGAGTCCGGCGTTGGCGTAGGCGCGAATGGTCGCCAACGGCTTGAGCCCCAGCGACGCGGCGCGCTTGGCCGACATCACCACCACCGCGGCCGCGCCGTCGTTCAGGCCGGAGGCATTGCCGGCGGTGACCGTGCCGGCCTTGTCGAACGCCGGCTTGAGCCCGGCGAGGCTTTCGGCGGTGGCGCCGTGGCGCACGAACTCGTCGGTGGCGAAGGCGACGGGATCCCCCTTTTTCTGCGGCAGCATCACCGGCACGATTTCATCGGTGAAGCGGCCGGACTTCTGCGCCGCCTCGGCCTTGTTCTGGCTGGCGGCGGCGAAAGCGTCCTGCATCTCGCGCGTGACGCCGTATTTCTTCGCCACGTTCTCGGCGGTGGTGCCCATGTGATAGTGGTTGAAAGCATCCCACAGGCCGTCGGTGATCATGGTGTCGATCAGGTTCCAGTTGCCCATGCGCATGCCGTCGCGCGAGCCCGGCAGCACATGGGGCGAGGCGCTCATGTTCTCCTGCCCGCCGGCGACGACGATCTCGGCGTCGCCCAGGGCCACCGCCTGCGCCGCCAGCATCACAGCCTTCAAACCCGAGCCGCACACCTTGTTGATGGTCATGGCCGGGACCATGTCCGGCAAGCCGGCCTTGATCAGGCTCTGGCGTGCCGCGTTCTGGCCCACGCCCGCCTGCAGCACCTGGCCCATGATGACTTCCGACACCTGCCCGGGCTCGATGCCGGCACGGGCGATGGCCGTTTTCACCACCAGCGCGCCCAGGTCGACCGCCGAAGTCTTGGCCAGCGAGCCGCCGAATTTACCCACGGCCGTACGCACGGCCGAAACGATCACGATGTCTTCACTCATGGAGAAATGTCCTGGGTTGGGGATGTGGACGAAAAAGAAAAATCAGTCGTTTGACGCGCAAGGTCCGGCAGGAATCATGCCCTGACCTTGACATAACGCCCAGGGGCGGGTTCGATCGGCTCGTAAGCGGCGCCACCGTAATGCTTGGGCGCGGGCTGCAGCGGGCCGCCCTGCTCCGCCAACCACGCGGCCCAGTCCGGCCACCAGCTTCCAGGATGTTCCGCGGCCTGTTCCAGCCACGCGGCAGGCGTGGCTGGAAGGGAGTTGGACAATGTCTTGCGCTTGTCGTTCGCTTGCGCTTTGGGGGTCGGTTGTTCCAGCCGCCAGTGGCTGCGCTTGTTCTTCGACGCCGGGTTGATGACGCCGGCGATATGCCCCGAAGCGCCCAGCACGAATCGGGTCGCGCCACCCAGCAGCAAGGCCGAGGCGTAGCCCGCATGCCAGGGCACGATGTGATCCTCGCGCGAGGAGTACACATACGCCGGAATGGTGATGCGCCGCAAATCCACCGGCATGCCCGTCACGCTGACCGCGTTGGGTCTGGACAGCTTGTTTTCCAGATAGGTGTTGCGCAGATACCAGGCCAGCATGGGACCGGGCAGATTGGTGCTGTCGGCGTTCCAGTACAGCAGGTCGAAGGGTGGCGGGGTTTCGCCCTTGAGGTAGTTGCCCACCACGTAATTCCAGGTCAGGTCGTTGGGGCGCAGGCTGGAAAAAGCCGCCGCCAGTTCGGCCCCGGCGAGCAGGCCGCCCTTGCCGATGGTGGCCTCGCGCAAGCGCACCTGTGCTTCGTCGATGAACACGTCGAGAATGCCCGTTTCGGAGAAATCCAGCATGGTGGTGAGGAAGGTGACACTGTGCACCGGCCTCTCGCCCCTGGCTGCCAGCACGGCCAGCGCGGTGCCCAGCAGCGTGCCGCCGACGCAAAATCCCAAGGCGTTGATGCCGCCCTGCGGCAGTGGCGCTGACGTGTCGCCCGTTTTGGCTGTGGCCTTGCCGGCTTTCGCTGCATGCGCAGCCTTGCCCGATGGAGCCGGCTTGGCCGCCAGGGCCGAAGCCGCGGCGATTTCACCCGCCACCGCGATGGCGCGCAGCACGCCTTGTTCGATGTAGTCGTCCCAGGTCCAGTGGGCGCAGCTCGCATCCGGGTTGCGCCACGACATCAGCAGCACACGCTGGCCCTGCTCCAGGGCGTAGCGCACCAGCGAATTGGCCGGCTGCAGATCGAGGATGTAGAACTTGTTGATGCACGGCGGCACGATGAACAGCGGCCGCGCATGCACCTGCGCCGCCAAGGGTTTGTAGTCGATGAGCTGGAACCAGGGGTTCTCGAACACCACGGCGCCCTCGCTGGTGGCGACGTTGCGGCCGACCTCGAATTCGCGCTCGTCGGTCTGGGTGATCTTGCCCCGGCGCAAATCGGCCAGCAGGTTGTCCATGCCCCGGCGCAGGCTCTCGCCCTGGGTTTGCAAGGCGGTTTGCATGGCTTCGGGGTTGAGCGCCCAGATGTTGCTCGGGGCCGCGGCGTCCACCCACTGCTGCACGGCGAAACGGATTTTCTGCTGGGTCTTGGCATCGGCCTGCACCGCGTCCACCAGTTCGAGCAAGGCGCGTGCGCCCAGCAAATACAGGGCCGCGGTGTAGGTGGAAAAACGGTTCTCGCGCCAACTCTCGGCGGCGAAGCGCCGGTCCTTGACCTCGATCGGCTGGGCGCTGCTGCCCAGCAGGCTGCTCCACAGATCGGCGTACTCACGCCCGAATCGGCCCTGGATGTCGGCGACGCGGGCCGGGTCGAGCCGCAGCGAATGGGCCTGATCGCCCGCCGTCTGCAGGGCGGCGGTGAACGCCTGCTGCAGACCTTCGACCCATGCCGAGGGCGACGCCGCGGAAGCATCGGATGAGTTGGATGCACTGTCTGTCGTACGGGCGGATGCAAAGGGCTGGGCTGACATGAGGAAACCGGATCGTTGAGGTCAGAAACTTGAGGGCCGTGGCGCGCCGGCGGTTCGCGAACTGGCGCACGAAGGGGCCATGCCGCCGCCGTCCCATGACGGCAAGTTCGGCTGCATGTCGGCACGCGGCCCGTGCAGCGGGCGCAGGGTACGTCGGTGCAGGCTGGTGGGAGCTTGGGGCATGGTGATGAGCGCGGGGAGGGTCGATGTGCGGCAGTCCCGTCGCAAGGCGGTCTGTCTGTTTGTGGCGGGCCTCATTGTGGTGGGACATGCGGCCAGACCGGCAACTGGGTAACCCGGTTTCATTCTTGAGCAAAGCCCA
The DNA here is from genome assembly GCF_900089495.1 of Thiomonas sp. X19. Lineage (NCBI taxonomy): Bacteria > Pseudomonadati > Pseudomonadota > Betaproteobacteria > Burkholderiales > Thiomonas > Thiomonas sp. X19. The sequence continues at coordinate 1,387,545 of NZ_LT605203.1, read as the reverse complement.
TGCCGTGTCAACGCGATTTCCCCGTGTCCAGAGCCCAGCGAATGGCCTTGCATTTTCCGGGGGCGTCTTGCGGGTTCATGCCGAGCGGGCCGCAATCCACACCAGGCCTGCCTGACGACCGGTGACCCGGTCTCGCCGGTAAGCAAAATACCGCGCCGGATTGCTGACCGTGCACACCCCGCCGCCTTGCACCTGGGAGAGCGGCATGCCGGCGGCCTGCAAGCGCAGCTGCGCCAGCAGGAACAGATTGGCAAGCCACTTTCCCGGCTCCGCCGCGGCAAGAAAGGCGTCGGCCGCTTCGGGGGCCTGATGGACGAAAGCCGTGCGCACGTCGCCCCCCACCTCGAAGGCCTGCGGGCCGATGGCAGGGCCCAGCCAGGCGTGGACCGCCGCGGGCTTGCAATCAGCCTTGCGGCACAGGGCTTGCAGCGTGTGCTCGAGCACGTCGCCGGCAAGGCCGCGCCAGCCCGCATGCGCCGCGCCCACCGCACGGCCGTCGGGTGCGGCAAACAGCACGGGCAGACAGTCGGCCACCAGCACGCAGGCAGCCACGCCCGGTGTGGCGGTGACGGCGGCATCGGCCTGCGGCGTGGAAGCGCCGTCCCAGCGGTCGAGGTCGGCGACCTCGGTGCCGTGCGCCTGGTCGAGGTAGGCAACGCGCACATCACCGAGCCAAGCGGCCAAGCGGGCGCGATTGGCCGCCACGGCCTGCGGCGCATCGCCCACATGGCTGCCGAGGTTCATGCCACCGATGGACTCTCCCCCCGGAGTGGCCCCTGCCCCGGCATAGGGTCCGGCACTGACGCCGCCCTGGCGGCTGGTGAACAGGCCCCGTACCCGCGGGTTGCCGGGCCAGGGAGCGTCGATCCAGGAATCAGGCCGCGGCGTCATCGTCGTGCCAGGCTTTGGGGTCCAACTCAGCCGCGTGGCCGCCCAGGTCTTGCCATTGCGCCACGACGTCGGCCGCGATGGGCGCGACGCAACCCAGCAGCTTGCGCGACGCGGGATGCACAAAGCGCAATGCCGCGGCATGCAGGGCCTGGCGCTGGATCTGCAGCGGGGGGGCGCCGCGCCGGCCGTACAGGGCGTCGCCCAGCAGGGGCAGGCCGGCGTGCTGGGCATGCACCCGAATCTGGTGCGTGCGCCCCGACTCCAGGCTGCAGCGCAAGGCCGTGACCTGTCCGTGCGGCGTGGACAGCACTGCCAGCGGCGAAAAATGGGTGCGCGCCGGCTTGCCGCCCGCCACCACCGCCATGCGCAAGCGGTCGCGCGGATGACGGGCGATGGCGGCATCCACCGTCATCGCCCGCGGCAAAACGCCCCAGGCCAGCGCGAGGTACTGCCGGCTGACCGTGCGTGCCTGCAACTGGCGCACCAGATCGACCTGCGCCTCAAGGGTGCGGGCCACCACCAGCAGGCCGCTGGTGTCCTTGTCGAGCCGGTGGACGATGCCGGCGCGCGGCACCAAGGCTGCCTCCGGGTAGCGCGCCAACAAGCCGTTGAGCAGGGTGCCGCTCCAGTTGCCGGCCGCCGGATGCACCACCAGCCCGGCTGGCTTGTCGATCACGGCAAGCTGGGTGTCTTCCCACACCACGGCCAGATCCATCGGTTCGGGCGTGAAGGCGCCAGCCTCCGGGTCCAGCGGAACCTGCAACTCCACCAGCGCGGCATTGCGCGCCTTGCTGCGCGGGGCGGCAAGCTGCCCGCCCATTTGCACCAGACCGGCCTCGCACCAGGCCTTGAGCCGGCTGCGGGAAAACTGCGGAAAGATCTGCGCCAGCACCTTGTCCAGACGCTCGCCCGAGAAGGCTGCGGGGACGCTGGCCTGGAGCACAGCGGCTGTCGGTGCGGGCTCGCCGGAATCCAGGTCGGGGGGATCGTCCATCGCGCCGGGCGGCAGGCTGGGCGTAGGGTCGAGCGGGCTGGAGTCTCGGGCGTGCATGCAGGCAGCATAGCCCAGCCCTGCGACGCGTTTGCTCCACCTGGTGTCCGCTCCGTTGCATGGCGCCACGCTGACCTGGCGGCCGTCCACGACGCCGGAGCACGGCCAGTTCCCGGATCTGGCGCCGCAGCGCAACCCGCTTCCTATAATGGCTCGCTTGCCGATCCTGCGACGAGTTGCCTTGTGAATTCCACCCAGTCCTCCACGGGTGTGCGCCTCCTGCTGCGTACATTTGTTCTGCTTGCTGCAGCCCTGCTCGGCGCCTGTGCGTCGACCTCGGAAAAAGATGTGACCGCCGGCTGGTCCGCCGCGAAGTTGTACAGCGAGGCGAAGGACGAGATGAGCAGCGGCGCTTACGACAAGGCCACGAAGTATTACGAAAAGCTCGAGTCGCGCTACCCCTACGGCGTGCTGGCGCAGCAGGCGCTGATGGAGACCGCCTACGGCTACTTCAAGCAGGGCGAACGTGCCCAGGCGCTGGCCGCTTGCGACCGTTTCCTCAAGATCTACCCCAACAACCCCTACACCGACTACGTGCTCTATCTGAAGGGCCGCATCAACTTCTACGACAACAGCAGCTGGTTCTCCGGCCTGTCGGACCAGAAGCTGTATGAGCGCGACCAGCATGCCGCGAAGGAATCGTTCGAAGCCTTCAAGGAGCTGACCACGCGTTTCCCCAAGAGCAAGTACACGCCCGACGCGCGGCTGCGCATGCGCTACATCCTCAATGCGCTGGCCGAGTACGACACCCATGTGGCCTTGTTCTATTACCGCCGCGGCGCTTATGTGGCAGCCGCCGACCGCGCGCAGGAGGCCATCAAGAGCCACCCGGACGCACCCGCCACGCAACTGGCGCTTGCCGTGTTGATGGACAGCTACGACAAGCTGGGACTGACGCAATTGCGCGACGACACCGAGCGTGTGCTCAAGCTCAATTACCCCGCGAGCCCCTACCTCACCCAGGGCCTGCCGCAGCGCAACGAGTCGTGGTGGAAGCTGTGGTGAGTTCGAACTGAACCTGCCGCGTCGCTTGAAAGCCTGACCAACAGGCGGACTTGCGGCTCAGCCCTCGAAAGCCGGATCGCCATCCACGGCCGCAGCCGGGTTTTCCGCCGCGACATCCGGCGCTGCTGAAGCGGGCGCAGGGCCCGCATGCGCCAGCAAGAACGCTGCCGCTTCGTCCACCGATTCCACCCGCGCAAACGGTTGCAGCGAGGCCAGCAGGCGGCGCCCCCAGGCGGTGCTGGCCAGGCGTTGATCGCACACCGCCAGCACGCCCCAATCGCGCTCGCTGCGAATGAGCCGGCCCGCGCCCTGCTGCAGCGCCAGCGCGGCTTGCGGCAGCGAATAGTCCATGAAGCCGCTGCGTCCAGCCGCTTCCAGGCGTTTGATGCGCGCCGCGACCATGGGATCGTCGGGCGGGGCGAAAGGCAGTTTGTCGATCACCACCAGGGTGAGTTGCTCGCCCGGAAAATCGACCCCCTCCCAGAAGCTGTGGCTGCCCACCAGCACCGCCTCGGGATTCGCGGCGAAGCGCTGCAGCAGCACCTGCTTGGACTCGCTGGCCTGCTCCAGCACCACCCGGTTGGGCGGCAGGAGCTCGCGCAGACGCGAGGCGATGCGGCCGATGGCGCGCAGCGTGGTGGTGAGCACGAAGCTGCCGCCGGGATTGACGGCGACCAGCCGCGCGGCCAGCTCGGCCACGCGCAGGGAATGCTCGGCGTCGGACGGATGGAAACCCGCGCGCGGCACCAGCAGGCGCGTCTGGCGCGCATAGTCGAACGGGCTGGCGACGCGCAGTTCGCGCAAACGCGGCAGGACCCCGCCCTCCACTGCGGCCAGCGCCGGACTGCCTTCGTTCAGGCCCAGGCGCGCGCGGGTGTAGCGAAAGCCGCCGTCCAGCGTCAGCGTGGCCGACACCAGCACCCAGGCTTGTGGACGCTGCGCCAGCAGCGCCGAGAACGCCGGGCCAACGCCCAGCGGCGTGGCCAGCAGGCGCAGGTAGTGACTGCCGACTTCGAGCCAGCGCACCGTTTCCTGGGCGGCGACCGCCACAGCCTCGGCGTCCGGGGGTGACGTCGCATCGCGCTGCCAGGCCGCGAGCAAGGCTTGCTGCTCGCGGCAGCGTTCGATCAGGCGCGTGAATTCGGGCGCCAGCGCCTCGAAGGGGTCGAGCGCCGCGAGCAAGCCGGCCAGTTCCTCCTGCCAGCGGTTCAAGCCCTCGGCCCAGCCTTCGAGCGCCTGGGCTTGCGCCCAATCGAGCCGATGCGCGCCGTGGGGTGCGATCAGGCGCTGGTCGCGTGCCGCCTTCTGCAAGCGGCTGCTCAGGCCCTGCCAGTCGGCCACGCCACGCGCCAGTTGCAAGCCGCAAGCCAGGACGTCGCGCGCCAGTTCCAGCGCCTGAGCCGTGCCCACGCTGCTGCCCAGAAACTGCGCGCCGATGTCGGACAACTGGTGCGCCTCGTCCAGCACCACCGTGGTGGCGCTGGGCAGGAGTTCGGCCACGCCTTCGTCGCGCAGGGCGACGTTGGCGAAGAACAGGTGGTGGTTGATGATGACCACGTCGGCCGCCATGGCCTCGCGCCTGGCCTTCATCACGAAGCAGGCACGGTAGTCGGGGCAATCGGAGCCGAGGCAGTTGTCGCGCGTGGACGTGACCAGGGGAATGACGGGCGATTTCTCGTCCAGGCCGCCGAGCGCGGAGAGATCGCCATCGCCAGACGTGCCGGCAAACAGCGCCACGCGACGCAGCTCCTGCACGGCGCGGCGGTTGTCCAGCAGGCCTTCGCCCTGGGTGCGCTTGAGACGGTAGTGGCACACGTAGTTGGTGCGCCCCTTGAGCACCGCGGCCCGCAGCTGCACGCCCAGCACCCCGCGCGCCAAGGGCAGATCCTTGCGAAAGAGCTGGTCCTGCAAGGCGCGCGTCGCGGTCGAGACGATGACCCGCTCGCCGCGCAGCAAGGCCGGCACGAGGTAGGCCAGGGTCTTGCCCGTGCCGGTGCCGGCCTCGGCCAGCAAAATGCCGCGCTCGGCCATGGCGTGCTCGACTGCGGTGGCGAGTTGGCGCTGGCCGGGTCGCTCGCGCCAGCCTGGCAACGCCTCGGCGAACAGACCTTGCCCGCCCCACAGGGCGTCGGTCATGGCGGAATCGGCATCGGCGGAAGGCGCGTCCGGTGTGTCCGCACCGGGCGCTGCGGCGCTCTGCCTAAAATGGCCCGTTGCTTGTTCCCCGACTTTCAAGCGGGTTCGTCCGGCTGCGAGGCCGCTTCCAGGAGTGCAATTTGATCGCGAAGCTGCAACCGCTTTTTCTTCAGCCGGTGCAACAGGAATTCCTGCTCGGGGGTCTGCGGCCCGAGCCTGTCGATGGCGTCGTCCAGGTCGGCATGCTCCATGCGCAGCTCGATGAGACGGCGGTTGGCAGAGCGCAGGTTCTGGTCCATCGGCGTGGTGGCTGGCGGGCTGGGCAAGGTGACGCTCCATTGTATGAACGCATGGCGCCGCCTCGGCCCAACGCTGCCATTCGGGCCGCCTGATGAGCCAAGCTCGCGCACGTCTGCAGTTGCGGGCCGCCACCGGCATTCATCGCGGCGACCGCCAGTACCAGCAGGACCGCATCGAGATCTTCCCGCATCCGCGCGCCCAGGGGCTGATCCTCGTGGTGGTGGCCGACGGCATGGGTGGGCGCAGCGGCGGGCGCATGGCGGCCGACCAGGTGATGCTGACGGCGCAGCAGCTGTTCGAGCGCTTCTTGCCCAGCCAGGAGGAGCCGCTCGATTTGCTGCACAGCCTCGTGCGCGAAAGCCATCTGATGATCAAGCTCAGCGCCATCTCGGCCGAGCAGGAACCCCACTCCACCGTGGCCTGCGCTTTGCTGCAGCCAGATGGACATTGCCACTGGGCGCATGTGGGCGATTCGCGCGTGCATGTGTTTCGCGCCGGCAAGCTGGTGGTGCGCACGAAGGATCACTCCTATGTGCAGGATCTGGTCGATGCCGGCACCTTGAGCGAAGGCATGGCGCGCAATCACCCCATGAGCAATGTGCTGACCTCCAGCCTTGGAACCACCGAGGATCCGCCGCTGGCCAGTGACAGCCTGCAACTCCAGGCGGACGACGTCTTGTTGCTGTGCACCGACGGCTTGTGGCATTACTTCGTCGATGCGGAACTGGGCTCGACGCTCGACCGGCTCGATCCGCGCGACAGCTGCGAGTTCCTCATCGCCAAAGCCAGGCAACGCGCCATGGGGCGAGGCGACAACCTGTCGCTCGCGGTGGTCAAGCTGCTGCGCGCGGAGGCGCCTGCGGCGCCACCCAAGCGACCACCCAAGCTCCACGGATAGATCGCCGGTCAAGGGGTGAGGGGACCGTGCTCTGCCGCGCGTTCAATAACCGGGTGGCAACGGCAGCGGTGGAGCCGGTCCAGAGCCGGATTTTTTCGCTTGCTCGCGTTGCTGCGCCGCCTGGGCCTGGCGGCGCTGATAGTCGGCTTGTTTCTGCGCATAGGCCGCTTCGGCCGCCTGGGTTTGCGCCGCCTGCGGGGCGGCTTGTTGCGATGCTTGCTGCGTCGATTGGGCGTTCGCGCCTGGGGACACGGCGGTGGCTGGGGCGGCTGACGGGGCGCGGCCTTTGCCCTGGGCCGGGCGCTGTTTCGCCTCGTAGGCAGCCTGTCTGGCTGCATCCCCGGCCGCACGATCGGCTTGCTCGCGCTGCTTGCGTGCCTGCTCTTGTTCGCGCAGGGTCCGTTGCTGTTGCGCGGCTGATGCGTCCGGCACCGGGCGCTCACGCAAATTCCGCGCAACACGGCGACGCTCGGCCTCGGCCCGCTGCTGGCGCCCGGCGAGATCGATGGCGTTCAACCTTGCATCCAGCGCGTCCGACTGCTTGTGGTAGCGGCGACGCGCCTGGTCGAGGCAGTCGTTGACGAAAAAGCGGTGCAGGCAAGCGGCTTGTTCACGCACGTAGGCGGCGTCCAGATTGCTGCGTTGGGCTTCCAACTGCTGCCGCTCGGCCGCGCGTTGCGCGGCCTCCGAGGAAGCCGCCTCGGCAGTCTGCGTGGAGGCAGGTGCGGAAACGCCCGGGGCGATCCGGCTTGTCGGCCGGGAGGCCACAGGAGCCTGCGGCTGCGCAGCTTGCGCCCGGCCTGCGAGGCAAACCGCGAGAGCCAGCGCCACGGCAAAGACAGCTCGCCAACCAGCTTGAGCCAGCGGCCAGTCCGGTGCCATGGATGGACGCTGCAACGTGGCGAAAGGAAGCGAATTCAAGCGGTGAGGCATCAGGTCAATTCGGTTTGCACGTCGCGCCGCGCCTGCCGCAAATAGGCGGATGTCTGCATTTCCAGCAGGCGCGAAACGGTGCGCTCGAACTCGTAAGCCAAGGGGCCTGAAGGATACAGCGCGGCGGGCGGGACTTCGGCCGAGAGCACGAGCTTGATGCTGCGGTCGTACAGCACGTCCACCAGCAAGGTGAAGCGGCGTGCGGCGCTGGCGAGTTCGGGCGCCATGCGCGGCACGTCGGACACCAGCACGGTGTGGAAACACGCGGCAATTTCGAGGTAGTCGTTTTGCGAACGCGGGGTGTTGCACAGGGTCTCGAAGTTGAACCAGGCGACGCCGCCGGCGCGGCGCAGGGCGATGATTTCGCGGTGCTCGATCTGCAGCGTGGGGTCGTCGTCCGCAGCCTCGGCCAGGCGCTCGAATGCCTGCTCCATGGCGTCCTCGGCGACAGCGCCCAGCGGTGTGTAGTAGATCTGCATATCGGCCAAGGCCTGGTGGCGGTAGTCCACGCCGCCATCCACCTGCAGCACGTCCATGTTCGCCTTGATCAGCTCGATGGCCGGCAGGATGCGGTCGCGACGCAGGCCGTCGGGGTAGAGGCCATCCGGCTCGAAATTGCTGGTGGCCATGAACACGACGCCCTGTTCGAACAACCCCTGCAGCAGGCGATGCAGGATCATGGCATCGGTCACGTCGCTGATATGGAATTCGTCGAAGCAGATCAGCCGAAAGCGCCGCGCAATGCGCCGCGCCAGTTCCTCCAGCGGATTTTGCGTGCCCTGCAAGGCGGCCAATTCGCGCTGCACCTCGCGCATGAATTCGTGAAAATGCAGCCGTGTCTTGCGCACCACCGGCACGGTCACATAAAAAGCATCCATCAGGAAGCTCTTGCCGCGCCCCACACCACCCCACAGATAGACGCCGCGCGGCAGATCGGGATGGACCAGCAGCCGCCGCACCGCGGTCGAGCGGCGCGACTTGTAGCCCACCCATTCGTCGTAGGCACGCTGCAGCCGCTCGATGGCGAGCTGTTGGGCGGCGTCAGGCTGGTGACCGTGCTCGGCGAGGGACTGCAGGGCGTATTCGCTCACGTCCATCGGCGCGCTCAGAAATTGAGGCCGCGGCCATCGGTGGCCAGCGCTGCCTCCTTCATCGACTCCGACAGCGTGGGATGCGCGTGGCAGATGCGCGCGATGTCTTCGGCGGCAGCCTTGAACTCCATCGCCACCGCGGCTTCGGCAATCAGCTCCGACGCCATCGGGCCGATGATGTGCACGCCCAAAATTTCATCGGTGGCCGCATCGCTCAGCATCTTGACGAAGCCGGTGGTGTCGCCCAGTGCGCGGGCGCGGCCATTGGCGAGGAAAGGAAAGCTGCCAGCCTTGTAGGCGCGGCCAGCGGCCTTGAGCTGCTGCTCGGTCTGCCCGACCCAGGCGATTTCCGGGGCGGTGTAAATCACCCAGGGGACGGTGTTGAAGTCCACATGCGGCTTCTGTCCGGCCATGCGCTCGGCCACCGCCACGCCTTCTTCTTCGGCCTTGTGCGCCAGCATCGGGCCGCGCACCACGTCGCCGATGGCCCAGATGCCGCCCACCGGCGTCCTGCAATCGGCGTCCACCGGAACAAAACCGCGCTCGTCAGCCTGCAAGCCCACCGCCTGCAGGTTCAGGCCTTCGGTGTTCGGTACCCGGCCGATGGAGACGATGAGCCGGTCCACCTCCAGCTTTTGCTCGGCGCCAGCAGCGTCGGCATAGCGCAGGCTCACGCCCTTGGCACTGGTCTTCACCTCGGCAATCCTCACCCCGAGCTGGATGTCCAGGCCCTGTTTCTTGAACTGTTTTTGCGCCTCTTTGGCCACCTGCGCATCGGCCGCGCCGAGAAACTCCGGCAGGGCTTCGAGCACCGTCACCTGCGCCCCGAGCCGGCGCCAGACCGAACCCATTTCCAGGCCGATGACGCCAGCGCCGATCACCCCCAGGCGCTTGGGCACCGGGGAGATCGCCAGCGCTCCGGTGTTGGACAGAATGCGCTCTTCGTCGAACGCCGCGCCGGGCAAGGCGCGCGGGCTGGAGCCGGTGGCGATGATGACCTGCTTGGCGACGAGCCTGCGCGCTTCGCCGCCGGCGGTGGTCGCATTCAGCTCGAAGCCCTCAGCCGTTTTGGCGACGAACGCGGCGCGGCCATGGACGAACTCCACCTTGTTCTTCTTGAACAGATAGAGGATGCCCTCGTTGTTCTGCCGCACCACCTGCTCCTTGCGTGCCAGCATGCGGTCGAGGTCGAGCTTGAGCCCACTCACCGCGATGCCATGGTCGGCAAAAGCGTGGCCGGCCTGGTCGAAATGCTCGGACGATTGCAGCAAGGCCTTGGACGGAATGCAGCCGACATTGGTGCAGGTGCCGCCCGGCGCGGGGCCGCCCTTGGCGTTGGCCCAGGCGTCGATGCAGACCACGGCCATGCCGAGCTGGGCGGCGCGAATGGCGGCGATGTAGCCGCCGGGGCCAGCGCCGATGACGATGAGATCGGGTTGTGCGTTCATGGCCTGCGTCTCACAGATTGAGCAGCAGGCGTGCGGGGTCTTCCAGCGCTTCCTTCATCGCCACCAGGCCGAGCACGGCCTCGCGACCATCGATGATGCGATGGTCGTAGCTCATCGCCAGGTAGTTGATGGGGCGGATGACGACCTGCCCGTTCTCCACCACCGGCCGCTCCTTGGTCGCATGCACGCCGAGAATGGCGGCCTGCGGCGGGTTGATGATGGGGGTGGAGAGCATGGAACCGAACACGCCGCCATTGCTGATGGAGAAGGTGCCGCCAGTGAGGTCTTCGATCGCTAGCTTGCCGTCGCGCGCCTTGGCGCCGAAGTCGGCAATCTGCTTCTCGATTTCGGCGAAGCTCAGCTGGTCGGCATTGCGCAAAATCGGCACCACCAGGCCACGCGGGCTACCCACGGCGATGCCGATGTCGAAATAGCCGTGGTAGATGATGTCGGTGCCGTCGACACTGGCGTTGATCACCGGGTATTTGCGCAGCGCGTGCACCGCCGCCTTGACGAAAAAGCTCATGAAGCCGAGCTTCACGCCATGCTCCTTCTCGAAGCGCTCTTTGTGCGTGTTGCGCAGGTCCATCACCGGCTGCATATTCACTTCGTTGAACGTCGTGAGAATGGCGTTCTCGCTCTGTGACTGAATCAGGCGCTGGGCGATGCGGGCGCGCAGCCGGCTCATGGGCACGCGTTGTTCGGGACGATCGGCGTAGGAGGAAAGGTCGATGCCAGCATCCACCGGGGCCAGCGCGGCCGGGCTGCTCATCGGACTGGGTTGTGGCGCTGCTGCAGGCTTGGCTGCGGCGGCAGAGCCGCCAGCAATGGCGCCAAGTGCGTCGCCCTTGGTGATGCGTCCACCACGGCCAGAACCTGCCACGTTTGCCGGGTCGACACCCTGCTCGGCGAGGATTTTGGCGGCTGCCGGCATGGCCGGGGCCGAAGTCGGCGCTTGGGCAGGGACTGCGACGCTGGCGGCAGCCGCCGCGACGGCCGGCGCTGGGGCGGCGGCCGGCACCGCCGACACCGGCAAGGGACTGACCTGAGGTTTGGCCTCGGTATCGAGCTTGGCGATGATTTCCTCGGCGGCCACGGTCGCACCGTCGTTCTTCAGGATCTGGGCCATGACCCCGGAGGCCGGAGCCGGCACTTCGAGCACGACCTTGTCGGTCTCGATTTCGATCAGGATTTCATCCTGCTTGACGGCTTCGCCGGGTTTTTTCTTCCATTGCAACAAGGTGGCTTCGGCCACGGATTCAGACAGTTGGGGAACCTTGACATCGATCAGTGCCATGGTGGGGTCTCGCGATTGGATGTGAACGGTTTGAGCCGTGCGCGCGGCATGGCTGGCCCGTCAAGGCCAGCCATGCCGCGGCGCATGCAGCCCGCTTATTTGGTGAGGATGAAGCCCTTGAGCTTGCCGAAAGCCGCCGCCAGCAATTCCTTCTGCTGCTCGGTGTGCTTGGCGAAGTAGCCAGCCGCGGTGGAGGCCGATGCAGGCCGGCCCGCATAACCCAGGCGCTGACCTTCCTGCAGGTTTTCGTGGATATGGTGCTGGATGAAGAACCATGCCCCCTGATTCTGCGGTTCGTCCTGGCACCACACCAGATCGCGCAATTGCGGGTAGCGCTTGAGCTCGGCGGCGAAGGCCTTGTGCGGGAAGGGATAGAGCTGCTCGAAGCGGACGATGGCCACGTCCTGCAGGTCGCGCTGTTTGCGCTCGGCGAGCAGGTCGTAGTACACCCGCCCCGTGCACATGACCATGCGTTTGATCTTGGCTTCGTCAAGGTCCTGGCCCTCGCCCAGTACGGTGTGGAAATGCCCGTTGGCCAGGTCGGATAGCGGCGAGCGCGCCTCGTGGTGCCGCAGCAAGGACTTGGGCGTCATCACCACCAGCGGCTTGCGGAAGGGACGGATCATCTGCCGCCGCAGCAAATGAAAAATCTGCGCCGGATTGGTCGGCTGGCAGACCTGGATATTGGTCTCGGCGCAAAGCTGCAGGTAACGCTCCAGGCGCGCGGAGGAATGCTCCGGGCCCTGGCCTTCGTAGCCGTGCGGCAGGAACAGGGTGAGCCCGGAGGCGCGGCCCCATTTCACTTCGCCGGCGGAGATGAACTGGTCGATCAGCACCTGGGCGCCATTGGCGAAATCGCCGAACTGGGCTTCCCAGATCACCAGGGTGTTGGGGTCGGCGGTGGAGTAGCCATACTCGAAACCGAGCACCGCTTCTTCCGACAGAATGGAGTCGATGACGACGAACGGCGCCTGGCCTTCGGCCACGTTCTCCAGCGGCACATAGCTGCCGGCGTCCCAGCGCTCGCGGTTCTGGTCGTGCAGCACGGCATGGCGATGGCTGAAGGTGCCCCGCCCACTGTCCTCGCCCGAGAGGCGCACCGGGTAGCCGTTGGCCACCAGCGAGGCGAAGGCCATGTGCTCGCCCATGCCCCAGTCGAGCGAAAGCTCACCGCGCCCCATCTTGGCGCGATCGGCGATGACCTTCTCCACCAGCGGATGCAGTTTCAGATCCGGCGGCATGGTGGTGATGCGCTCGGCCAGCCGCTTGAGTTCGGTCATCGGCAACGAGGTGTCGGCGCTGTCGGTCCACTTGCGGTTGAGGAAAGGCGACCAGTCGACCGCAAACTTGCTCTTGTAGTTCGACAGCACCGGCTCGACGGCGCGCTCGCCATCTTCCATCGCCTGGCGGTAGGCATGCACCATGGCATCGCCGTCTTCGGTACCGATCACGCCCTGGCTCACCAGCCGGTCGGCGTACAGCTTGCGCGTGCCCGGATGCGCGGCGATCTTCTTGTACATCAACGGCTGGGTCACGGCTGGCGTGTCCTGCTCGTTGTGGCCCAGCTTGCGGAAGCAGACGATGTCGACCACCACGTCGTGGCCGAACTCGGCGCGGTAATCCACCGCGAGCTGGCAGCACAGCGCCACGGCCTCGGGGTCGTCACCGTTCACATGCAGGATGGGCGCCTCGATCATTTTCACCACGTCGGTGCAGTAGAGCGTGGAGCGCGTATCCCGCGGGTCGGATGTGGTGAAACCGATCTGGTTGTTGATGACGATGTGCAGCGTGCCGCCGGTGGAATAGCCGCGCGTCTGGGCCAGCGCCAGGGTCTCCATCACCACGCCCTGGCCGGCGAACGATGCGTCGCCATGCACCAGCACGGGCAGCACTTGCTGGCCGCGCTTGTCGCCACGGCGTTCCTGCCGCGCCCGCACCGAGCCCTCGACCACCGGGTTGACGATTTCCAGGTGCGAGGGGTTGAAGGCCAGTGACAGATGCACCGGGCCGGTCGGCGTGGACACGTCGCTGGAAAAGCCCTGGTGGTATTTCACGTCGCCGGAAGGCAGGTCGCTGGCGTGCTTGCCCTCGAACTCGTCGAACAAATCCTTGGGGCGCTTGCCCAGCGTGTTGACCAGCACGTTCAAGCGGCCGCGGTGGGCCATGCCGATGATGACTTCCTGTGAGCCGAGTTCGCCACCGCGCTGTACGACTTCGTCCATGCCGACGATGAAGCTCTCGCCGCCTTCGAGCGAAAATCGCTTCTGTCCCACGTAGCGCGTGGCGAGGTAACGCTCCAGCCCTTCCGCGGCTGTGAGCTTGTCGAGAATCTCGCGCTTTTTCTCGGCGCTGAAGCTGGGGCGGGTGCGAATGCTCTCCAGTTTTTGTTGCCACCAGCGCTTCTGTCCCTGGTCGCTCAAGTACATGAATTCGGCGCCGATGGAGCCGCAATAGGTTTCATGCAGGTTGTTGAGCAACTCGCGCAGACTCATGCCCTCCTTGCCGAAATAGGTGTTGCTGGTGTTGAACACGGTTTCCAGATCGGCATCGGAGAAACCGTAAAAGCTGGGCTCCAGATCGGGAATTTCGGGGCGTTCGGTGCGCTTGAGCGGATCGAGATCGGCCCAGCGCACGCCGACATTGCGATAAGCGGCGATGAGTTGCTGCGCCGCCACGCGCTTGCGCGACAACTCCACATCGGCGTTGAGACTGATGGGGCGCGCTGGCCCGGTCTTGGCGCGCAGGGCGAAAGCCGAAACGACGGGGGTGTGGGGAATGTCGCGGGCGTTGCTGCCGTCGACCGCGGGGACATGCTGCAAGGCGTCGAAATAGTCGCGCCAGTGGTCGGGGACCGAGCCTGGATTGGCGAGATAGGTTTCGTAAAGCTCCTCGACATACGGAGCATTGCCGCCGGACAGATAGGAGTTGGCGCGTAATTCTTGAATGGTCATGGTGGGCTCACTGGTGCGCCGGGCACCCCGGCATGAAGTGGGGAAACACCATGCGCCCGGGTGGGTAGCCCGCCTTGGCGCACAGCGGTCCGATGACGAAAGACCTGAATGAACTGTAGCAGCCGATTTGATGCCGCGCAAAAAACAAAACATCACCAACACTGGCTGGCATGTCTTGTCCAAGCCATGCCAGCCGCATCCGAGTGTACCCAAGCCCCATTTGCCAAGCCCGGAAAACAAAGCGGGCTGGAATCGCTTCCAGCCCGCTTGTCATGAACGCCCTACCCCGGCGGAAAGACTGACAGGGTCAGATCCGACCGTACTGCGCCAGCCCCGGGTTGCCCTTGACACCAATCAGCTTGGGTTCGTTGACCTTCAGCGGCTTGATGACTTTGTTGTGCTTGAGGTATTCCTCGACGATGTCCCAGATGGGCGGGTTGCTGGGGATGGCAGAGGCCTGTTGCACCGGCGCCCAGCCAGCGACCTTGTAGGTTTTCTTCGGGTCGAGCGGCTTGCCGCCCAGGCGCATGTCCTGAATGCGGTTGCCGATTTTCTCGTTCGGCGCACAGCTGTATTCCAGCGCTCCGAGACGAACCATGTCACCACCCTGCTGGTAGTAGGGGTCGGGGTTGAACAGGTTGTCGCACACGTCTTCCATGACGGCCTTGACGGTTTCGCCGGTCATGTCCGAAAGCGTGCAGTACGGGTAGGTGATGGCCAGTTGGGCCATCATGTCCTCCCTGGTGATCGGTGCGCCGGGAAGCAGGTCGCCGCCCCAGCGGAAACCCGGCGAGAAGGCCAGATCGCCACCGCGCACGGCCAGCATGGCATCCACCACCAGCTGGTCCCAGGTGCCGTTGAAATTACCGCGGCGATAGAGCACGCCTTCGGTATGCGCCAGCACCTCGTTCATCTTGCTCTCGTAAGGCGCGCGGTGCCTCTTGATCAGCGCATTCATGTCCGCGTCGGCGGCGAGCAGTTCAGAGAAGACGGGCAGCAGGCGGTACTTGTAGCTCACCATCTTGCCGCCGCGCACGTCGAAGTCCATCACGGCGAGGAATTTGCCGTGCGATCCGGCATTGGTGACCAGGGTCATGCCGCCCGAGGGGCGCCGAACTTCCACGGCCACGGCTTCGCCATCATGGGTATGGCCACCAAAAATGCAGTCGATGTCTTCGACCAGCGTGGCCATCTTGCGGTCCACGTCCATGCCGTTGTGCGAGATCACGACCACGAGCTGCGCACCCTTTTTCTTCACCTCTTTCACCACTTTCTGCATGTGGTCGGTGTCAATGCCGAAAGTCCAGTCAGGCATCAGGTAACCCGGGTTGGCAATCGGGGTGTAGGGGAAGGCTTGGCCGATGATGGCGACCTGGACCCCGTTCATCTGCTTCATCACATAGTTGGGGAAAACGGGATCGCCAAAGTCAGCTGTCTTCACATTCTGGGCGACAAAGTCGATCTTGCCCTTGAAATCCTTGTTGACGATTTCCTTGACTCGATCCTGGCCATAGGTGAATTCCCAATGCGCCGTCATGACGTCGACGCCGAGCTGGAGCTGGGCATCGACCATGTCCTGGCCCTTGGTCCACAGGGACAGCCCCGTGCCCTGCCAGGTGTCGCCACCGTCCAGCAACAGCGCACCGGGGCGGGCCGCACGGAGTTGCTTCACTAGGGTGGCAATATGCGCGTAACCGCCCATCTTGCCGTACTGCTTGCCGGCGCGCACGAAGTCGAGGTAGGTAAACGCATAGGACTCGCGCGTATTGGGTTTGAAACCCACGCGCTTGAGGTAATTGGCGCCAACCAAGTGGGGCAGGTGGCCATTCATGGCGCCGATGCCGATATTCACGTTGGGTTCGCGGAAATACAGGGGCTGTAGATGCGCATGGCTATCGGTCATGTGAAGAAAGTGCACATTTCCCGTCACGGGTGGGTTGTACAGCTTGTCCACCTCGGCGGCGCTGGCGTCACGCATCATCGGAAATCCGTTGACACCGGCAGCAGCCAAAACACTCAAAAATTCGCGGCGGGAGAGGCTCATGATGGGTCCTTGAAAAAAGAAAAAGCCCGCCAATCGGCAATCAATAGGCGGGCCTAGGCTGATCGGCTGTCGACCAGCCTGGAAACGATGGGATTACTTGTTGACCGGAGAGTTAGGGTCCATCAGCAGCGCCATCACGTCCTTCATCTGCTGCTCGGTGAGGATGTGATGCTCTCCAAACGGCGGCATGTAGGAACATGCATTGAATGCTTCGGAGTTATAGATGCGGGCCCAGGTGTACTTCAAAATCGCTTCGCTGTTGCCGCGCAACTTGGCGTAGTGATACAACTCAGGTCCGATATTGCCTTGAGACGGATCGTTCGCAATCATCTTGTGGCAAGCCAGGCAGTTGCCGCCGTTGGGGGTGCCGGGTTTGTCGTTCCACTGCAGCCCCTTGCCATCCTCGGCAATCTTGAGGCCAGCCTTCCAGTCACCCAGATATTGGCCGTCCTTCGGGTAGACGACCTTGGACTGCGCGGTCGTCTCGATCTCTTTGCGAATCGCATCCGGCAACGGCTGGCCGAGGTAGTCGTACTTCGAGCACTCGTACTGCGCCTTCGTTTGCTTGAGGCGATCGACGCTGGCTTGTCCCTTGCTGACGAAATCGTCTTTGAGGATTTTCTGGAAGGATGCCGTCGCGAAAGGATCACCGCTGGCGCCCGCCGATGCGGATTTGTCCATGCCGGCACAGCCGCTCAGCACAGCAGCACTGGCCGCCGCCGTCAAGACCAATAAAACTGATTTTTTCATGTTGTCTCCTCTCTTAGCGCTTGAACGAAGGCGTGTGGAGCGTGGCGCCATTGGAGTTGACCCCCATATACGTGATCAGGTCGATCACCGCGCTGGACGTGAACTTGGGAGCGGGCCAGCGCTGTTGGCGTGCGCAAGCCAACATGCGCCATTCAAGCGTGCGGGCGACGCCCTGAGAATTGGGGTAGGCAGGCCAGGTCGCGTAGGAGACGGCTGCTTCTTTGTTCGTCAGGTTGGGAAGCGCGGAGATCTTGATGCGCTTGCCACTTTCGGCATGGCAGGCTGCGCACGAGAAACTGAAGGGTCCCGCACGGTAGAAAAACAGCTTCTTGCCATTCTCGTAAGAGAGTTTTTCCATGGCGTCGTTTTGCGGGATGGCCACTTTCATGCCATCGGACTCATGCGCCACATACATCGCGATGTTTTCCAATGGGGATGCGTTACCCCCCTCCTTGGCGAAGGGCTCTTTGTCAGCTTCCTTGGCACTGAAACCTTGGAGGCTTTCCATGCAAGTGACCAGACGGGATTCCAGATCCTGCACCTTGCCGGTATCTGCGAAATAACGCGGAAGTTGGGCATAGGCACCCTTCACCACGCCTGGGCCGAGGCCCAGATTGCACTGTTCGAGAGAGGCGTTTTTGGGCCCACGCTTTTCACTCCAAAGCTTCTTGCCATCGTCGATGTTGAAGTCGGCGGGGTTACCGCCCATTTCGTTCATCAATTTGAGGTAAGCATTCCCCTCCTGGGTTACGGAGTCCGCCTGCGCGGTTGTCGCGCAAGCCCCGATCAGCATCATGGCAGGAAGCGATAACCCAGCCAGCGCCGCAATCTTTTTTAGTCGTGATCTCATAGTCTCCTCGCGAACAGTGGGTACTGCGTCAAACAAAAAGAAGGCTCGATACTTCAGGACACCGTGGTGGTGTCGGTCTGGGTTTCGCCTTTGTTGTCCAGCCACGTCACTGAAACCTTGTCGCCCGATTTTCCACCCTTGAAACGGAATTCGAGGAACGGATTCTTGGAAATGGCCGTGCCCCAATCGCAAGTCAGGACGGTCTTGTCATTGTTTTTGCAGATGACGGATTGAATGAAATGGGCCGGGATGATTTTCCCGTCCGGGGCCTTCATCAGGCCGGTATCTTCGGGGTGAGACATCAGGACGCGAACAACCACTGCGTCGCCTTCGACGTTAGCGCGCATGCGCATCGGATTTGGCATATTGAACTCCAGTAAAGTCTAGATAACCGAGGTAGGAAAGAAGGGATCAGCCGCCGCAACCGCCGAGCGTGACCTTGATTTCTTTCTTGCTGAACAGCAGCTTGTCACCAGCCTTCGCCACGGCATAGACGTGGGAGGTCTGCGCCATCTTGATACGGGTGGCAAAGTTCGGCTCGGCTCCATCCTTGGTGCTGAAGGTAGCGACCAGCGCAGTGGGGTTTTTCTGCACCACGATGCCCAGCATGCTCACGCCAGCGGCCGTGGACTTGATGCCGACCGGCACGACAGCACCGTTTTCGGCAATGTCCGGACCGACGATGGACACATCCGTGCTTTCGGTGGCTGTGGTGCCGAGAACCTTGGCGATTTCATCCAGAGTCTTGGCTTCGAACAACTTGGGGTCCCAGCCTGGAGCGTCGGCCGCCTGGGCGGTGACGGGCAGAAGACCGGCCGAAGCGGCCAGACCCACAACGGTCGCACCAGCACCAAGCTGCATGACCTGACGACGAGATTGATTCATACGACTAACTCCTCAATTATAAAAATGCGCAAGTAGTGAGAGTTGTCCTCATGGATGGACCACGAGGACTTAACGCCTTACTGCTTCGCTCCGTCTACAACCCAAGTTGCAATCATCTTGGCATCAGCCTCGCTGATACTCTGCGGCGGCATTGGGATGCTGCCCCATATGCCTGAGCCGCCCTTCATGATGCGGGTGGTCAATTCGCCCACCATCGCTGTCTTGCCACCGTATTTGCCGGCAATTTCCTTGTAGCCAGGCCCGACCAACTTGTTGTCGCCAAAGCTGTGGCAAGCAATGCAGCCATTGACCTTGATCAAGGCGACAACCTTGGCGTTGGGGTCGACTGCGGCTGATTCTTTTTGCAGTGCAGCTTTTTTCAGCTCGGCCTGTGACAAGGTGACCTGACCGCGGATCGGCCCCCAAGGGCGGGTCTCATCAGCCAAGTTACCCCAAGTATTCATGGCGTAAGCAGGGATGAAGGAATCGACCTTCGGCTTCGGGCTGCAGTTTTTCATGCATTCAACATTATGGGTATCCGGGATACCCCCATTTCCGATTTCCTTGCCAGGCCACATGCCGTGGTTCCAGGTCATGCCGTTGCGGTTGGGCAGCATGTTTTGCACTTGCTGCACGTTGTCACGCGTCAGCGTGAAATTGGCGGGCACGACATTGGCCAAGTTCAGCAGGTAAGCGACCAGGGAATAGGTTTCATTCCAACTCAGCGACAGCGGCGCATTCCACGGCATCGCGCGGTGGATGTAGTCGAACAGCGTCGACAGGGTCGAGAGTTTCTCGAGCGAGGTGCCGCCGCCATCCGTCACATTCGCCAACTTGGCAACGCGCCCCGTGGCAATGTCTTGCTTCGAGGCTTGAAATGCACCCACCAAGGGCGGGAACACGGCATTGGAATCTGCGAAGTCGCCATGGCAGGAAGCGCATTTGGCTTCCCACAGCTTGGTGCCTTCGGCAACGGTTCCCTGTCCCGCAGGCAGCCCTTGAAAGTCGGGGCGCACGTCGATATTCCACGCCTTGATCTCGTCCGGGGTTGCCGCACGACCCAGCGAAGTTGCGGCGTTGGCGCCCCATGCGGCCGAAAAAGCCAGCCCGAGTGCTGCCGCGAGGGCGGCTTTACGAATTCGCGAGTTGGACATTGCGAACGTCTCCAGTTTCTTCAACTTGCCAAGTTTGGATGGAATTGTTGTGGTACACCGAACGCGTGCCACGAATCTTGCGCATTTCCTGATAGGTAGGCTGCACCATGCCGGTTTCGTCGACAGCGCGGCTTTGCAGGAAAGCTCCCTTGCCGTTCCACACCCAGGGAATGTTGAAACGGGTCAGCGCCTTGTTCTGGATCGGCCCCTCGAGTCGGGCCTGCTGCCAGTTGACGCCGCCGTCGAACGACACATCGACGCGTTTGATCTTGCCGCGGCCCGACCATGCCAGGCCGGTGACGTTGTAGACGCCGCGATCCATCAATACCTGCCCGCCGGA
>NZ_LT605203.1:600000-767323 GCF_900089495.1 Thiomonas sp. X19 | reverse complement strand
CTAGGAGACTGTCGGACTTTGCGGTCTTCCGGATGAAGACGCTATCCGAGACAATTGCTGCTGCACAACCGAGAGCCCGAGCCGATGAGCCGCTTCGTCCCTGTTGACCGAGACACCGCATATCTGTTGCCACCGTCGGTGGACGAATGGCTGCCCACTGATCACTTGGCGCGCTTCGTGGTCGAAGTCATCGAGCAGCTTGATCTGGGCGATCTGGCCCGACAGTACGCAGGCCGGGGCTCGGCGGCGCACCATCCGGCGGTGCTGCTGGGCCTGCTGATCTACGGCTACGCCAACGGCGTGCACTCCAGCCGCAAGATCGAGCGGGCGACCTACGACTCGGTGGCGTTCCGCTTTGTTGCGGCCAATACCCACCCCGATCACGACACGCTGGCGACGTTCCGCCGCCGCTTCTTGAAGGAGGTGGAGGCACTGTTCGTGCAGGTGCTGGTTCTGGCGCGCGAGATGAAGCTGCTCAAGCTCGGACACATCGCGCTGGATGGCACCAAGATCGACGCCAACGCCAGCAAGCACAAGGCCTTGTCGTGGGCTCATGCCAACAAGATCGAGGCGCAGCTGCGCCAGGAAGTACAAACGCTGCTGGCGCTGGCAGAGAACAGCGACCGCGCGACGGTACCCGACGGCATGGATGTGCCGGCGGAGATCGCCCTGCGTGCAGATCGCTTGAGCGCAATCGCGCAGGCCAAGGCCAAGATCGAGCAGCGCGCCAGCGAACGCCATCAGGTCGAGCAGCAGGAGTACGAGGCCAAGACCGCCAAGCGCCAAGCCCAGCGCGAGGCGGGCAAGAAGCCGCGCGGCAAGGACCCTGAGCCGCCAGAGGCCGGCCCCCGGAGCAGCGATCAGGTCAACCTCACGGATGAAGAGTCGCGCATCATGCCCGTGTCGGGTGGGGGCTTCGAGCAAAGCTACAACGCACAAGCCGGCGTGGACATCGCGACGATGATGGTGATCACCCAGCATGTGAGCCAGGCATCCAACGACAAGCGCGAAGTTGTGCCTACGCTGCAGCAGATCCAAGCGTTACCCGCGGTGCTGGGCGAGGTGCACACGCTCATCACGGACAACGGCTTCTTCAGCCAAGCCAACGTGATCGCGTGCAACGACGCGGGTATCGAGCCGCTGCTGGCGCTCAAGCGGGAGTCGCATCACACGCCGGTGATGGGGCGCTTTGCACCCGATGTGCCCGAGCCCCAGACGACGGATCCGCTCGTGCAGATGGCACACCGCCTGGGCACGCAAGCAGGCCGAGCCCTGTACGGCCTGCGCAAGCAGACAGTGGAGCCGGTGTTCGGCATCATCAAGCAAGTGATGGGTTGGCGCCAGATGAGCATGCGCGGGCTGGCCAAGGCACAAGGCGAATGGAGCTTGGTGACCATGGCTTGGAACATCAAGCGCATGCACGTCCTGCGAGCCGCGTGAGGGCAATAGTGCGCCCCGACCACGCCAAAACCGAGTCCCCAGGCCGCCCCATGTGCCCTCACAGTGTCTCGCCAACCATCGAGAGCGTTCGATCAGCGCGCCGCTGTCAAAAAAAACGCGTCGCACTGATCAATCGGATTCGCTCGGGTTCAAGTCCGACAGCCTCCTAGGATGCAAGCTTTTGCATCCATGTCGACACATCCCTCTCGCAAACCCGCCGTCTTCGCCCTGCTGGCGCTCACCCTGATCTGGAGCAGCAACTGGATTGTGATGAAGCTGGCGATGCTTGACAGCGGCCCGTTCAACTTCTCCGCGTTGCGCTACGCCGGTGGCACCGCCGTGCTGTTCCTGCTGCTGCGCTTGCGGGGCGAGCGCCTGGCGCCGCCGCCGCTCGGCCCCACGCTGCTCATCGGCCTGACGCAGACCGCCGGGTTCACCGCGCTGGCGCAATGGGCGCTGGTGCATGGCGGCGCCGGCAAAACGGCGCTGCTGGCCTACACCATGCCGTTCTGGACCGTGCTCCTGGCCTGGGCCTGGCTGCACGAGCGCCTGCGCTCCTTGCAAGTGGCCAGCCTGGTGCTGGCGGCTGTCGGGCTGCTGCTCGTCCTGCAGCCATGGAACGCGCATGTGGACCTGACGAGCGCTTTGATGGCCATCGGTGGCGGCATGAACTGGGCGGTCTCCACGGTGGCGGCGAAGCGCCTGTTCGCGCGACAGGGCAAGGCGCTGTCGCCGCTGCGCCTGACGGCCTGGCAGATGCTGGTCGGCACCTTCTTTCTGGTGTTGCTGGCCGGGTTCGTCCCCGAGCGCGCCGTGACCTGGACGCCCGGTTTCATCGCCGCCCTGACCTTCAACGTGGTGCTGGCCTCGGGCCTGGCGTGGACGTTGTGGCTGCTGGTGGTGCAGCGCCTGCCGGCCGGCGTGGCCGGGCTGTCCAGCCTCGCCATTCCGGTGACGGGCGTGCTGCTGGCCTGGGCGCTGCTGGGGGAGAGGCCGAATGCCGACGAGGGCGCGGGCATCGTCATCGTCGCGCTGGCTTTGCTGCTCTTGCTGCGCGCTTCGGCCGCGGCTCCGGCAACGGCCGCGCCGCAGTCGAGCGCTGACGCCGCGCGACGGTCGTGAACGCCCTCAGGCCCGCATCAGGGTGGATTTGCCGAACAGGCTTTCGATCAAATCCACCGCCACCTCGGCGGTACGGTTGCGCACGTCGAACGCGGGGTTGAGTTCCATCACGTCGAGCGAGGCCAGGCGGCCGGTGTCGGCGATCATTTCCATGCACAACTGCGCCTCGCGGTAGCTCGGGCCGCCGCGCACCGTGGTGCCCACGCCGGGGGCGATGTCGGGGTCGAGAAAGTCGACGTCGAAGCTCACGTGCAGATGGGTGTCGGCGCCCAGCCCGGTGAGCGCCTGGTCCATGGTTTCGCGCATGCCGTGCTCGTCGATGAAGCGCATGTCGAACACCTCCAGGCCGACGCCGTGCACCAGGCGCT
The DNA here is from genome assembly GCF_900089495.1 of Thiomonas sp. X19. Lineage (NCBI taxonomy): Bacteria > Pseudomonadati > Pseudomonadota > Betaproteobacteria > Burkholderiales > Thiomonas > Thiomonas sp. X19. Next base: position 764,393 of record NZ_LT605203.1, on the reverse strand, counting down.
TCTCGCCGGCGTCCACGCTGCGGATGCCGATCTGGCGGATGCTGTCGGGCGCCATCGCCGGCACCCGGCCCGACAGCTCCAGCAGCTCGCGCGGCCCATGGCCGCAGAGGCAGGCCACCGGCATGCCGTGGATGTTGCCGCTGGGGGTGATGGCGCTGGTGTTGAAGTCGGCATGCGCGTCCAGCCACAGCACCCGCAAGCGGCGCCCCTGCTCGCGGCAATGCGCCGCCACCGCGCTGATGGAGCCGATGGCGAGGCAATGGTCGCCGCCCAGCAGCACCGGCAGATCGTCCGCAGTCAGCGCCGCGCGCATCGCGGCGTACACCGTGCGGTTCCACGCCACCGTCTCGGGCAGATGGCGCCAGCCGTCCACCGGCGGCAGCCAGGGGTTGGCGGGGCCGCTCAGGTTGCCATGGTCGTCCACCCGCAGGCCCAGCCCCTCCAGAGCTTCGCGCAGGCCCGCGACGCGCATGGCCTCGGGGCCCATGGACGCGCCGCGTGCGCCGGCGCCGATGTCGGTGGGCGCGCCGATCAGGCGAATGGCTCGGGCCATGGCGAGGCTCCCGGGCTCAGTGGCTGTCGCTCTCGGCGCCGGCGCCGTTGTCCAGGCCCAGCTCGCGCCGCAGGATGGCCCAGGCCTCGTCGGCGGTTTCGACGAAGTGGAACAACTCCACGTCCTTGGCCGCGATCATGCCGGTCTGCACCAGGTGGTCGAAGTTGATGAGCGACGTCCAGAAGGCACGGTCGAACAACAGGATGGGGCGCTTGCGCACCTTGCCGGTCTGCGTCAGCGTCAGCACCTCGAACAATTCGTCCAGCGTGCCGAAGCCGCCGGGGAAGCACGCCAGCGCCACCGAGCGCATGAGGAAGTGCATCTTGCGCAGCGCGAAGTAATGGAACTGGAAGCACAGCTCGGGCGTGATGTAGGGGTTGGGCTGCTCTTCGTGCGGCAGCACGATGTTCAGGCCGATGCTTTGGCCGCCCGCTTCGTCCGCACCGCGGTTGCCCGCTTCCATCACACCCGGGCCGCCACCGGTCACGACGACGATGGGCTGCTCCAGGCTGCATGAGGCCTGCGTCACGAGTGCGGCGAAACGCCGCGCTTCGTCGTAGTGGCGCGACATCTCCAGCGCCTGCCTGGCGCGCGCCACGGCCTGCGCATCGCCTCCGGCCTCGGCCTGTTGCAGGCGCTCGCGGGCAAGCTCGGGCGTCAGGATGCGGGCACTGCCGAAGATGACGATGGTGGCTTCGATGCCATGCTCGCGCTGCACCATCTCGGGCTTGAGCAGTTCAAGCTGCATGCGCACCGGGCGCAGGTCGTCCTGCAGCAAAAAAGCGGTGTCGGTGAAGGCCAGGCGGTAGCTGCTTTCAGGCCCGGCATAGCGCGATGGCGATTTGAATTTGGCGGCCTCTTCCCCGGCCGAAGGGAAGTTGCGCGCGGCCAGTTGCTTGCGTTTTTTGTTCATGGCGCGAGCTTACGCGATGCGCAAAGACCATCGTGCCCATTGGCGTGCGGCCTCGATATTTACATTTGCTTGCAAGCCACGCCCTGCGTTGCCCTTAGATTCGTGCCTGCCCGATCGCGTGGCCACAACAGCAGGAGACAAGCATGCAAACACGAACCGCGGCCATGCCCGGTGCGCCCAGCAACACCACCACGCAGATTGCGGTCGCCAGCTTCATCGGCACGGCCATCGAGTTCTACGACTTCTACGTCTACGCCATCGCCGCGGCGCTGGTCATCGGCCCGGTGTTTTTTCCGCGCGATTCGCCCACGGCGCAATCGCTCAACGCCTTCGCCACCTTCGGCATCGCCTTCCTGGCGCGGCCGGTCGGCGCCTTCCTCTTCGGCCATTTCGGCGACCGCTTCGGCCGCAAGTCCACGCTCGTGGCCACGCTGCTGACCATGGGCGTTTGCACCACGCTCATCGGCTTTCTCCCCGGCTACGCCAGCATCGGCGAAGCGGCGCCGTGGCTGCTGGCACTGCTGCGCATCGGCCAGGGCCTGGGTCTGGGCGGCGAATGGGGCGGCGCCGCCTTGCTCGCCACCGAAAACGCGCCCAGGCACAAGCGCGGCCTGTTCGGCATGTTCCCGCAGCTCGGTCCGTCCATCGGCTTTCTCTGCGCCAACGGCTTGTTCCTGCTGCTGGGCGTGCTGCTCGCGCACGATCAGTTCATGGCCTGGGGCTGGCGCATTCCGTTCCTGGTGAGCGCCGTACTGGTGCTCATCGGCCTGTATGCGCGGCTCAAGCTGAGCGAAACCCCGCTGTTCCGCCAGGCCGAAACACAGCGCGTCCGCGTGCCGCTGACCGAGCTGCTCGGGCGCCATCTCAAACCGCTGGTGCTCGGGTCGCTGTCCATCGTCGTGTGCTACGCCTTGTTCTACATCAGCGCGGTGTTCGTGCTGAGCTACGGCATCGGCACACTGCACATCCACAAGCCCGCGCTGCAAGGCTGGCTGATGCTGGCCATCGTCTGCATGGCGGTGGCGACTGTCCTGTCGGCCTGGCTGTCCGACAAGCTCGGGCGCCGCCCAGTGCTGCTGGCGTCTGCGGCCGCGGCCGTCGCCTGGGGCTTCGCGCTGGCGCCTTTGCTGGGCACGGCCACGGCCGGGAACGTTGGCATCTTCCTCTGCGGCGCGCTCTTCCTCATGGGCATGACCTACGCCCCGCTGGGAGCGATGCTGCCGGAGATTTTCCCCACCAGCGTGCGCTACACCGGCTCGGGCGCGGCCTACAACCTGGGCGGCATTCTGGGCGCGTCGCTGGCGCCTTACGCGGCGCAGGTGCTGGTGGCGCAAGGCGGCCTGAGCTGGGTGGGCGGCTACATCTCGGTGGCCGCGCTCGTCAGCCTGCTGGCGGTGCTGGGGCTGGGCGAAACCAGCAGCCGGAATATGGCCGAAGTTGCTTGAGAACTTGGTGCCCGGGCATCAAGCCCCGGGCGCCAGTCCCATGATCCACTGCGCCAGATCGTGCGCCTGGGCGCGGGTGAGCACTTGCTGGGCGCCGCCATACGCCGGCATGGGAATGACGCCCCAGGTGCCGGATTCGCCGTGGAGGATGGCGTTCTGCAAGGTCTCGAGCGCGTCGGGTTTGTTGGCGTAGCGCGCCGCGATGGCAGCGTAAGACGGCCCGACCTTCTTGTGCTGCAAGGCGTGGCAAGCCAGGCAGCCGGAGGACTTGGCCAGCGCCAGCATGGCGACCGCGTCGACCCTGCCCGTCGCGGCTGCCGGGGCCGCGGCCCATGCGGCAGCCGGCACCGCGAGCACGGCCGCCAGCAGCAACGCGGCGCATGGCCTGCCGCGCCGGCGCGTCAATGCGCCACCACCGGCATCTGATGCCCCATGGCCGCACCCTTGGACAAGGCGGTGAGATAGACCACCAGATCGATCATCTCGGGGCTGTTGTAGCCGGGCGGCTTGCCCATGATGCCGGCGCGCACGCAATGCACGATCTGCCGCTCCAGGGTGTAGACGGCATGCTTCTTGGCCTTGAACTTGGGATAGTTGGAGGCCGAACCGATGAGGCTGGGGATGTGGGCGCCGCTGGGCATGATGCCCTCGGGCACGCCGCCGCCGGTATGGCAGGCGGCGCAGCTCATGAGGTGGTTGCCGAAGGCGCCTTCGGGCACCCAGGTCTGCGTGGTGCCGAAGCTGTCCAGCGCGAAGATCTTCGCGCCGTCCTGCACCGCCTGCTCCATCGAGGTGGCGGCCTTCACGGTCATGGGGCCCGCCTTGGGCGGCACGGCGGCGAAGCTCGCCCCTGCAATCCCCGCGCAAGCCAGCAGCAAGGCAACGCGCAGGGCGGCCGGAGCACGGCTGAGGAATGGTGGCTTCATCGGCATATCTCCTGGAGTTGTGGGTTCGACGCTGCTGAGCCCGGGGCGCCTTGGCCGCGACCTCGGCAGCCGCGCCGGATCTGGATCTGCGGGCTATTCTCCGGCCATGCCCGGCCCCTGCCTAGGCGGGCGGGCGTGACAGATGTTGCAAGGTGAAACCTCCGGGGCCGTGCCGGCTCGCGCCAGTTCTGCGCCCGCGACCGGCAAGCCACCAGGCCGCGGCCTATACTTTCGCCCACGCGCCGATTTGCTCTGAGCTTGCGGGCGCTTAACAAATGCAGCTAAAACAGCGCGCTCCACCGGCCCGTTTTCGCTGCATCCCCCCTGCTGCCGAAACCGCCGGTTTTTTCATGGACACGCGCATGGCCCTCATCTCCGATCTTGGCGACCAGACGCCCAGCCGCATGGCGTTCGACGCGCCCTTGCCGCTGCAAAGCGGCGCCTGCCTGCCAGCCTACGAACTGGTGGTGGAAACCTATGGCCGGCTCAACGCCGACAAGAGCAACGCCGTGCTGGTGTGCCACGCCCTCAACGCCAGCCACCATGTCGCCGGCACCTATGACGGCGACGAAAAAACCCGTGGCTGGTGGGACAACATGGTGGGCCCGGGCAAGCCGGTGGACACCAAGCGCTACTTCGTCGTCGGCATCAACAACCCCGGCTCCTGCTTCGGCTCCACCGGCCCGGCCAGCATCGACCCCGCAACCGGCCAACCCTGGGGCAGCCGCTTCCCGGTGGTGACGGTGGAAGACTGGGTGGACGCGCAGGCGCGCGTGCTCGACCGCCTCGGCATCGAGCGCCTCGCCGCCGTGATGGGCGGCAGCCTCGGCGGCATGCAGGCGCTGTGCTGGGCCATCCGCCACCCGGCGCGGGTGGCGCATTGCGTCGCCATTGCCACCGCGCCGAACCTGTCGGCGCAGAACATCGCCTTCAACGAGGTGGCGCGGCGCGCCATCATCACCGACCCGGACTTCCACGGCGGCGACTTCTACGCCCATGGCGTGGTGCCGCGCCAGGGCCTGGCGATGGCGCGCATGGTGGGCCACATCACCTACCTGAGCGACGACGCCATGGCCAGCAAGTTCGGCCGCAACCTGCGCAACGGCGAACTCGGCTACGGCTTCGACGTGGACTTTCAGATCGAAAGCTATCTGCGCCACCAGGGCGAAAAATTCAGCGGCATTTTCGACGCCAACACCTATCTGCTGCTCACCCGCGCGCTCGATTATTTCGACCCCGCCGCGGCCCACGGCGGCGACCTCACCGCCGCGCTCGCCCCGGCCACCGCGCGCTTCCTGCTCGCCAGCTTCACCACCGACTGGCGCTTCGCTCCCGAGCGCTCGCGCGAGATCGTGCGCGCGCTCCTGGCCAACCGCCGCGAGGTGAGCTATGCCGAAATCGAGTCGCCCCACGGCCACGACGCCTTCCTGATGGACGAGCCGCATTACCACGACATGGTGCGCGCCTATTTCGACCGCATCGCCCACGACCTGAAGCTGGAGGACGCGCGATGAAATCCGCCACGACTCAACCGCCCGGGACGACGCACAACCCGCGCCACGACATCATCGCCGCGCGCGTGCCGCGAGGCAGCTGCGTGCTCGACCTCGGCTGCGGCGACGGCGCCCTGCTCGCCCATCTGCGCGACGCGCGCGGCTGCTCGGTGCAAGGCGTGGAGATCGACCCCGACAAGCTGGTGGCCTGCGCCCGCCGCGACGTGGACGTGCTGCAACTCGACCTCGAACAGGGCCTGGCCATGTTCGCCGACGCCAGCTTCGACGTCGTGCTGCTGATCGACTCGCTGCCGAATCTGCGGCATACCGAAGGCGCGCTGCGCGAAGCCGGCCGCGTCGGCCGCAGCGGCATTGCCAGCTTCGCCAACTTCGCCTACTGGCGCATCCGCCTGCGCGTCGCCGGCGGCCGCCTGCCCGTGACGGACGAACTGCCCTACCAGTGGTACGACACCCCCAATCTGCGCGTCGCCACCCACGCCGACTTCGCCGGCCTCGCCACCAAATGCGGCCTGCAAGTGCGCGAAGCCTTCGGCGTGCAAGCCGGCCGCGAAGTCCACACCTGGCCCAACCTGCTGGCCTCGGAGGCGATGTTCGTCTTCAGCACGGGTTGAGAGGCGGGGCCATGCTGCCCCAGGTGGGTCGGCCGCGCGCGAACTCGGCGACGAAGCTGGCGCGGGCCGTGATCCGGCGCGGCCACGGTGGGTGTGAGCGCCCCCAGGCCGCCGCATCGCAGCGGCCCCCCGAGGGGGACGAGAAAACTTGGGACGGCCCGGCGTTTCTCATGAGCCCCGCCCCCATACGCCGCGGCGAAGTCTGGACGGCCAACCTCAACCCCAACAAGGGCGGCGAGATCGGCAAGGTTCGGCCCGTGCTGGTGCTGCAAGACACGGCGCTGACCCAGGCCGGTCTGGCGACCATCATCGCCGCTCCTCTTTGACCACCCAATCCCGCCCCGCCCTTGCACCGCTGCGGGTCGCCTTGCCCGTGCGCGAACGCATGCTGCTGCCCAGTTTCGTCATGGTGGAACATGTCCGCGCCATCGACCGCGACCGCTTCGGCGACGGCCCCTTGCTGCGTCTGGACGCGCAGGAACTGGCGCTGGTGGAAACCAGTCTGCGCGCGGTGCTGGGGCTGTGGTAGAGGCAAGGGAAAAGCATCATGACTCTTGACCTGAATCCGTGACTTCCGATAATCCATCGACTTGAAAGCTGATTGTGACGGCCCGATTTTCCCGATTTCCCGCAGGTTCACGGTTCGAGCGCCGTGTCGAAGGGGGCTGTGGGGCTGTGCGCGAACGATCGGCCCCCTTGATCGGTCATTTCGGGTGGGTTGCGCGCAGCCGTTCCCCCGCTGAGCCCTTGTGGCCAGCGTCTTGGGGTGCTGGGAAAGCTTGGACTGCGTCTTCAGCCGCTGGCGGCGAACTGCGCATGCAGATCGCAAAAGGCACGGGCTGCCTTGTCGTTGGCGCCCAGTCCCAACCACAGCCGCCCGCCATGGTTGATCACGCGTGCTGCGCGGATGACAAGTTCCTGGATCACAGTCTTCAGACGCCGTCGCCTGGCCGCATGGCGCACCGGTGCATGCGGCCCCAGCAGCCCTTGCTGCCCCATGAGGCGCAGCACGTTCATCGTCAGGGCCGCAAGCTGGCAGACAAGATCGTTCGTGTCGAACTTCCCCGAGGGCAGTCGCTCCAGATCCATGTCGGTTTTGAATTCCGCATGGAACTGCTCGTGCGTAGCGTGCCCGGCGTACAGGTCGATGATCGCCTCGGCGCTGATGGCCTTGGGCAAGCTTGTCGTCCAGCCCTCCAAGATGATCTCGGGGACCAAAAACTGCTGGCCACGGGCATCGACGGTGCGCTCCGTGATGCGCACAATGCGGCGCAGGCGATGGGCGATGCCTTCGACCTGCACGGCCACCTCCCAAACCGCCACGCGCTTGCCTGCGCGCGGATGCTGCCACAACAAACCCCCTTCCAGTTCCTGCCGTCGCAAGACCTCCAGAGGATCGGTCTTGCGGGGATTCCACTTGATCAGAACATCGACCCGGGGCAGTCCTGGCCTGTTGCAGCGCTGCATGTCGGCCATCAAGGCGGCCGAGCAAAACCCCGCATCCATGCGCACGAGAATCGGCGCCTTGGGGCCTGCGGTCGACAGGCGCTGCGCCATGGGCACGGCCGTCTCGAGGTTGTAGGTCGTCTCCGAAGCCGAGTGCTGCGCGCCCGGACGTAGGGCGAACTCCAGGCAAAACCCATGCGTGCCCAGGTAGGCCGCCAGCGGGCAGTAGCCATCGACCCCCGCGTAGGTGCGGCTCACCCCATCCTTGGCTGTGCCCGAGTTGTCCATCGCGAAGGTGTCGATGTCCAGCGGCACATGACCGCAAGGCAAAAGACCATAGTCCGGTTGGCTCTTGCGCAGCAGCGCTTCAATCGCCTGGGAGGTGAAGTCAAACCACAGGGCGGCCTGCGCATCCAGGCGCTGGCGCAGGGTGGGCGAGGACGGCACACCCACCAGACCCAGCGCCTCCTGGAAGAAACGATCGCCTCGAAAGCCTTCGATGGCATCGAAGTCGCTCTTGCTCTGCGCGAGCAAGCCAACATAGCTGCGCATCAGTGTGCTGGGCGGCAGTCCGCCGCGGCAAGGCCACTGGGCATCCAGGCGTTTGAACAGAGGATCGAGGCGCTTGAGGTGATGACCGACAAGGGCCAGACCGGCCACCGGCGTCAGGTCATAGTCGAGTTGCTTGACGCGAAATCCAAACCCCATGCCATACCCCGGAACGTTCACCCGCTGGGTGAGAAGACAAAGGGGTCATTTTATCGAATAAACCATTATGCATCAACAACTTATGAAAATTCCGCATGCCCGAGCTCACGGATTCAGGTCTTGAACCAGCTTGGATGTTAATTTTGCTGTTTTAACAAAATTATCAGTATCATTTTTCTTGAGAACCATCCATACCGCCAACCCAATCAGACCACCACTGAACAAATAACTCCAAGACAAGGGTTCATTCAAAAACAGAAAACCCCATAGAACACCAAAAGGCGGGATGAGAAACGTGACGGTCAGCGACTTAATCGGTCCAATGTCCGCAATCAGTCTGAAATAGAGAATATAGGCGAGGGCAGTACAAATCAGCCCCAAGGCGCCAATGGCTGCCCACAGTTCGCTCCCGCCCCAACTGGCCGGAGGATTTGTTGTCGCGGAGTAGGCAAAGAATGGGAATAGACATAATGTCGCTCCGATTTGACTCCCGAAGGCCACGAGTTTGCTGTCCAAGCCGCCGCGCTCGCTGATCCAGCGCTTGGTCAAAAAACCGGCAGCGCCATAACAGGCCGTTGCAATGAGGCAGGCCCCAGCGCCAAGCAAGACATGATGCGTCGCTGTCACAGGTCCCGTATCGACGAGCAGAGCAACGCCTGCGAATCCCAGTAAGACTCCGGCAACTCGGCTGCGAGTCAATTTCTCCGAGAAGAGCAGAGCGCCCAGAATGACACCCATCAATGGTGTCGTTGCATTCAAGATCGCGGAATAACCTGCAGGCAAAATTCGAGCTGCGATGCTGTACATGAGAAAGGGGATGCCAGAATTGATCACCCCCAGAATCAAGGTCGATCGAAATTTACCTTTGAAATTCCATCGTAGATGCAGTGCCATAAGAATAAGGGCCAGTCCGATTGCACCGAGCAGGACCCTAAAAAATGCTGTCGGCAACGCGCCCAGTGTGGGGGCGATCATTCGCATAAACAAAAAGCTTGCCCCCCAAATGGCGGACAGCAAAAGCAATCGCATGAAATCAGAAGTTCTCATCATCAGCTCCTAAACAAACATGCAGAAAATGCATCAACCATCATGCATGGTCTGCGCTAACAATTGGCGGCGAAATTTCATTGCAAAGTCAAATCGCTTGACTTATATTAAAGCCACTGGAAGCTGTATTCACAAACTATTATTTCTTTGCGACATCAGTTTTTCTAAATCGATGATGAAATCTCTCCCATTGCACGCCCTACGTTGCTTCGAGTGCACTGGCCGCCGGTTGAGCATGAAAGAGGCGGCACGGGAGCTGCATATCACCCCGGCCGCGGTCAGTCAGCAAATCTCCAAGTTGGAGAGTCGACTGGGTGTTCAGCTCTTCGTCCGAAGCGTGCGGCGCATCACACTCACGGACGAAGGCCAGCGCTATCTCCAGTCCATCCGCTCGGCGTTTCGTCTGATTGACGACGCAACCCAAGCCTTGACTGGAAAGATGGGGCCGTTGACGATCACCGTGAGTTGCACGGTCGGCTTTGCCATGCAATGGCTGCTGCCGCGCTTGGCAAGATGGGAAGCATTGGTCCCTGACGTCGAGGTGAGGATCAGCACTGGCAACAGGCTCGTGCACCTTGGCACGGACGATATTGACTTTGCCGTGCGGCATGGCCTGGGGCGCTATGAAGGATTGACTGCGGAATGCCTGATCGACGATCAACTCCAGCCGGTCTGCAGTCCCGAACTCCAGGGGAGCATGCAAGGCGCCATCACCATCCAAGATTTGCGCCACTTCACCTTGTTGCACGATGAGCACCGGCTGGATTGGGCGTTGTGGCTTCAGGCTGTTGGCGCCCAAGATGTGGATGGGAATCGAGGGCCTGTCTTCGTGAACTCGAATGGTGTCATTGAGGCGGCCATCGCTGGGCACGGCGTCGCCTTGGTCCGTCAGTCGCTGGTGAAGGAAGAACTGACGAATCGGCGACTGGTGATGCCGTTCGGGACGAAGATCAAGTCAGGTATTGCCTACTACTTGGTGTATGAGCCGACAACGCCCGCTCAAGTGCATCACCAGCGATTTCGTGATTGGATTCATAAGGAGGCGGCGGATGGGATGGGCCTGCAGAGCCATCAATAAGCATGCAGGCTTTTCGCTCTCCATGCTCGAGAACAGATTGCATGATGGCCATTGCTCCAGAATCAACCCCGCATCGCCCTCACTTCACCCCCGCATCAGCCGCATGAACTCATCGCGCGTGCGGTGGTCTTCGCGGAAGCTGCCCAGCAGCGTGCTGGTCACCATGCTCACACCGCGCTTGTGCACGCCGCGGGTGGTCATGCATTCGTGACTGGCCTCGATCACCACGCCCACGCCGATGGGTTGCAGAGTGTCGTGGATGCACTGGGCGATTTGCGCCGTCATCTTCTCCTGCACCTGCAGGCGCTTGGCATACGCGTCCACCACCCGCGCCAGCTTGCTGATGCCGACGACGCGGCTGCGCGGCAGGTAGCCCACGTGGACGCGGCCGATGATGGGCGCCATGTGGTGCTCGCAGTGGCTCTCGAACTCGATGTTGCGCAGCACGATGATCTCGTCGTAGCCAGCCACCTCCTCGAAGGTGCGGGCGAGATACGCCGTGGGGTCCTGCGCATAGCCGGCGAACCATTCCTGGTAGGCCTTGGCCACACGGCGCGGGGTGTCGCGCAGGCCTTCGCGCGCCGGGTCGTCGCCGGCCCAGCGCAGCAGGGTGCGGATGGCGGCTTCGGCCTCGGTCTGGGTCACGGGGATGGGGTCGGTCGTGGGTTTCATGCGGGGTTTGAAGGCTTTGGGGCTGGGCGGCAAACCTGTGCATGCCATGCAAGGCAGGTCGCCGCATTCCTGGCTTAGGGTTTATTCAGTTTAGGGGGCTTTCCCAGGCACTTCAGGCGCCGGCGGTTTCGACCTTGCCACCTCTGGGTGTTGCTCGCGCGCCGTGCTGACGACGCTGCGGCACCCCATTGACGAGACTGCGTGTCGACAAAGCGTTGATGCCGCGACCCCTTCTTTTGACACGCGGTTTACGCGAGCCTGCCTACGCTTTCGACATGCCGACACACAAGGACACGCGGGCGCACCTCTGCATGTCCTTGCCCCCATCACGGGGACCGCTTGCGGGCTGCTGGAGGCGCTCACACGACGAACCCCATGGACGGACTCTGGATAGCCATGACCCTTGCGCTCTACGCCGCCGTGCTCGGCCTGGTGCGGTTTTGCGACCGGCCCCTTGCTGCAAAGGAACTGATGTGAACACGTTCGACCGGATTGGCAGCCTGCTCTCGACCATCGGCGTGGCGGGCATGGGGCGCATGTTGCTGGCCAATGTGGTGGTCACCTCGGGCCGCGCCATCGAGGCCGCGGCCGACGCCGCACAGCTCGCCTCGCTGACCGACGAGACGCCCGAGGACCGCAGCATCGTGGTGCTGGCGCGGCGGAAAGGCACGCCGCGCGAGGCCGCGGCCGACCCGCGGGCCAGCTTCGTGGCGTTCTCGGCGCACACCCGCATTCAACGCCCTCATCATCGTCGCCCTCATCCCGCTGGCGCTCAAGGGCGTGCGCGGCGTGCTGTGGTGGACCCCGGCGACACCCGCCTGTCCACCATCCCCGAGTTGCGGCGGCTGCTGGAAACCTGCGCCACGCAAATCGCCATTGCGCTGGAGCGCATTCATTTCGTCAGCGTGGCGCAGGACACGCTGCTGGCGATGCAGGCCGAGCGCATGCGCAACTCGCTGCTGTCGGCGCTGTCGCACGACCTGCGCACGCCGCCGACCTCGCTGGTGGGCGCCGCCGAAGTGCTGGCGTCGCAACTCGCCAGCCAGCACGCCAGCCAACGCGCGGCCAACGCCGCGCCGCCGCATGCCCAGGCCCTCACCATCATGCAGCAGGCACGGCGACTGGCCCACATGGTGGACGACCTGCTCGACATGGCACGGCTGCAGTCCGGCCAGGTGACGCTGCGGCATGACTGTCAATCGGTCGAGGAGCTGGTGGGCAGCGCGCTGCGCGCCGTGGACCCCGCGCAACTGGCGCAGCATCCGCTGCACATCGACCTGCCGGTCGATTTCCCGCTGGTGCGCGCCAATGCCGTGCTGCTGGAGAGGGTGCTGGTCAACCTGCTGGACAACGCGCTGAAGTTCACCCGCCCGGCACGCCGCTGGGCGTGCGCGCACGCGTGCAGGGAGCCGAAGCGCGCCTCACGGTGTGGAACCAGGAGCCGGGGCTGCCGCACGGGCGCGAGCGGGCGGTGTTCGAAAAATTCACCCGGGGCGAACCCGAATCGCCCATTCCGGGCGTGGACCTGGCCATCTGCCGGGTCATCGTCGAGGCGCGCGGCGGCACGATCACGGCGGCGAACCAGCCCATGGGCGGCGCCGCGTTCAGCGTGCGCTTGCCGCTGCAGGCCGCGCCGCAACTGGAGCCCGGCGGCGATGCCGAGCACCAGGCCGAGGCCGAGACCGACAAGTCGCCCGCCTCGGCAGCCACGGATCCAGCGGCTCTCGCGTCCGGGCCGACGGCCGCGCTGCCGGCATCGCCGGAGTTGCCGTGACCACCCCGGCCAGCCTGATCCTGGTGATCGAGGACAAGGCCGAGATACGCCGCTTCGTGCGCGCGGCGCTGGAGGCCGAGGGCTACCGCGCGTGCGAGTCGCCAACCATGGCGCGGGCCTGATCGACGCCGGCACGCGCAAGCCGGACCTCGTCATCCTCGACCTGGGTCTGCCGGATGGCGACGGCATCGACTTCATCCGCGGCTTTCGCGGCTGGAGCGGCGCCCCGCTCATCGTGCTGTCGGCGCGCTCGGCCGAGGCCGCCAAGGTGGCCGCGCTCGACCAGGGTGCCGACGACGACCTCGGCAAGCCCTTCGGCGTGGCCGAACTGCTGGCGCGGGTGCGCGCAGCGCTGCGTCGCTGGTCCGCCGGCAGCGCAGCGCCCGGCGAGCCCCTGCGCTTCGGCCGCGTGGAGCTGGACATGGTGCGGCGCCTGGTGAGCCGCGACGGCGAAGACCTGCGCCTGACCGTGATGGAGTACCGCCTGCTGCGCGGCGTATCGGCCTCCTGCCCCTGCCTGCCATCCGGTCATGGCCTAGGGCGACATCGGCGCATGGTGTAATCGGCCAGGCTTTTTCATCCGCCGCACCCTTCCCCGATACGCACAGACCATGGCCTCAACCCGCGACGATCATCACCACGGCCACGCGCATGACGACCACACGCATGGTGGCGGTCATGCCCACCACGGCCGGAACACCAGCGCGCGGCGGCTGGGCTGGGCGCTGGCGGTGTTGCTGGCGTTCACCCTGCTGGAAGCGTTCGGCGGCTGGTGGTCCAACTCGCTGGCGCTGCTGTCGGACGCGGTGCACATGGCGGCCGACAGCGCCGCGCTCGGCCTGGCGCTGTTCGCGCAGCGCATTGCCACGCGCCCGGCCAACGCCCGTTTGAGCTATGGCTGGCAACGCAGCCCGGCCCTGGCGGCTTTCGTCAACGGCTTGGCGCTGCTGGCGCTCACGGCCTGGGTGGTGGTGGAAGCCGCGCTGCGCCTGTTCCAGCCGGAAGCGGTGCAGGCGGCATGGATGCTGGGCATCGCCATTGCCGGCGGACTGTCCAACGTGGCGGTGTTCATGGTGCTGTCCGGCGGCGCCTCGCTGAACGAGCGCGGCGCGCGCGCCCATGTGCTGGGCGACCTGCTGGGCTCGGGCGCGGCGGTGCTGGCGGCCGTCATCATCCTCGCCACCGGCTGGACCGTGGCCGACCCGCTGCTGTCGCTGTTCGTTTCCGCCATGATTTTGCGCACCGGCTGGGCCATCACCCGCGACAGCGCCCATGTGCTGCTGGAAGGCGCGCCGGCCGGTTTCAACGAGGCCGCGGTGCGCGATGAACTGGCCCAAGTTCCCGACATCGCCGGCGTCCACCATGTGCATGCCTGGAGCCTGTCGGGCGAGCAGACGCTGGTGACGCTACACGCCCAATTGCGCATGGGCGCCGATGCCGACGCCACGCTGCGCGCCATTCACCACCGCCTGCGCGAACACCTGGGCGTCGCCCACGCCACGGTGCAACTCGAATGCGGCGACTGCGCCGATGCGCCGCGCGACGATCCCGCCCATGGCTGCATCCCCGCGCCAGGCTCTGCCAACGGGGCGGCGCCCACACACCTGCACGGCCACGCGCATTGAGGCGGCGCGCGGTCGCTGCCACCAGAGCCCCATGCCGTCATATTTGCTTGCCAAGTTGAACGCCTGACCTTGTGGCCTGCTTGGCATGGGACGACAAAAACCATGCAAGGAGAAGACATGAACCTGCAGAGCCGCCTCTCAAGGAAACGCAGGGTCGCCCCAAGTTTCCTTGACCCCACGGGGGGCGGGCCGGCGAGCCGACCCTGGGGGCGCTCAAAGGCGAATGCCCTCTCGGAGGAACGACGCGCAGCGTCAGGGGAGCCCAGCCATGAGCCCGCAACCTGCTTTGGGCGCGCGCCTGCAGCGCGACGCGCTGGGACTGCCCCAGATTCTGGCATCGACCCTGGCCAACATCGCCCCGGCGATGAGCTTCTTTTTCGGCTTCGCCACCATCGTCTCGGGGGCCGGTGTGGCGGCGCCGCTGACCATCATCGCGGCCATGGTCGTCATCCTGTTTCTCACCAACACACTGGCCGAGTTCTCGCGCTATCGGCCAAGCACCGGCTCCTTCGTCACCTTCATCGGCATGGGGTTCGGGCCTGCCGCCGGAGCCGCGGCTTCGGTGTTCGTGGTGTTCGGCTATGTCGTCGCGGCGTCATCCGTGGTGGTGATCTCGGGCGGCTGGGCGCACGACACCTTGAAGCTGTTTCTCAGCGGGGACATTCCCTGGCAACCGATGAGCATCGTGGCCGCCGGCATCGTCGGTCTGCTGGTGTCGCGCGGCATCGGGCTGTCCACCCGCTGGGCTGCCGCGTTCTTTTACTTCGAGCTGTTGCTGCTGCTGATCGGCGCGGCGGTCATGTTGATCGAAAACGCCTCCTGGCCAGCCTGGCGCCGTTCACCTGGAGCCAGCTCTCCGGCGGCTTCAAGGGCCTGAGTCTGGGTTTTCCGCTGGCCATCTATCTCTTCATCGGCTGGGAAAATTCGGCGATGCTGGCGGAGGAAACCCGCAACCCCAGGCGCAACGTGCCGCGCGCCCTGGGCATCGCCACGCTGGCCATCGGCGCGCTCTATGTGTTCCTGGCCTACGCCACCGAAATTGCCTTTCACCACGACGCGAAGGCCATCGGCGCCTCGTCCATTCCCTTCGTCGACGCCCTCAAATCCTCGGCCGCCTTGCTGCTCATCGTGGCGTATCTGGCCGGCCTGAGCAGCATTTTTTCGTCGCTCATCGGCCTCACCAATTCGCAGGCGCGCATCTTGTTCAACTCGGGGCGCGAGGGCCTGCTGCCGGCGTTTTTCGGCAACATCAATCCCCGCCACAAGACACCGCAGGTGGCGATGTGGACCTTCATCGCCATTGCAGTGCTCATCGTCGTCGTGTTTGGCCACAACGTGCAGCCGGTCGACCTGTTCGGCTACACTGGCACGCTGGGCGCGATTCCGATCATCATCACCTATCTGGTGACCAATCTGGCGCTGCCGATCTATATGCTCAAGCACCACCGGAGCGATTTCAAGGCCTCGCGCCACCTCGTGTTGCCGCTGCTCGGCACCGCGCTGATGCTGCTGCCTTTGTGGGGTTTGATCGAGCCCGGGCAACCGGCGCCATTCAACGTCTTTCCGTCTGTCGCGCTGGCGGCACTGGCGCTGGCGGCCATCGACGGTTATGTGCTGGCACGGCGCCATCCGGATCTGGCGCAGCGCATTGGCAGCCATGTGGCCGATGCCTGAAGCCGCACGCGGCGGTGCGTGCCGCAGCGTTCAAACCCCCGCCGCGTCGCCCGTCTTGCTGCCGCCCTGTGGCCGCAGCAGCACCAGCCGACGCGACATGCGCTGCAGCCCCAGCCACTGCTGCGCCCAGAAGCCACGGCCGTAATCCACGCCGCGTCCCAGCGGGGGCGGGAGTTGGTCGCGTATGCCCACAGGCTGGGGCGGGGTGGAGAAATCGACCGAGTGGAACAGCATGTCCCACCAGGGGAACAGCACGCCAAAATTGCAGCCGTAGAGCCGGGCGTTGTTCTGGTGGCCGAGTTCATGGCCGTAGCCGATGGCGTGATGCAAGCGGTGAAAACGCGGACTGACCAGCAGGCGCTCACCCAAGCTGCCGAAACTCATGCGGATGTTGGCGTGCTGCAGGCTTTGCAGCGCGCCTCCCACCAGGGTGAGGGCGACGAACTGGCCTGGCGGCACGCCGATGAGCAGGGCCAGGGCGGCGAAGAAGGCCTGCTGCAAGGCATCGTCGAGCAGGTGGTTGCGGTCGTCGGCCCAGAGGCTGAGTTGGCGCTGGCTGTGGTGCACGGCGTGCAGTTCCCACCACCACTGGATCTGATGTTGCCAGCGGTGGTACCAGTAGCCGGCGAAGTCCAACACCACGAGATAAATGACGAAGCCGAGCAGCGCGTGGGTGCGCATGTGCGGCAGCAGCTCATCCAGGTTGAGGTTGACCATGCCGACCAGCCGCAGCCAGGCCTGGAGGTTGTCGAACGCCGGTTGCAGCACGAGGAAGAACACCAGCCCGACCAGGCCGAGGCGGTTGATGAGGGTGTAGATCACATCCACCCGCACGGCCTTGCGGTCGGCCCATTGCTCCATCGGTCGCACCGTCTCGAGCGGGCGCAGGATCAGGTAGATGACGGCCACTTGCACCGCGCCGGCCACCACCCAGAGGGTGCCGTCGTAGGCCAGGTCGTCCATGTCCATGAAATGGAATTGATACAGCAGCGGCTGCACCAGGGTGACGAACAGCCATGTTTGCGCGTCGCCCACGGCGTTGGCCAGGGCCAGCGATGCGGTGTTGAACAGGGCGTCGAACATGGTGCTGCGTTCAGCTGGTTTCAGGCCGCGCGCGGCACGTGGGCCTGCTGCGCGGGGGAGAGGTTGTCGTAGAACGGGGCGCGGTCGTAGAAGTAGATGCCGTGGGGCGATTTGCCGACCTCGATCACGTCCACCAGTTTGTGCGACTGCAGGTCGATCACGCCCACGGTGCGGTCGAAGCGGAAGGTGGTCCACAGCCAGCGGCGGTCGACTGAGAGCTCCATGTCGTCCGGCCCGGGCTTGAGGCCGGTGATGTCGCCCACCTTGGTCAGCGCCTGCATGTCGAGGATGCTGATGGTGTTGGCCACGCGGTTGCTCACCAGAACATGCCGGCCGTCGGCCAGCGAGCGGAAGTTGTGCGCCGCCTTGCCCGTGACGATGCGCTTGATGATGCGGCGCTGGCGCCAGTCCACCGCCACCACGGCGTCGGCGCCGGTGAGCCCCACCAGCAGGGTCTGGTCCTGCGGCGTGAGCCAGACGCCGGCGGGGGTTTCGCCCACTTTCAGGGTCCACAGCAGGGTTTGCGTCGGCAGGTGCAGGGCCGCCACTTCGTTGGTTTGCTGCAGGCTGATGAAGGCGATCTGGCTGTCGGCCGTGAACGCCATGTGGCTCGGCAGCGCCTCGAGCGGCATGCGCTTGACCAGTTGCAGATCGCGCCCGCCCTGGTAGCTGTAGAGGTCAACCCGGTTCAGGCGCAGGCAGTTGGTGAGGAACCATTTCTTGTCGGGCGAGAAGCCGATTTGATAGGGGTCTTCAATGCCGGCGCGCGTGCCTTCCGGCCGGCCGCTGATGGGGTTGAGGAACACCAGGTCGTTGCCCACCGCGTTGGCCACGATCAGCAGCTTGTTGTCGGGCGTGGCCATGAGGTGATGCGGCTGCTTGCCCACCGGGAAGGTTTGCACCACGCGGCGGGTGGATTGCTCGATCAGGCTGATGGTGGCGTCGCCCGAGTTGAGCACCACCACCACGTCCGGCGGCAGGCCCGCAGCCCAGGCGGGAACGACCCGCGCCAGGGCGGGAGCGAGGGCTGCCGAGGCAGCAGCTTTGAGAAACTGGCGACGCATGATGAGTGCCCCTGGCGGACAGGAAACGTGAAAAAGATAACTGTAACCTGTAACGCGCCAGGAGGAGGTCGTGTTGACCTGCGGCAAGCATGGGCATCTCGCCCCGGGGCGTCGCTGACTTGCGCTTCGGCCGCTGCGGGTTCCCTCCTGCGCCCATTTTGACCCTTCGGCATGGCGCCAACGGCAACCGGCCAGCGGGGTGGTGTCGCGGCGCGGCGCGGACCGTGGCGACGCCTCAAGGGGGACCAAGGGGGCCAAAGGGGCGCTCAACCCTGCGGCGCGTTCTCCCAGACGGGCCAGTCGATCCACACCCGCGTGCCCTGCCCCAGGCTGCTGGCGGCGCCCACCCCGCCGCCATGCAGGCGAACAATGTTGCGCACCAGCGCCAGGCCCAGCCCCAGGCCACCGCGACTGCGGCTGCGCGCCGGATCGGCGCGGTAGAAGCGGTCGAACAGATAGGGCAGGTGCTCGGCGGCGATGCCGCAGCCGGTGTCGGCCACTTCAAGGCGCAGACACTCGCCTTGGGCCTGGGTGGACAGCGCAGCGCATGGCTGGGCGGACAGCGTCACCACGCCGCCTGCCGGCGTGTGCGCCAGCGCGTTGCCGATGAGGTTGGCCAAGGCGCGCTGCAGCAACATGCGGTCGGCGCGCAGCGCCAGCCCGGCCGCCGCCTGCACCTGCAGGCGCACCCCGGCCTCGGCCGCGGCGGCATCGAAGAACTCGGCCAGGGCGTTCAGTTCATGCGCCGCGTCCAGCCGCTCCATGCGCAGCGCGGCGTCCGGCTGCTCGGTCTGCGCCAGGAACAACAAGGCCTGGATCATGTTCGACAAGCGCGCGCATTCCTCCACCGCCGACTCCAGCGCCTCGCGGTATTGCCCCGGCTCGCGCGGGCGGCCCAGCGCCACTTCCAGCTCGCCCCAGAGGTTGGAAATGGGCGTGCGCAACTCGTGGGCAATGTCGGCGGAGAACTGCGAAATGCGGCCGAACGATTCCTCCAGGCGCTGCAGCGTGGCGTTGAACGACAGCGCCAGGGTGTGCAGCTCATCGGGCAGATGCTGGGTGTCCAGGCGCCGGTGCAGGTCTTGCGCGCCGATGTCACGCGCGGCGTCGGCCATGTGGCGCAAGGGGCGCAGGCCGCGCCAGGCGATGGCGTAACCCGCGGCTGCGGCCACCAGAATGGCGGTGAGCAGGACCACCGTCAGGCGCAGGCGGTAGTCGGCCAGAATGTGCGACTCGGTGCTGCGGTTCAGCGCCACCTCGATGCGCATGGGCTGCAGCGGCGCGCCGGCGGAAAGCCGCCCCATCACCGGCAGCATGGCGGTGAGGAAATGCAGATCGTGATGCAGCTGCACTTTGCGCAGGTTGGGCGCGCCATTGGCCTGCGGCGCATCGAAACGCGCCGCGTCGAGCGCCGGGCTGAAGCCGGGGGTCTGCAACAGCACCCGGCCATCGGCAGCGCGCAGCCGCAGGAACAGATCGCGCGGCGCGTCCGGCGGCAGCGGCAGGTAAGCCTCCTGGCGCAGTTCGTCGCTGTCGGCGGTGTAGCTGCGCAGCACCGCCACCGCGGTATCGAGCTTGCGCAGCACCGATTCGCGGTCTTCCTGCATCATGCGCGCGTTCAAACCCCAGTACACCCAGGTGCTGGCGGCCAGCAGGATGAGCGCCAGGGTGAGCGCGAACGCCGCTGCCATGCGCGCCGCGAGCGAACGCGGCGGCAGGCCGTATTGGCGCAGGCGGCGCAGCGCAAATCCTCCCCACCAGTGAGGAGGAGACAAGCCACCGCCCGCGTCTCGCGAGGGTGCAGTCAAGAACCGGCCCGTCCTTCGCGCCGCGCCGTTTTCGCCTCCCCCACCCTGCGGGGGAGGCGGGGCGGGGGAGGCGGCCTCGCCGGACTCACCGCGCATCGCGCGCCTCCAGCACATAGCCCACGCCGCGCACGGTGTGCAGCAGCGGCGTGGGATAGGGGTCGTCGAGCTTGCTGCGCAGGCGGCGGATGTGCACGTCCACCACATTGGTGTCGCTGGCGAAATTCATGTCCCACACCTGCTCGGCGATCAGCGTGCGCGACAGCACCTCGCCCGCGCGCCGCGCCAGCAGCGCCAGCAGGGCGAACTCCTTGGGTGTGAGCGCCAGCCGCTGGCCGCCGCGCTCGGCGCGCTGGCGATGCAGATCGACGCTGAGATCGGCCACCTCCACCACTTCGGGCATGCGCGCCGGCCCGCGCCGCAGCACGCTGCGCACCCGCGCCAGCAACTCGGAAAACGCGAAGGGCTTGACCAGGTAATCGTCCGCGCCCAGTTCCAGCCCGCGCACGCGGTCGGCCACGCCGTCCCGCGCGGTCAGCATCAGCACCGGAGTGGCCAGCTTGCGCCGCAACTCACGCAGCACGCTCCAGCCGTCGCGCCCGGGCAGCATGGCGTCGAGCACGACGAGGTCGTAAGGCTGGGTCAGGGCCAGATGCAGGCCATCGGTGCCGTCCGCGGCGACGTCGGCGACAAAGCCATTCTCGCCCAAACCACGTTTGAGATAGGCTGCGGTCTTGGCTTCGTCTTCCACGATCAGGATGCGCATGCCGGAATTGTCAACCCGCGCAGGGCTTTGTCGCGTGTCCGTCTGCAACATGACCAAATCGTCATGTTGTCGTCATGTTGGCGCCAGTGGTTGCGGCGCAACATCCAGCCATGCCAACTGACCTCATGCCGCCTCGCGTATCCAGCAAGCCCTTGCTGGCTGGCGTGCTCGCCGCCTTGCTCGCCGGCTGTGCCAGCATGCCACCTCCCGCGCCCGGCGTCACGCCGCAGGCCAGCGCGCAGGCGCTGGTGCGGCGCAGCTTGTTCGACCCCGGTTTGCAACGTTTCATCACTTTGCAAATGAACGCACCGCAGCCTGCCGATCAAGCCTGGACGCTGCAACGCTTGAGTCTTGCCGCGCTGTACTTTCATCCCGCGCTGCGGGTGGACCGCACCGGCGTGCAATTGGCCGAGGCTGATTTGCAGATCGCCAAGCAATGGCCCAACCCCAGCCTGCAGCTCGGCCTGAAATACGGCAGTGCGGCGGCGCTGATGGCGCCGAGCCCGTGGACCGTGGGCGCGGCCATCGGCCTGCTGCTGGAGTCGCACGCGCAGCGCCAGGCGCAGGCCGCGCAGGCCGCGGCCGGTGTGCGCGCGGCGCGCTTGCTGCTGCGCGGCGCAAGCTGGCAAGTGCGCTCGCGGGTGCAGCAGGCTTATGTCGCGCTGTGGGCGGCACAGCAGCAGACCCAGTTGCAACAGCAGGTGCTGGACGTCGCCCTGGAACTGCAAGGCCGCACCGCCGCCCGCGCCCAAGGTGGCTGGGACTCGCCACTGGCCGCCGCGCTGGCTCAAGCCGCCGCGCAAACCGCAGCCCTGCAACGCAGCCGCGACCTGGGGCTGGAACAGGTCGCGCATGCCGCGCTGGCCGCCGCGCTGGGCGTGCCCGACGCCGCCTTGCGCGCGGTGCACATCGACTTCTCCGCGCTGGCCGCCGCCCCGCCACAGCCCGACGCCGCACGCCTGACACAGCTGCGCGGCATCGCCCTGGCGCACCGCGACGACGTGCGCGCCGCCTGGCAGCAGGAACAGGCCGCGCAAGCCGCGCTGCAACTGGCGCAGGCGCTGCGCGACGGCGGGCCGCCGATGATTGCCCCCGGCGCCGTACGCGACCAGGGGGTGAACCGCCTGACCCTCAGCGCCCGCGTGCCGCTGCCGCTGTTCAACCAGCACCAGGGACAAATTGCCGCCGCCCGCGCCCGCCTGGCACAGACCCGGGCGGCGCTGCAGCAGGTGCAAGGGCAGGTGCTTGAGCGCATCGAACAGGCCGAGGCCGCCTTGCAGGCCGCGCAAGACGAAACCCGCCGGGCCGACAGCCTGCGCGCGGCGAACCTGGAACTGCTGCAAGCCGACGAGGCCGCCCGGCACCAGGGCCTGATCGGCCCGGTGCAAGTGCTGCGCGCGAAGCTGCGCGCCCTCGCCACGGAACACGCCGCGCTGCAGGCCCGCACCGCGCAATGGCAGGCGCTGGGCGCGCTGCAGGCGGCTTTGCAGCATGAGCTGAAGCCACCGGATGGGCAGATGCGAAAAACCGCGGCACCCGCCGCTGCTCCCTTGGCGCCGCAGCCCAAGACCTCGCCACATCTTTCCGCCGTGGCGTGGCACTCCCAATTTTCAGAAGCGCGATGAGCGCCGCGCCTGTGGCGTGCCGCCGCCCGCGATCAACGCCCAACGCTTTCGCACAAACATCGATGAAGCCATCATGCAAACACCTGTAAATCCGCCGTCATTGCCACGCTTTTTCACGCTGGCCGTGGCCGCCGCACTGACCCTCGGCACCACGCCGGCCCACGCCGCGCTGCCGCAGGCGGTGCAGTGGAGCCTGGCGCAAATCGTCAGCGCCGACCTGCAGATCCAGCACCTCGCGCCAGGCGCGTATCGCCGGACGTTTCAGGCCAGCGCCACGGTGCAAAGCCCGGCCGCGCTCTTGCGCAACCTGAGCGCGCTGGACATGGCGCGCGCGCAACTCGCGGCGGCGCGTAGCAGTTTGCGACTCGCGCAATTGCAGGCGCAGCGGGCGCAGGGCTTGTTCCAGGCCGGGCAGAACATTGCGCTGGCCGAAGTGCAACAGGCGCAGACCGCGGCGCAAACGGCCCAGGCGCAGGTGGCTGTGGCGCAAGCCACGCTGCAGGCGGCGCAAGCCGAACTCACGGCCAGCCTCGGCCCGGCACTGGCGGCGCGGCTGCAAACGGCCCCCGCGCTGCGCAGCGCCATCGCCAGCGGGCGCGAACTCATCGTCGATCTCACCCTGCCACCAGGGACCGATCTGCCTGCGGCAGCACAGGTGCGGCTGCATGTCCCCGGGGGCTCGGGCGAGCTGCGCGATGGCTGGCTTCCCGCCACCGTCATCGGCCCGGCGGCGGTGGCTTCGGCCCATGTGCAGGGGCTGCGCTTTGTCGCCACCAGCCCGGCCGCGAGTGGCCTGATGCCGGGGCTGCAATTGCTGGCGCAGGTGCAGTCCGGCCAGGCGCAACAAGGCGTGCTGCTGCCTGCCGGCGCCGTGGTGTGGTCGGGCGGCCAGGCGCTGGTGTTCACGTCCACGCCCGCCGCCAACAACGCGCGCCGGTTCACTCCCCACGCGCTGTCCACCGCCTGGCCGCTGCAAGCCGGTTACATGCAGCCCGGCTGGGCGGCGCTGGATGTGGTGACGCACGGCGCGGGCCTGCTGCTCACGCCGCCGCCCAAGCCACAGGCCAAGGCCGTCGCGCATGACACAACCGCCGGGAACGACGACTGATGGCCCGCGCCCGTGGTCTGCAGGCGGCGCTGATCGGCGCCAGCATTCATCGCCGTGGCGTGGTGCTGGCGCTGGCCGTGCTGTTGGCGGCGCTGGCGGTCAACTTCTCGCGCCAGGCCACCACCGATGTGTTTCCCGAATTCGCCGCCAAGATGGTGAAGGTGCAGACCGAAGCTCCCGGCCTGTCGCCCGAGCAGGTTGAACTGCTCGTCACCGACCCGCTGGAAGCCGCGTCCAGCGGCATGCTGGGCGTGAAGCAGGTGACGTCGAAAAGCCTGCCAGGCCTCTCCATCCTGAAGCTGTATTTCGAGTCGGGCACCAAGCTTCAGGACGACCGCTGGCGCGTGGCGCAGCACCTTGCCACCGTGCATCTGCCCACGGGCGTCGGTGCGCCGCAACTGATTCCGCTGACCTCCAGCACCGGCACGGTGCTGATGGCTGGGCTCACATCGCAGCGCCACAGTCTGATGGACCTGCAGTCCATTGCGCAATGGCGCATCCGGCCGCAACTCATGGCGGTGCCGGGTGTGGACAACGTGCTGATCTTCAGCCAGCAGACACGCGCGCTGCAGGTGCTGGTGAATCCGCAGACGCTGCAGCGTTTTCACCTCGATCTGCAGGAGGTGCTGGCCGCCACGCAACACGCCACCGGTTTGCTGGGCGGCGGCTTCATGGCCACGCCCGAGCAGCGCGTGCTGCTGGTCAGCCACGGCCTCGCGCCCACGCCGCAGGCGCTGGCCGCCACGGTGCTGCGCGCCACGCCGCAAGGGGTGGTGACGCTGGGCGACGTGGCGCGGGTGGCCTACGCCTCGCTGCCCGCGATCGGCGGGGGCAGCGTCAGCGGCGAGCCCGCGGTGATCATCAAGATTCAGGAGTCTTACGGCGCCAACACCATGCAGGTGACGCGCGCGGTGCAGGCCGTGCTGCAGCAGCATCGCGCAGGTCTGCAAGCGCAGGGCATCACCCTGCACGGCACGCTGTTCAGGCCCGCCGACTTCATCACCATCGCCATGCACAACGTGCGCGACTCGCTCTTGCTGGGCGCTGCTCTGGTGGTGCTGGTCATCGCCCTCACGCTGCTGGACTGGCGCGCCGCGCTCATCTCCTCGCTCGCCATTCCGCTGTCGCTGCTGGCCGCCATCACGGTGCTGGTGTGGATGGGCGTGACGCTGAACGTGATGACCCTCGGCGGCCTGGCCATCGCCATCGGCGTGGTGGTGGACGACGCGGTGATCGACGTCGAGAACATCCTGCGGCGGCTGCGCGACAACGCCGTGGCCGAACAGCCGCAGCAGCCGCTGCGCGTCATCCTCGCCGCCTGCCTGGAAGTGCGCGGCGCGGTGGTGTACGCCACCGCCGCCGTGCTGCTGGTGGTGGTGCCGGTGCTGCTGCTGCCGGGGTTGTCCGGGCGGCTGTTCGCGCCGCTGGCGCAGGCCTATGCGCTGGCGGTGCTGGCCTCGCTGCTGGTGGCGCTCACCGTCACCCCGGCGCTGGCCGCGCTGCTGCTGGCGCGGCGCGGCCAGCGCCGCGCCATGCCGGACGGCACCAAGCCGCAGCACGGCACGTCCACGTCGATGTCCGCAGCAGCGCGCACTTCAGCGCCCCTGCACACCCCCGCCCCGGTGCGTGTGGCCCAGCGCGGCTACACCGCCTTGCTGCGGCGGCTGCTGCCGTACTGGCTGCCGGCTTCCATCATCATGCTCTTGCTCGTCATCGGCGCGGCGCTGCTGGCGCGGGGCATGGGCGGCAGCTTTCTGCCGCCGCTGCAGGAAGGGCAGTACATCGTGCACATGCGGCTGGCGCCGGGCGCGTCCATTCAGGCCTCGCTGGACGAAGGCGCCCGCGTGGTGAAAGCGCTGGAGCAGTTGCCCGAAGTGCGCCTGGTCGCCCAGCACACGGGGCGCGCCGCGCTGTCGCCCGACGCCTCCGGCACACAGAGCAGCTCGCTCGACGTCAACCTCAAGCCGGGGGCCGATTCGGCGCAGGCGCTCACCGCCATTCGACACGTGGTCGACGGCTTTGCCGGCGCCAGCTTCCGCATCAACAGCTTTCTCACCGAGCGCTTGGACAATACCGTGGCCGGCGGCGGCGCCGCCCCGCTGGTGGTGCAGGTGCTGGGCACCCATCTGCCGGCGATTGACGCAGTGGCCAAGCGGGTTGCGGCGGTCCTGGCCGCGCTGCCCACCGCCACCGGCGTGCAACTGCAAACCCCGCCCGGCGTGCCGCAGCTCGACATCGCGCTCAAGCCCGAGGCGCTGCGCGCCTGGGGCCTGCAGCCGCTGCCGGTGCTGCAGGCCATCCACACCGCCTTTGCCGGCAGCAGCGCAGGCACGGTGTTCCACGGTTCCGTTCCGGTGCCGGTGCGCGTGGTGCTGACGCGCAGCGCACGCAACAACCCGCAGGTGCTGGGCGACTTGCTCATCCACACCCCGTCGCTGGGCTTCGTCCCGCTGGCCCAGCTGGCCAGCATCAGCGCCGCCAGTGGCCCGTCGGACATTCGCCACCTCGGCGAGCAGCGGGTGCAAACGGTGCTGGCATCGACCACCTCGGCCGACATCACCGGCTTCGTGCAGCGCGCCCAGACCGCCATCCACGCGCAGGTTCAAGTGCCGCCCGGCGTCACCCTGCAGTTCCAGGGCGATGCGGCGCAGCGCAACGCCACGCTGCAGCGGCTGGGGGTGGACGTGCTCGGGGTGTTCGCCGGGCTGATGCTGTTGTTGTCCATGGCACTGGGGCGCAATGCCACCACCGCCGCTGGCGATGCGGCGGCGATCACACCACGCCAGGCCGCATCCACCACCACGCGGCAAGTGCTGCTGGTGCTGCTGTCCGTGCCCGCGGCCTGGGCTGGCGGGGTGTTCGCCGCCTGGCTGGTGGGCGGCGTGTTGTCGCTGGGCGCGGTCATCGGCCTGCTGGCGCTGATGGGCATCAGCCTGCGCAACGCCATTCTCATCTTCGCCCACGCCGCCCAGTTGCAGCGCGAGCATGGGCTGGCATGGAACGCCGACACCCTGCTGCGCGCCGTGGCCGACCGCCTCGCCGCGATCGTCATGACCTCGCTGGTCACGGCCCTCGGCGTGCTGCCGCTGGCGCTGGGCCTGCATGCGCCGGGCCGCGAAATTGAAGGCCCCATGGCCGTGGCCCTGCTCGGCGGCCTGCTCACCAGCCTGCTGTACAACCTGTTCGTGCTGCCGCAACTGGCGCTGCGCTTCGGCGTGGCGCCGGCGCAGCGCGAAAGCCGTGCATGAATGCCGCGCATGAAACCCGGCAGGCAAACCCCCATCAAACCAACTCAGCATGCCCACTTGGCCTGCCAACCAAGCCTGGCAGGAATGCCGCCTTTTCGTCCCCAGCCGACGCGCCGCGATGGGCGCTGCCGTCCTTCCCCTTCGATCCCATCGCCAAGGAGACTGCCATGACCAACGCCACCCTCGCATCCCGCGCCCTGCGCGCCGCTGGACGCCCGCTGCCGGCCGTTGCCGCGCTGCTCGCCTGCGCCCTGTTCGCCCCGCTCAGCCAGGCGGCCACGGCACCGGCCCACAAGCCCGCGCCGATCTACATCCACATGAACGGCGCCAATATGTTCCTGGAAAACGTGGTGGCAGTGCGCCCCGGGCAAGACGTGGTGTTCGTTGACCAGGACACCGGCGCGCACGCCATCGTCGGCTACAACCCGCTCACCGGCAAACCCAGCCCCCGCTTCGACGGCGCTGTGGAAGGCACGCCCGGGCCGGGGCACAAGGTGAGCACCTACGCAATAGCCTTCCGCCAGCCGGGATTGAAGTTCTACTACTGTTCCGTTCACGCCAAACTGATGAAGGAACCGGGCGGCCGCACCATGCCGAAAAAGCGCCCCACCGTCCACGGCTTCGGCGACCCGATGGCCGGCCTGATCATCGTCACCACCGACCCGCACTTGCTGGCCGACAACCCGGCAACGACGCACGAGAAGATTCTGCCGGGCTATTTTGGGGGGTGAGGTTTGAACGGCGGGACACGATTGGCCCCGCCCGCCGCGGCGCCTGTCCAGGGCTAGAACGTGTACCTAACTCACAGAAAAAGTCCGCCGTTTCCGCGGCAAACTGACCTGGGAAGGCGATCTCGATGCCATGAGGTCCGACAAGTGATCCTGGTCGATTCCAGCGTCTGGATCGACGACTTCCGTGGCTCCGCGACCCCGCAAACCGACAAGCTCGACAGCCTGCTCGGCAATCAACCCTTGGCCGTGGGCGACTTGATCCTGACCGAAGTCCTGCAAGGCTTGCGCCGCGACCAAGACTTCAACAAGGGCGAGAAACTGCTCACGTCCCTGATGGTGGTTGATGCAGGACAGCTTGCCTCCGCCCGCCACGGATGACCGGACACAATGCAGCAACAGGACTGGGTCAACATATGTAAATGGCGCCGTTCGGGCTTGGGCCCGGCAAACAGCAACCAACAAGCTGGCGCGGCGGGGGACCAACCCAGACCGGTGAACGGGCTGGCATGATTGATCCTGGGCGTGCCCCCGGCCGCCAATTTGCAGAGGCCCCGAGTTCTGAGAAGTCTTCGGGCGACCGTGCGTTTTCTCATGAAGGCACCAGCATGAAAACTCGATCCACCCCCACCTTGCGCACACTGGCGGCGCTGAGCCTGCTGGGCGCAGGCGCCCTGGCGCATGCGGAGGGGCCGCCGGTGAGCATTCAGTTCAGCATCGGCACGCCACCGCCGGTGTATGCCCCGCAGCCGATTTATGTGCAACCTGGCTACCCGCCTCCGGTGGTCGTGGCGCCGCCGTCGATGGTGTGGGTGCCGGCGCTCGGGGCGTATGTCGCCCTGGGAGTGCAGCAGCCCATCTTCTACCTCGGCGGGGTGTATTACTACAACTATGGCGGCGGCTGGTACCGCGGGCCGCATTACGGCGGGCCGTGGTACCGCCTGCCCGGCCCGCCACCGCAACTGCGCCGCTTCCACGACCGCGACTGGGGCCGCTACCAGGAGCAGGCGCGCCAGTATGGCCGCGACCCGCATTGGCGCCATTTCCGCGCGGCTGGCGACACGCAACAGCGACCACACGGGCCGCCGCAAGGCTATGGCCCTGGACGTGGCCCGGAGCATGGGCCTCAACAAGGTGGCCCTGGGCAGGGCCATGGACAGGACCACCAACAAGACCACGGCCGCGGCAACGGCGATGGCCGTGGTCCGGATCGCGGCCAGGGTGGACCTGGCCAGGGTGGCCCAGGTCACTGAAAACCAGGCACTGCGCGCTGCCAATCCGGCGCATGGCTCCAGGCAGGACGCTCGTGGCTGGAGCGCTCTGGGCGCAACAGAAACAGATCTTCAAACTGCGCACATCGACGGGACAAAAACCGGAGCTAGATTGACCCTGCCCGAAACCTCTCCTCGTGGCAAACCGAGCTTGAGGCCAGGCACGTTCCCCCGCGTACCTGGCCGTTTTTTTCCGGTGTGTCGGCAGGAACTGGACTGGATCGTTACAGTCAAAACATGAGAGGTGCATGATGATGGACGACTCCTTTGTTTCGCATCGCATCGGGCGCGTGGCTGGCGGCGTGTTCGGCTTGCTGGCGGCGCTGGCCTTGGCTTTGGCCCTGTCGCTGACCCTGGCTCCGGCCGCGCAGGCGCAGGGGCGTATGTACTGGAGCATCAGCGTGGGCATGCCGATGTATGCCGACTGGGACGGCGGTGATTGGGGTGACGGTTGGGATGGCGGCTGGGGCGACGATTGGGGCCCGGGCTGGAATGCCTGGGTCTATGCGCCGCCCTTGGTGGTGCAGGCGCCGCCGCAACGCATCCAGGTGCAGAACCTGCCCCTGGGCCCGGCTCCGCCCTCCTACTGGTATTACTGCAGCAACCCGGCCGGGTACTACCCGCAAATCGCCACCTGCCCGGCAGGCTGGGCGCAGGTCCTGGCGCAGCCTGCGCCTCCGGCGCCCACGGCCCCACCGGCCAAGCGCTGACTGGGGCGGCGACATGCAAGGCCCCGGCGCGCGCATGCCCCTCGGCTTCAGCCGCCCTTCAGCAAGGCACCGAACAATTTCCGACAATCCGGTATTGTCTGCTTCCCCGATCCGCTTCTCCCATCCATTCCCGCCTCTGCTCTGATTTCCCGACGACCCTTTCGACTCGCAGGATGAACACCATGCGCAAACTTCCCTTCCTCGGCCTGGGTGCCGTGGCCTCGGCCTTGTTGCTCGCCGGGTGCGCCTCCGCGCCCTTGGGTCCGACCATCGCCGTGATGCCGGCGCCAGGCATGCCGTTCGAGCAGTTCCAGGCCATCGATGCCTCCTGCCGCAACTTCGCGGCGCAGCGCATCGCCGGCTACAGCCAGTCCGCGAGCAATTCGGGGCTGGTCTCGGGCGCCACCGGCGCTGTGCTGGGCGCTGCAGCAGGCGCCCTGATCGGCGGCAACAGCCAGGGCGCCGGCGTGGGCGCGGGCCTCGGGCTGCTGGCCGGCAGCGCCGGCGGTGCCGGCACCTACAGCGACACCCAGGGCGGGGCGCAACGCGCCTACAACATCGCCTACCAGCAGTGCATGTACTCGCGCGGTGCGCAGGTGCCGGGTTATGCGGCGCCGCGCTATGTGCCGCCGCCCAGCTACGCGCCCCCCGCGCCGGGCTATGCGCCGCCGCAACCCGCCTACCGTCCGGCGCAGCCATAAACCCGCCCGCCAGCGCCATCGGGATGCTCAACCTGGGGATGCCGATCCTGGTTGGTGACCCTGATTGGCCACTGCCCGATTCCCGGAGGACTCGCGCCTCCGTGACCGCATGGCCCCTATGCGTGGAACAGCGGACGCAGGGCATGGCTCGATGGCGCGTCGCCTCTGCCATGGCATTGGGCGCCTCCGATGCCGAAACATCCCCTCACATTTCAGCCAGCCAAGCGCCCAAAAATGCGGCTTGCGGCGATTATCATCCCGCGCTGCAATGACTGAACCCACCTTCCAGCCGGACAAACCGGCGCCCTCGCCCGCCTCCCCGCCCCGCAAACCCCAGCCGCGTTCCCGCAAGCCCGCGCGCCGCGGCCTGCCGCGCTGGGCGTCCATCATCCTCGGGCTGGCGCTGCTGGGCCTGGCCGGAGCGCTGCTGCTGACGGTGTGTGTGGTGATGCTGTGGCCGCGCCTGCCCGACCTGAACAAAGTCACCGACTATCGCCCCGACCTGCCGCTGCGGGTGTACACCGCGCAGGGCACGCTGATCGGCGAATTCGGCGTGCAGCGCCGCGCCGTCATTGCCTACGACCAGGTGCCCAAGCAGCTCAAGCAGGCGGTGCTGGCGGCCGAGGACTCGCGCTTTTTCGAGCATGGCGCGGTGGA
Organism: Thiomonas sp. X19; assembly: GCF_900089495.1. NCBI lineage: Bacteria > Pseudomonadati > Pseudomonadota > Betaproteobacteria > Burkholderiales > Thiomonas > Thiomonas sp. X19. Next base: position 733,641 of record NZ_LT605203.1, on the reverse strand, counting down.
CTTCACCGGCGTCATCCGCGCCGCGCTGGCCGACTTCGGCGCCGGTGGCGCGGTGCAGGGCGCATCCACCATCACCATGCAGGTGGCGCGTGACTTCTACCTCTCGCCCGAGAAAACCCCGCTGCGCAAGTTCGTCGAAGCGCTGATGGCCTACAAGATCGAGAACACGCTGAGCAAGGATCAGATTCTCGACCGCTACCTCAACCAGGTGTATCTGGGCCAGCGCGCTTATGGCTTCGCCGCCGCTGCGCAGGTGTACTACGGCAAGCCGCTCACCGAGTTGAGCCTGGCGCAGATGGCGGTGCTGGCCGGGCTGCCGCAAGCGCCCTCGGCCTACAACCCGCAGAACAGCATGAAGCTGGCCGTATGGCGCCAGCATTACGTGCTCGGGCGCATGCTGGCGCTGGGCGACATCAGCAAGCAGCAATACGACGACGCCATCGCCGCGCCGCTGAACGTGCTCGCCGGTCAGGGCGTGCTGCACTACAGCGTGGACGCCGATTACGCCGCCGAGGCGGTGCGCCAAATCATGGTGGCGCGCTTCGGCGAAGCCGCTTACACCGACGGCTACAAGGTCACCACCACGCTGTTGGACAAGGACCAGACCGCCGCCAACGCCGCGGTGCGCGCCGGCCTGCTGGCCTACGACCGGCGCCAAGGCTGGCGCGGTCCGGAGCGCCACATCGACCTGCCAGACGGCGAGCACGCCGCCACCCAAGCCGCCGTGGCCGCGCTGAAGAACGCGCACGACGTGGGCGGGCTGAAAGCCGCCGTGGTGTTGCAGGTGAGCCCCAAGACCGTGGTGGTGGTGCGGCGCGACGGCCAGCAGGAAACCATTACCGGCGACGGCCTGACGTTCTGCCGCCCCGGCCTGTACGACAAGGCTCCGGCCGCCAAGCGCGTGGTGGTGGGCAGCGTGGTGCGCCTGCTCAAACTGCCCAAGGGCGGCTGGGAAATTGCGCAACTGCCGCTGGCGCAATCGGCCCTGGTGTCGCTGCAGCCACAGACCGGCGCGGTGCAGGCCTGGGTGGGCGGCTTCGACTTCAACCACGAGAAGTTCGACCATGTGAACCAGGCCTACCGCCAGCCCGGCTCCAGCTTCAAACCCTTCATCTACTCGGCCGCGGTGGCCGAGGGGCTGGCGCCGTCCACCATCATCGACGACGCGCCCATCTCCATCAACCCCGGCGCCGGCCAGCCGCTGTGGCAGCCGCACAACTACGAGAACCACTTCGCCGGACCCATGCCGGCCGCTGCCGCGCTGGCGCATTCCGACAACGTCTGCGCCGTGCGCGTGGTGCTGGCCGTGGGCGTGCCGTATGCGCGCGACCATGCCTCGCAGTTCGGCCTGCCGCTCGACCAGATTCCCCCCTACCCCACCATGGTGCTGGGCGCCGGCAGCTTCACGCCGCTGCAGATGGCACGCGCCTACGGCGTGTTCGCCAGCGGCGGCTATCTGGTGCAGCCCACGCTCATCAGCACCGTGGTGGACGCGCGCGGCAATGTGCTGTTCACCGCGCCGAAAACGGCGCTCGGCCAGCCCGATGCGCCACGCATCATCAGCCCCGGCAACGCCTACCTGATGACGCGCATGATGCAGGACGTGATTCACTACGGCACCGGCGCCGCGGCGCAGGCGCTGGGCCGTACCGATCTGGCCGGCAAGACCGGCACCACCTCGCACTTTTTCGACGCCTGGTTCGACGGCTACAACCACAACCGCGTGACCATCACCTGGGTGGGCTACAACCAGCCGCGCAGCCTGGGCCGCGGCGAGCAGGGCGCCAGCGTGGCGCTGCCGATCTGGATGCAATACATGCGCACCGCGCTGCAGGGCGACCCCGACATCCCCTGGGCGGCGCCGCCTGACGTGGTGCAGATCCCGGTGAACCCGGCCACCGGCTTCGCCTCGGTGGGCCGCTTCGCCGTGCCCAACGCCAAAGAGGCCTATTTCCTGCAGCAATACCCGCCGCTGGACCCGGCCGCGGTGCCGGCGCAGTTGCTGGGCGCCGCCTCGGGCGCGGCGGCCGCTGCCGCGGTGGGTACGGCTGGCGGCCGGCTCACCTCCGGCTTCGGCGAGCCGATCACCAGCGGCACCCCGACGCCGAGCGCCAGACCCGCCGCCAAAGCCCAGCCGGTTCCGCAGCAGAACAACGCCCCCTTCATCGTGCTGCCGGGGCTCGGCAAGTAAGCCGGGCCGCGCCCATCGGGTCGGGTGGGGTGCGCCGTACGGCCTCCTGCGCGCCTTGGGCCGCTGGCCTGCGGCAGTCAAAGCCCAGGGGAACTTTCAGCCCCGGCCGGCGGCTCCAATCCGCATGGCTCGTGCGGGCGGGATTTTGCTTACAACCATTGCCGCCCGGCCTGCCTAAGATTGGTCAGTTCGGCGCGATCTGCCATGCTTTTCCCACAACTCGCACCCATCATTCGGAGATCGTTCATGTTGCGTTTCCTGCGTCACGCCCGGCCGGCTGCGGCCCTGTCGCTGGCCTGCCTGGTCCCCATGGCGCCGGCTTTTGCGGCCGGCTTCACCTTCACCCCCTACCCCACGGGCAAGCCGCTGCCGCTGGCCAAGGTCACGTTCGAAAACGCCCAAGGCAAGCCCATGACCCTGGCGGACTTCAAGGGCAAGGTGGTGCTGCTCAATATCTGGGCCACCTGGTGCCCGCCCTGCGTGCATGAAATGCCCACGCTGAACAAGCTGCAATCCATGCTGGGCGGCAAGAACTTCGAAGTGGTGCCGCTGTCGATCGACAAAGGCGGCATCTTCACGGTGAAAAGTTTCTACCAGGACAACTTCATCGACCATCTGCCCATCTACGTTGACCCCACCAGCCACGCGCTGGACATGCTCGACATTCTCGGCACGCCCACCACCATCCTGATCGACAAGCAGGGCCACGAAGTGGCCCGCACCCTCGGCCCGGAAGACTGGGACAAGCCGGCGGTCATCGCCCAGATCAAGCGCTACATGGCCGCGCCGGCTCCGGCCAAAACCGCCGCGCTGGCCCACACCCTGCCAACCCTGGCCGCGCTGGTTCCGGCGTCGGGAACCGACGGCACCAGGGCCCTGGTGCTGCGCTGAGCGCGACGCGCCACGCGACCCTGAGGCGACGCTGAACAAATCCCCGTGACGCCGCGCGCTGCAACCTGCGCGGAGACAGTCCGGCGAGGTCGCATGCGGCCTCGTTCGCCGATCAGGTGCGCGGAGCGAGTCTGCCGATCCGTCCGCTGACCGCTCGCCGACGCCCCCTTCATCACGTCCATGCATCACGTCCACCTGAAGCGTCAAACCGAAGCCCCGCCGCACTGTTCGCCACACCGCGATGTCCATGTCCACCGAAAGCCTGCCCAGCCCCGCGCGACGCGCGGATGAAGCCTGGCCGGCGGCGGTCAAGCTCGTCATGGGGGCGCGCTTTGGCCGCAGCGTCGGCCAGGGCGCGCTGGTGGTGGGCTTCTCCCTCTACCTGCACGCGCTGAACTGGAGCGCGGCGGCCATCGGCGCGGTGCTGTCGGCCGGGCTCTTGCTCGGCGTGGCGCTGACCCTGCTGATCGGCCCGGCCAGCGACCGGCTCGGGCGCAAACAGTTCCTGCTGGCGTACGAGGGTGTGCTCATCCTGAGCGCGCTGTTGGCGCTGGCCAGCAGCGCCACCTGGGTGCTGACCTTGGGCGCGGTGCTCGGCGGCTTCGGCCGTGGCGCCAACGGCGCGGCCGGTCCCTTCGGCCCGCTGGAACAGGCCTGGCTGGCGCAGGATCTGGCGCCGGCGCAGCGCTCGCGCGTGTTCAGCCTGAATTCCACGCTGGGCTTTTTCGGCATGGCGCTGGGCGCACTGCTCGCCGGGCTGCCCGCGCTGTGGGGCGGTTTGCTGCCCGGTGCGCTGGCCTATCGCCCGCTGTTCGTGCTGCCCCTGATGGGCTCGGCCATCGGCCTGGCGCTGATCTGGCGTGCGCCGGATGTGAAGCGGGCGCGGACCAAACCGCCGCTGTCCGCATCGGCCACGGCCATGCCGGATGCCGACACCGAGTTCCAGGCCGTGGAGGGCAACGGCCCAAGTGCAACGCCGGACACGCCCGCGGCCCATGAGGAGAAGACGCAGGGCCGCGGGCACTCCGCCACCCACGCCGAAGAGAACCGCATGCTCTGGCGCCTGGGTCTGGCCAATTCGCTCAACGGCCTGGGCATCGGCCTGGTGGCGCCGCTGATGGCGTATTGGTTCCTGCGCCGCTTCGACCACGGCCCGGCCACCATCGGCCCGGCGCTGGCGGCGAGTTTCGTCCTCGCCGCCGTCGGCGCGCAACTCGCCCAGCGCTTCGTGCCGCGCTATGGCGTGGTGCGCACGGTCGTGGGCATGCGCGGGGCGGGGCTCCTGCTCATGGTGCTCACGCCCTTCATGCCGGTGTTTGTCCTGGCGGCCGGGTTCTGGGCAGTGCGCGCCGCCTTCAACCAAGGCACGCTGGGAGTGCGCCAGGCGCTGACCATGGGGCTGACGCGCCAGCACCGCCAAGGCCTGGCGGCAACGGTGAACAACGTCTCCATCCAGGTGCCGCGCGCCATCGGCCCGGCCATCGCCGGCCTGATGCTGCACCAGGGCTGGTTGACCGCGCCGTTCATTGTGGCGGCGGGGTTTCAACTGGCCTACCTCGTCGCCTACCAGCGGTTCTTTGGCGACATGGAAAAGCCTGGCGCCTGATCCCCCAACACCGAGGAACGGCCTGGCCTGCGCAATGGCACGCCATCTTGCGCCGCCTTGTGCAGGCCTTGCGGGCCGGTGCTACAAACGGTGCCACACCGCCATCCAGCCATCCCCGCCATGCGCAAGCTCCATGTTGTCGTCGCACTCCTCACCCTTGGCATCACCCCGCTGGCGCTGGCCGGCACGCGAGCCGTGCAATGCATGCCGGCCGACGGCGCCACCCAGGTCGATCGTGTCGTGCAGCCCGGCGTGCGTCTGGCCTCGGCGCAAGCCGCAGCGGCGCTCACACCGGGGCGCTTGCAGTTGCGCACACCGATCGGCACGGTCGTCACGGGGCTGCTGAAAGTCAGCGGCGACACCGCGACCTTCGAGCCGGCCGCGCCACTGGCCGGTTGCACCCGCTACACGCTGGACTTCAGCGCCGCGCGCACGCCCGGCGCCCTGCCCGTCATGCCCGTGCGCAGCAGCTTCACCACGGCCTGCGGCGACTGGACACCGCCCACGGGAATCGACGACGCCCGCACCGCCCGCCTGACGGACCGCCCGGCCAGCGGCGTGCAGCTTGCGAGCGGCGCGAGCGGCACCGTAGCGGCGGCCTGGTTCCAGAACGACGGCGTGCGCAACGCCATCGAGCTCAGCCGCTTCACGCCAGCGACCGAATTCTGGAGCGCGCCTGTCGCCATCGACCTGCGCGGCCCCGAGGCTGGCGCCGCCAACATTCCGGCGCTGGTGGCCGATGCGCACGGACAGGTCACCGCCGTGTGGTTCCAGGCTCTGCAGGGGCACAACACCATCCAGGGCCGCCGCCTGGCAGCCGACGGCGATGGGTCGGCTCCGGTTCGGCTCGACAACCCGGCGTTGTCGGGCAACGCCACCAACCCGCAACTGGCGGCGAATGCCGCGGGTGATGTGGCCGTGGTGTGGCAGCAGCCCGACGGCCACCACACCGGCATTTTCGCCAGCGGTTTCAGGGTCTCGGCAGGGCATTGGCAGCCCGCCATGGCGCTGGACCACGGCGGCGGCAATGCCTACAACCCGGTCGTGGTGGCGAGCGCGGACGGCGGCTTCATCGCCGCGTGGCAACAGGGTGCGCGCGGGCATGAGGCGGTGATGGTGGCGGCGCAGTTGCCGGACGATGCCGCGCATGGCGCCACCGGCAGCACCCCGTGGTCGTGGACACGGCCCTGGCGACTCAGCCCCGCCGGCGCGCGGGCGCAAAACCCCGTGCTGATCGGCAACCCGCAAGGCGGGGCGGCGGTCGCCTGGGTGCAGGGCAGTGGCGCGCTCCGGCGCATCGCCGTGCGCCAGCTCGCCGCCGGGCAGCGCAACGCGCCGCTCACCGCTTCGCCAGTCAGGCTCATGCAAAGCCCCGCTTTCCGCGGCGCCGCCCTGGCCCCGGCGCTGGTGAGCGACGCCGCCGGCAACATCACCCTGGCGTGGGAGCAGGCCGATGTGGCCGCCCCGGCGCAGGCGCGCTACGCCATCCTCGCCAGCCGCTTCGACGCCGCCACGCGCCGCTGGAGCACGCCGGCGCAGTTGGACGACCCGAAACAGGCCAGCGCCGGCAACCCGGTGCTGGTGGCCGACGGCGCCGGCAACGTCACCGCCGCCTGGTATCAGGACGGCCCGCGCGGCATGCAGGTGCAGGCCGCGCGCTACGACCCGAGCATCGCGCGCTGGGGCGCCGCAACCCTGCTGTCGGACACGCGCACCACGGTGGAAGCCAGCTTCCCCGCCCTGGCGGTGGACGCCGCCGGCAGCGTCACCGCCGCCTGGCAGCAGTACAACGGCTGGCGCACGGTGGTGATGGCGAGCCGGTTGCCTTGAGTTCTCAAGGCAACGAAGGGGACGCTCGCGCCTTCGAGGCGGCCCACCAAAAAGTAAGGCACCGACGGACGCAAGGTCTGAACGGTGCCTGACGGTTCTGCTCCCATGGGCGGGAGCGGTTTCACGCCGCAGCGTGTGGCTGGATCAGAGAACTCCCTCGGTCATGGGCAATGGCGCCTCCTTCTTGTGGTGAGCCTGATCCGACTCTACGCCGCTGCCTGCCGCCATGCAAGCCCCGATCGCGCCCCATGCATCGCCGCGTTGCTCGGCGGCAAAACAGGCTGAACGAGGCTCCATCGCGCCGCCCCCAAGGCGACCCGACTCACGCCCCAGCCGCCTTGAACTGCTTGCTCAAACCCTGCCAGCATTGGGCATAGCCGCGCTGCAACAACGGGGTTTGCAGCGCCCAGGGGGTGGGGTGGATGACCTGGCGGGTTTCGAACATGAAGGCCATGGTGTCGGCCACCTTGTGCGGCTGGGTGGTGTCGGCGGCGCTGGCGCGGGTGAAGGTTTCGGCGTCGGGGCCGTGGGCGCTCATGCAGTTGTGCAGCGAGGCGCCGCCGGGGACGAAGCCTTCGGCCTTGGCGTCGTACACGCCATGGATCAGCCCCATGAATTCGCTGGCGACGTTGCGGTGGAACCAGGGCGGGCGGAAGGTGTTCTCGGCCACCAGCCAGCGCGGCGGGAAGATGACGAAATCCAGATTGGCCGTGCCCGGCGTGTCGCTGGGGGAGGTGAGCACGGTGAAGATGCTGGGGTCGGGGTGGTCGTAGCTGATCGAGCCGATGGTGTTGAAGCGCCGCAAGTCGTACTGGCAGGGGGTGTAGTTGCCATGCCAGGCCACCACGTCCAGCGGCGAGTGGTCGATGGGCGCACGCCACAAGCGGCCCTGGAATTTGGCGACGAGTTCGAACATGCCGTCGACATCCTCGTAAGCGGCATGCGGGGTGATGAAGTCGCGCGGATTGGCGAGGCCGTTGGCGCCGATGGGGCCGAGTTCGGGCAGGCGCAGGAGGGCGCCGAAGTTCTCGGCGACATAGCCGCGCGCCATGCCGTCGGGCAGTGCCACGCGAAAGCGCAGGCCACGCGGAATGAGCGCGATCTGCTGCGGCCCGATGTCCAGCCGCCCGAGTTCGGTGTCGATGCGCAGCCGCCCTTGTTGCGGCACGATCAGCAACTCGCCATCGGCGTCGTAGAAAAACCGCTCGCGCATGTCGGCATTGGCGGCGTAGAGGTGGATGCCGACGCCGCTCTGCGCATCCGGGCCGCCGTTGCCGGCGTAGGTGACGAGGCCGTCGATGAAGTCGGTGGGCTGCGTCGGCAGCGGCAAGGCGTCCCAGCGCGACTGCGTCGGCGGGGTTGGCGCTGCGCCGAAGGCATGGGTGAACAGCGACGGCGGCAGCAAGGTGAAATCGCCATGCACGGCGGCGGGGCGAATGCGGTAGAGCCAACTGCGGCGGTTGGCCGCGCGCGGCGCGGTGAAGGCTGTGCCCGAGAGCTGTTCGGCATACAGACCCAGCGGCGCGCGCTGCGGCGAATTGTGCCCCAGCGGCAGCGCGCCGGGCTCGGCCTCGGTGGCGAAGTGGTTGCCGAAACCGCAGAGGCCGGCGGCGGGGTTGGTGGCGACATGCGTGGCGTCTTGCGCGGCGGATGGGACTGGCATGCTGATCTCCGGGATGGGCGGGCTTGGCGCGCGGCAAGGCCGTGCACCGCACGTCGTCTCGGTCATCGTAGATATTTCCGTTGTCGATCGGATCAATAATGTCCATTCACGCCATGAATGGACAGCCGCCATGCGACAACTGCGCGATCTTGACCTCAACCTGCTGCTGGTGCTGCGCGAAATCCTGCAGCAAGGCAGCGTCTCGGCCGCGGCCCGGGCACTGCGCCTGTCGCAACCGGCCACCAGCAATGCGCTGGCGCGGCTGCGGCGGCAGTTCGACGACGACCTGTTCGTGCGTGGTCCGCGCGGCATGCAGGCCACGCCGCTGGCTTTGCTGCTGGCCGCGCCGCTGGACGAGGCGCTGCAGCGCCTGGCTGCGGCCGTCAACCAGCCCACCCGCTTCGACGCGGCCAGCAGCAGCCAGCGCTTCACCCTGGCGCTGACGGACGTGGGCGAGGTCTATTTCATGCCTGCGCTGCTGGAGCATTGCGCCCGCGTGGCCCCGGCGCTGGCCATTGGCAGCGTGCGCGCCGGGGGGCAAAACCTGGCCGAGGCGATGGCGGCCGGGCGTATCGACCTGGCCATCGGCGCCTTCGAGGACATGGCCCCCGGCCTGCTGCAGCGGCGCCTGTTCAGCCAGCCTTACGTCACCCTGCTGCGGCGCCAGCACCCGCTGGCGCGCGAACTCAGCGGCGGCCGCATTCCGCTGGCAGCGTTCAAGGCGGCGCGCCACCTGCTGGTGGACAACCCGGCCAGCCCCTACGGCCAGATCGCGCAGGCACTGACCCGTGCCGGGGTGCGCAACATCGCCCACACCAGCGTGCCGCATTTCGTCGCCGTGCCGTACATCGTCAGCCAGGCCGATTTGCTCGTGACGGTGCCGCGCAAACTGGCCGAACGCGCCGCCGCGCCCTTCGGGCTGGTGATGCTCACACCGCCGATCCGCCTGCCGCGCCTGACCACGCATGTGTTCTGGCACCGCCGCGTGCAGGGCGACGCCGCCAACATCTGGCTGCGGCGGCAATTGGTGAGCCTGTTCGCCGAGGCGGGGTGAGCGGTGCGCGGCCCTGGCAAAGCCGCGCATCTGCCCTGCCACGCGCCAAAGGCCATGGATATTTCCCCAGTCCGTACCATTGCGAACCCCTCCCCATGCATGGGGAAGGGGCCGGCCACCACTGCCATGGAAGATGCACCGGGTGGGTCATCCCTCCAGTTCGCGTAGCGCCGTTCTCATCTCGCGGTCCTGAGGGAGAGGCCAGGAGGGACGCGCCTCCAGCCCCGTTCTGATCTCCACCACCTGTGGAGGAAGCCGGGAGGGGTATCCCTCAAGCCCGCGCAACGCTGTTGTTCTCACCTCCCCCACATCGTGGGGGAGGCCGGGAGGGGGAGCGCCGTGCCCCGCCCCATCCCAGCCGCCCATTCTGGAAAACTCCATCACCGCCTCGACACGGCTCGGAGGCTTGCCGTCCCCAGCGGTGCTCAAGCAGGCATGCCTTATGCTCGTGTGACCGCGTATGACTGGCGCCGCATGGTGCGGCGCTGCCACGCGGCACACATGAGCGCCCCATCCACAAGCGGTGTGGGCACGCCTTCCTCCAGCGCATGACCGGTCTCGAAATCACCCTGCTCTACCTGGTCGCCGCCGTGCTCGGCGTGGCGCTGTTCCGCTATGTCCAGCTTCCGGCCATGCTGGGTTATCTGGCGGTGGGGGTGGTCATCGGGCCGAACGCGCTGGCGCTGGCAGGTGACCCGGCGACGGTGCAGCACCTGGCCGGATTCGGCGTGGTGTTCCTGATGTTTTCCATCGGCCTGGAGTTCAGCCTGGCGAAGATTCAAGCCATGCGCAGCCTGGTGTTCGGCCTGGGCGCGGCGCAGGTGGGCGCCACCATCGCCCTGGTGGTGGCCGGCAGCGTGTTGCTGGGTTGGCTGGCGCCGGGCTGGTGGGCGCGGCCGCTGAGCTATGGCGTGGTGCTGGGCGGGGCCATGGCGATGTCGTCCACCGCCATCGTCGTGAAATTGCTGGCGGACCGGCTGGAGCTGGAGTCCGAACATGGGCGGCACATCATGGGGGTGCTGCTGTTCCAGGATCTGGCGGTGGTGCCGCTGCTGGTGATCATTCCGGCGCTGGCCACGTCCGGCAGCCATCTGCCCATGACCCTGGGCTGGGCGGCGTTGAAGGCAGCGGTGGCGCTGGGCGTGATTCTGCTGGCCGGCGGGCGCCTGCTGCGGCCCTGGCTCAAGCTGGTGGTGCGGCGCAAGTCGGACGAGCTGTTCATGCTCAACCTGCTGCTCATCACGCTGGGGCTGGCCTGGCTGACGCAACTGGCCGGGCTGTCGCTGGCGCTGGGGGCTTTTCTCGCCGGCATGCTGATTGCCGAAACCGAATTCCGCCATCAGGTGGAGGCCGACATCCGCCCGTTCCGCGACGTGCTGCTCGGGCTGTTCTTCATCACCATCGGCATGCTGCTGGACTGGCGCCTCGTCCTGGCGCAATGGTGGGGGGTGCTGCTGCTGGCGCTGCTGCCGCTGCTGGCCAAGACGGCCGTGGTGTTCGCGGTGGAGCAGTGGCGCGCCACCCCGCCGGGGCTGTCGCTGCGCACCGCGCTGTGGTTGGCGCCGGCCGGAGAGTTCGGCATCGTGCTGCTGAATCTGGCGGCATCGCATCGTCTGCTGCCACCGCAGTTGCTGAGTCCGGTGCTGGCGGCGGCGGTGTTGTCGATGCTGGCCGCGCCGTTTCTGGCGCAGCACATCGACGCCATCGTGCTCAAGCTGGTGGCGAATGAATGGATGCTGGCTTCGCTGCAGCTCACCGACATCGCCCGCAAGACCATCAAGACCCAGCGCCACGTCGTCATCTGCGGCTACGGGCGCTGCGGCCAGAACCTGGCGCAGTTGCTGCAGGAGGAAGCCATTCCCTATGTCGCGCTCGACCTCGACCCCGACCGCGTCGCCAAGACCCGCGCCACCGGGCGCAACGTGGTCTTCGGCGACGCCGCGCGCCTGGCCAGCCTGCAGGTGGCCGGCCTCACGCGCGCCAGCGCCGTGGCCATCACCTATGTGGACAAGCGCTCGGCGCTGCGCGTGCTGCAACTGGTGCGCGCACATGCGCCGCAGGTGCCGGTGATCGTGCGCACGCGCGACGACTCGGGCCTGGACGAGCTGCGCGCCGCCGGCGCCACCGAGGTCGTGCCCGAGGTGCTGGAAGGCGCGCTGATGCTGGCCTCGCAGACCATGGCCGTGGTGGGCGTGCCGCTGCCGCGCGTGCTCGCCCGGCTGCGCGCGGCGCGGGCCGAACGCTACGGCCTGCTGCGCGATTATTTCCACGGCATCGACGACCCCGGCAGCACGGTGGAGCAGCGCGAACAGGCGCGGCTGCAGCCCCTCACCCTGCCCACCGGGGCGCTGGCCGTGGGCTCCAGCCTGGCCACGCTCAACCTCCACGGCGCCCATGTGGCGCAGGTGCACCGCGCCGATGGCCATGTGCTGCAAGCCGAGCCCGAACTGGTGCTGGCCGCCGGCGACACCATCGTGCTCTCGGGCTCACCCGAAGCCCTGGCCCTGGCCGAGGATGCCCTGCTGGGGGGCGATTGAGCCGATTGGCCTGCGTGGCGACCCGGCAGAATCAGCCCCGCGGCGCGACACGTTGCCGAGCTCATGCAGCGGCAGCGGCTTGCCCTTGGCCACGCCCTGCAGTCGGTGAACTGCGCCGGCAGGGTGTTGGCGCCTTGTGCGCTGCCCGGTGAGTTGCCACGCCTCCATCGCCGTCGCGCGTTTGTCAGCGACCCGCGTCCAGCAGCGCGGCTTGCAGCACGTCCAGCGCTTCAGCGAACAGGGCGTCGGGAATGGTCAGCGGGAACAGGAAGCGCAGCACATTGCCGTTCACACCGCAGCTCAGCAGGATGAGCCCGCGCTCCAGCGCCGCGGCTTGCACCCGCTTGGTCACGTCGGCGTCGGGTGCGCCGGTTTTCGGATCGGCAAACTCCACCGCCACCATCGCGCCCAGTCCGCGCACATCGCTGATCCGCAGCACCTGCCCGCGCAGACTGGTCAATCGCGCCTGGAGCTGGTCGCCGAGTTTCTGGCCGCGTGCGGGAAGTTGTTCCTGCTCCATCACCTCGATCACGGCATGCGCTGAGGCGATGGCCAGCGGATTGCCCGCATAGGTGCCGCCCAGGCCGCCGGGCGCGGGTGCGTCCATGATCTCGGCACGGCCCGTCACCGCCGACAGCGGCATGCCCGAAGCCAGTGATTTGGCGATGGTCATCAGGTCGGGAAGCACGCCGGTCCGCTCAAAAAAATGTTCCATCGCGAACATCTTGCCGGTGCGCCCGAACCCGGTCTGAACTTCGTCGGCGATGAGCACGATGCCATGCTCATCGCAGAGCTTGCGCAGCCATTTCACGGCTTCGGTCTGAATCACATTGAAGCCGCCCTCGCCCTGCACCGGCTCGAAAATGATGGCCGCCACGCGGGAGGGTTCGATGTCGGCCTTGAACAGATGCTCCACGGCCTTCCTGGTCTCGTCCAGCGAGGTGCAATGGCAGGGAAACGGCGCGTGATAAATCTCGGCCGGGAAGGGGCCGAAGCCGGCCTTGTAGGGCTGCACCTTGCCGGTGAGCGAGACGGCGAACAGGCTGCGGCCGTGGAAGGCGCCGCCAAAGGCGATCACCCCCGGGCGCTTGGTGTAGGCGCGGGCGATCTTGATGGCGTTCTCCACCGCCTCGGCGCCGGTGGAGAACAGCGCGGTTTTTTTCGCGTGGCTGCCGGGCGTCAACGCGTTGAGCTTTTCGGCCAGACTCACATAGCTTTCATACGGCACGACCTGGTAGCAGGTGTGGGTGAAGCGATTCAATTGCTCCTGCAGCGCGGCGACGATCTTGGGATGGCGGTGGCCGACGTTCATCACGGCGATGCCGCCGGCGAAGTCGATGTAGCGGCGGCCTTCGACGTCCCACAACTCGGCGCCCTCGGCACGGTCGGCGTAGAAACTGGCCATCACGCCGACACCGCGCGGCGTGGCAGCGGCGCGGCGGGCTTGCAGTTGTTCGTTGCGGGAATGGTTCATGGTGGCTCCTTGTGAAAGGTTTTCCCCACCCCGGCCCTCCCCACGAGTGGGGAGGGCGCCCAACCCCTCCCCCACACTGTGGGGGAGGCCGGGAAGGGGAGAGCGAGGTTCGATCGCGCTGAATCAGACCGATTCGATGCGCATCCAGGTGGTCTTGAGTTCGGTGTATTTGTCGAAGGCGTGGAGCGATTTGTCGCGGCCATTGCCCGACTGCTTGACGCCGCCGAAAGGCACGGTGATGTCGTCTTCGTCGTACTGATTCACGTGCACCGTGCCGGCTTGCAGCGCACGCGACACGCGCACCGCGCGGTCGAGGCTGCGCGACCACACGCCCGCATGCAGGCCGTAGGCGCTGTCGTTGGCGATGGCGATCGCCTCCGCCTCGGTCTTGAAGCGGATCACCGCGAGCACCGGGCCGAAAATTTCTTCCTGCGCGATTTTCATGTCGTTCCGTACGCCGTCGAACACCGTGGGGGCGACGAACTGGCCGCCGGTGGCTTCGAGCGCGCGGCGACCGCCGGCGACGCACTGGGCGCCCTCGTCCAGCCCGGCCTGGATGTAGCCCATCACCGTCTGCGTCTGGGTTTCATCCACCAGCGCGCCGAGCACGGTGCCGGGGTCGAGCGGGTCGGCGGGGGCGTATTGAGTGGCCAGCGCCTTGAGCTTTTCGACGAAGGCGTCGGCGATGGTGTCCTGCACCAGCAAGCGCGAGGGTGCGTTGCACGATTCGCCCTGGTTGTAGAACATGCTGCCGGCGGCGGTGGCGGCGGCGCGGTCGAGGTCGTCGAAGTCGGCGAACACGATGTTGGCCGACTTGCCGCCGAGTTCGTTGTACACGCGCTTGAGGTTGCTGCGGCTGGCGTAGTCGAGCATGCGCCGGCCGGTGCGGGTGGAGCCGGTGAAGGCGATGGCGTCCACGTCCAGGTGCAGCGCCAGCGCCTCGCCGGCCTCGTGGCCGAAGCCGGGAACGACGTTGAACACGCCTTCGGGCAGCCCGGCTTCGAGCGCCAATTCGGCAAGGCGCAGCGCGGTGAGCGGCGATTTTTCGCTGGGCTTGAGCACCACGCTGTTGCCTGCGGCCAGTGCCGGGCCCAGCTTCCACGAGGCCATCAGCATCGGGTAGTTCCAGGGCACGATGGCGCCGACCACGCCGATGGCCTGGCGCGTGACCAGGGCCAACGCGTTGTCGCCGGTGGGGGCGATTTCGTCGTAGATCTTGTCCACCGCCTCGCCGAACCACTGGATGCAGCGGGCGGCGCCGGGCACGTCGGTGGACAGGCTGTTCTTGATCGGCTTGCCCATGTCCAGGGTTTCGAGCAGGGCGAGTTCCTCGCGCGCGCCGCGCAGTTGCTCGGCGAAAGCCAGCATCACCTTCTTGCGCTGCGCCGGCGCCTGGCCCGCCCAGCGGCGGTCGTTGAAGGCGGCGCGGGCCGAGGTCACGGCGCGGGCCACGTCGGCCGCCTTGCCGCGGGCAACGCGGGCGATGACCTTGCCGTCGAGCGGGGAGATGCAGTCGAACAGCTGGCCGTCGGTGGCGTGGTAGCGATGGCCGTCGATCACCATGCGGCCGTCGATGCCGCGCGCGAGCAAGTCGGCAGCGCGGCCATGCCAGAGTCCACGGGGGTTGGGGGCGTTCATGCGAATCTCCTGGGTGTTGTGGTGTGTTGTGCTGTTGGGAATGCGTTGCGCCAACCGTGCAGGACGCAAACCCTGCCCTGGCCGAGGCTGGCAGGCCGCCTCAGCATACGCCGCAGCCGCATCAGCCGGAAGCGGGTACGGCCAGCGCCATGATGGCGTCATGCTTGCGCACGCGACTGTGGTTTTCCCAGACGCCGGTGAAGCCGCCAGGGACGACGAAAGCATCTCCAGCGCTGAACTGCCGGGCTGTGCCGTCATCGGCCGCGAGGGTCAGGCCTTCGAGCAAGACACAGAATTCTTCTTCATGCGCGTCGTAACGCACCCGCCAGGCACCGGGCTCGGGCTGCACCCCGGCGGAGTTGAAGGCGACGGGGTGGTTCATGCGGTTGAATGCGGTGAGGCGGTGGCAGGCTGCGCCCGCCACCGCTTGGACCATCAGAAGCTCACCACCACCGAGGCGGCGAGCAGGTTGTTGTTGTTCTTGTAGCTGCCGTTGGAGACGTTGTAGAAGCTGTTGAGGCTGGAACGGTCGTAACGGTATTCGAGCTTCAAGGTTGTCGACTGGGTGTAGAGGTAGTTCATGCCCAGGGACAGGGCGTAGCGATTGGCACCCGGGCAGGTTGTGGAACCGCTTGCCACGCATGCCGGATCAGGCCCGAAACCGTTGATGCCGTCAGGCCCGTTGAATCCACCCACCAAACCACCGCCATTCCTGGAATCGTTCAAGTAATCAAAGCGTGCGAAACCCAGGGTGCGCGGCGTGAAGTTGTAGGTGCCCATGCCCGACAAGCCATACCAGCGTGCGGTACCGCCGTTATAGGCCGCTTGGCTTTGCTGGCCGTAGCCGATCTGGCCGTAATAGCCCCAGTCGCCCTTGGTCACGTAACCATCGACCTCGAACATGGCCGTGCTGGAGTTGGTGTCGCCAGCGGGGTTGGCGGCGGCTAATGCAGCATTCGGCAACTTGCCCACCAAGCCCCAGAAACCGATGTCGGCGTTGTCGTAGCCGGGCACGCTGTAATCGGCACGGAACACTGCGGCGGGGGCGCGACCGCCGTTGCCGTTGTAGTAGTAGCGCGCGGAATTGACATTCGCCAACATCGCCTTCCATTCCCAGTTGCCGCGCGTCACGTCCATGCCGGCGCCGGTGTAGGCCGTGACTTCGGTGAAGTCGAACAACAGGTTGTGGGTGATGGCCTTGGTCTGGTTGTCCCAGGTGGATTCGTAGCCTTCCCAGTCGGGAATCTGGCCGGCGATCAGGCGCGTGTTCTTGTCGCCGTTCAGCGGCATGGACACCGAGGCCTCGTGCACGATGGAACTGCCATTGAAGATGCTGCCAGCGCCGCGGTCTGGCGCGAGGGTCAGGGTCCACTTCGTGCCGCCTTCGGTTTCCTTGGCGAAGGAAATATAGGCGCCACCGAAATAGGAGTTGTCGTAGTTGTAAATGGTGCTGCCGCCGGCCGCGCCGTTGGAACGGTTGAGGAAGACGAAGGAGCTGGCCTGCTGGTCCTGGTTGTAGACGTAGGCCGGGGCGATCATGCCGGTGATGGTCAAGCCCTTCAGGCCGGAGCCCTCGGATGCCTGCTTGATGCCGCTGATTTGCACGTCCGCATGGTTGGCGACCTGGGTCGCCTCGGTCGTCGCCTTTTGGTTGTCGTTGATTTGCGCCTGCTGGGTTTTCACCTGGGCCTCGAGTTGCTGCACCTTGGCCTGCAAGGCTTGCAGCTCCTTGAGGATGTCGGCATTGGTGTCGGCCATGGCGATGGCAGGCATGAGTCCGAGGCTCAATGCCAGAACCGATAACTTGAACGGCTGCTTCATGTTGACTCTCCCTAGAGTGTGGGTTGTGAACGGACTACGAAAGCACGATTCCGGTATCTCCCGCATGCACCCCGGGATGGAACTCGATTTCCTGGCGGTAGGCGGCGGCGCTTTCCAAAGCGCGCCGGCGTTCGCGGCGGGCGATGAGCACGCTGCTGATGGCCACGGCGACGACCACCAGATACACAGTGATGGCACCGACGACGTTGATGGTGGGGTTCAGCCCCAGGCGGGCGCGCGAGAAGATGACCACGGGCAGCGTGGTGGCGCCGGGGCCGGAGAGGAAGGCGGAGATCACCACCTCGTCGATGGACAGCGAGAACGCCAGCAGCCAGGCCGACACCAGGGCTTGCGAAATGGACGGCAAGGTGACGAGCATGAACACCTGGAAGGGGCGCGCGCCGAGGTCCATCGCGGCCTCTTCGATGGAGCGGTCCATTTCCTTCAGGCGGGACTGCACCACCACGGTGGCGTAGGAGATGGCCATGACGGTGTGGCCGATGAAAATGGTGAGAAAGCCTTTTTGCGGGAAGCCGATGGTTTTTTGCACGGTGACGAAAAACAGCAGCAGCGCCAGCGCAATGACCACCGTGGGCATGACCAGCGGGATGTTGATCATGAAATTGAGCAGGCTCTTGCCCTTGAAGCGCCGGTAGCGCGTGAGCGCGAAGGCCGCCAGCGTGCCCAGCACCACCGAAGCGGTGGCGGTGGACAGCGCCACCTTGAGCGAGAGGGCGAGGGCGGAGATGAGCTGATGGTCGTGCAGCACGGCGCCATACCACTCCACCGTCCAGCCGCCCCAGAGGGTGACCATCTTCGAGGCGTTGAAGGAATAGATCACCAGCACCACGATGGGCAGGTAGAGAAAGAAATAAACCAGGATCATCCAGACCGTGGGCAAAGCCGAGGACCGTTTCATCGCGCGGCCTCCAATGCCTTGGTCTGGTATTTGTTGAACACCGCGATGGGCCCGAGGATGAGGATGATCATGACGATGGCCACGGCCGAGGCGCGCTGCCAGTCGAGGTTGAGGAAGAACTCGTTCCACATCACCCGGCCGATGTTGAGCGTGGACGGGCCAGCCAGAAGTTCAGGAATGACGTACTCGCCCACCGCCGGAATGAACACCAGCAGCGAGCCGGCGATGATGCCCGAGCGCGACAGCGGAATGGTCACCAGCCAGAAGGTCTTGAGCGGTGTGGCGCCGAGGTCGGCGGCGGCCTCGATCATGCGGGTGTCGAGCTTGACCAGCGTGGCGTAGAGCGGCAGGATCATGAACGGGATGTAGCCGTAGACCATGCCGATCATGAAGGAGAACTCGGTGAACATCATGCGCAGCGGCGTGTGGATGATGCCGGCCCACATGAGGAACTGGTTGATCAGGCCGTTGACGTCGAGCAGGTTTTTCCAGGCGTAGATGCGGATGAGGAAGGAGGTCCAGAACGGCAACATCACCAGCATCAGCAGCGCCGAACGCACATTGGGGTTGGAGCGCGCCAGGAAGTAGGAGAACGGGTAGCCGATCACCAGGCACAGCACCGTGGTGAGGAAGGCATACCAGAGCGACGAGAGGTAGGTGAGGATGTAGAGGTTGTCGCGCACCAGTGCGAGGTAGGCGCCGAAGCGCAGCTTGAACTGCAGGCTGTCGTTGACGTAGGAAATGATGGGATCGAAGCCGATGCCCAGGGCGTTGCTTTCCGACAGGCTGATCTTGAGCAGGACGAAAAAGGGCGCGAGCAGGAAAGCAATGAGCCAGAGCTGCGGCGAGCCGATGACGGCGAGCCGGCCCCAGTTGAAGAGCTTTGCGGGGCGTTTGCCAACCGCCGGGGGAGCGAGGTCTGCCATGAGGACGCGCCTTCAGTCGACGATGACCACGGGCGAGGTGGCGGCCCAGCTCGCGGTGACCGCGGTGCCGACGTCGAAAGGGTCGGCATGGCGGTCGGCGTTGGACACGGTGACGCGCATGCGCCGCTGCGTGGGCAACTGCAGTTCGTACACGGTGTAGCTGCCCATGTAGGAGCGTGCGGAAATGACCCCGTGCAGGGCGTTGTTGGGGTGCGCGTGATGCCCGGCCTCGAGCAAGATTTTTTCGGGACGCAGGGCGACGTTGAGCTCCATGCCCAGGGTGCCGGCGATGCCGTGGCCGATGTGGAACAGGCCGTCGTCGCAACGCACTTCGCAGTGGTCGGGCTCGTCGGTGACGAGGCGGCCTTCGAACAGGTTGACGTTGCCGATGAAGTCGGCGACGAAACGGGTCTGCGGGTGTTCGTAGATTTCGCTGGGCGTGCCCAGTTGCAGGAAGCGGCCTTCGCGCATCACGGCGATGCGGTCGGCCATGGTCATGGCCTCTTCCTGATCGTGCGTGACCATCACGCAGGTCACGCCGACCTTGCGCAGAATGCTCACGAGTTCGAGCTGGGTGCGCTCGCGCAGCTTCTTGTCGAGCGCAGCAAGAGGCTCGTCGAGCAGCAGCATCTTGGGACTCTTGGCCAGGCTGCGCGCCAGGGCCACGCGCTGCTGCTGGCCGCCGGAGAGTTGGTGCGGCTTGCGCTTGGCGTAGGGCTTGAGTTGCACCAGATCGAGCATCTGCTCGACCCGCTGGGTCACGGCCCGCTTGTCCATCTTGTCGCGGCGCAGGCCGAAGGCGATGTTGTCGAACACCGTGAGGTGCGGGAACAGCGCGTAGGACTGGAACATCATGTTGATCGGACGCTCGTAGGGCGGCAGATCGGTGATGTCCTCGCCCGCCAGAAACACGCGGCCGCTGCTGGGCGTCTCGAACCCGGCGAGCATGCGCAGCAAGGTGGACTTGCCGCAGCCCGAGGAGCCGAGCAGGGCAAAGATTTCGCCCTTGGCGATGTCGAGTTCGATGTTGTCGACCGCGGTGACATCGCCGAAGCGCTTCGTCACCTGGTCGATCTTGAAAAAGGCTCCGCCCGCTCGAGGCAAGGGTGCCCCCTTGTTGCTGGTCTCCACCATGTTTGAGTTCTCGTGGCTTGCGCTGGAAGATGCCGCCCGCGCGGCACGGTGCTGCGCCGCGGGCGGCGCAGGCTTTACAGACCGGTCTTGAACTTGGTGTACAGGCGGGTGACCAGACGGCGTTCCTCGCTGGTGTAGACCTTGGGCGGGATGAGCTTGTTCATCATCGCCGGGTCGAGGAAGACGTAGTCGTTGTCCTTCACGCGCGGCAGCACCATGGGCAGCGAGGCTGGCACCGGGTTGGCGTAGTACACCGTGTTGGTGTCGGCGGCGCAGACCTTGGGTTGCAGACGGTAGTTGAGGAATTTGTAGGCGTTGTCGACATGCTTGGCATCGGCCGGGATGTCCATGGTGTCGATGAAGATGACGGCGCCATGGGTGGGCGGGAAGACCTTGATGTCCACCCCGTTCTTGGCTTCCTTGGCGCGGTGCGAGGCGATGCCCATATCACCCGACCAGCCGAGCGAGGCGCAGATATTGCCACCGGCCAGGTCGTTGATGTAGCCGCTGGAGGAGAACTCGCTCACATCAGGGCGGATTTTTTGCACCATGGCATAGGCCTTCTCGAAGTCGGCCGGGTTGTTCGTGGCTTGCGGAATGCCGAGGTAGTTGAAGGCCGCCTCCATGATGTCGCCACCCGAGTCGAGGAAGGAAATGCCGCAGGACTTGAGCTTGTTGGCATAGGTGGGGTTGAACACCAGGTCCCAGGGGTTGGCCGGCATGGGCGTGCTGCCCAGCGCCTGCTTGACCTTGCCCACGTTGATGCCCACGGTGGTGTAGCCCCACATCCAGGGAATGAGGTATTTGTTGCCCGGATCGACTTGCGCCAACAGCTTCATCAACTCGGGGTTGAGGTTCTTGTAGTTGGGAATCTTGGACTTGTCGATGGGCAGCAGCAGGCCGCCCTTGATGTCGATGGCGGCCCAGTTGGACGAGGGCACGACGAGGTCGTAGCCGGTATCGCCCGCGACCATTTTGGCGAACAGCGTTTCGTTGGAATCGAAGGTGTCGTAGCGCACCTTGATGCCGGTTTCTTTCTCGAAATCGGGCACCGTGGTGGGCGCGATGTAGTCGGACCAGTTGTAGATGTTCAGCACGTTGTCGGCCGCGGCGGCCGGTTGGCTGGCGCTGAAGCCCAGCGCGGCGAAGCCCAGCGCCAAAGTGGACACCAGTTTGGCCGCGATCGAGATTGTCGAAAGCGGCGATTTCAGACTCGGTTTGCGATGCATCAAAACTCCCCTTTGAAGTGGTTAGACCGGTTGTGACAAGCGCATGAGTAATTTATGCAAGTTTGATGCCAATATGGCGTGTTTTGCCGACTCGCATCCGTCTTGGCGTCAGTTGCATGGCGCAACGGGTTTATAGCAGCCCATCGGCCCGAAGACCAGCCACTGTGTCGTCCAGACTGCGTCGAATCCGGCGGATCATTTCGTCGATTTCAGCGTGGCTGATGACCAGTGGCGGCGCGATGATCATGCGTTCCTCCACGGCGCGCATCACCACCCCGTTTTTGAAGCAGTTGTCGCGGCAGCGGTAGCCCACGCCCAGCGCGGCATCGAACAAGGTGCGCGTCGCTTTGTCCTTGTAAAGCACCAGTCCCGCGACCATGCCCAAGGATTGGGCATCGCCCACCAGGGGGTGGTCGGCCAGGGTGGCGAACTGCGCGCCGAGGTAGGGCGCCGTGTCGTTGGCCACGCGTTGCACCACACCTTCGGCGCGCAGCGCCTGCACATTGGCGATGGCCACGGCGCAGCAGGTGGGGTGGCCGGAGTAGGTGAAGCCGTGGTTGAAATCGCCGCCCTGCTCGATGAGGACATTGGCGATGCGGTCGCTCACCAGCACGCCGCCGAGCGGCAGGTAGCCCGAGGTCACGCCCTTGGCGAAGGTGATGAGGTCGGGACGGAAATTGATGTGCGGATGCTGGCAGCCAAACCAGGTGCCGAGCCGGCCGAAGCCGCAGATGACTTCATCGGACACCAACAGCACGCCGTACTGGTCGCAGATGCGTTGAATCTCGGGCCAGTAGCTGGCCGGCGGGATGATGACGCCACCGGCGCCCTGCACCGGCTCGCCGATGAAGGCGGCCACCTTGTCGGCGCCCAGCTCCAGAATCTTGGCCTCCAGCCAGCCTGCCGCGCGCAGGCCGAAGGCATGCTCGCTCTCGCCCGGCCTGCCGTGCTGCAAGGCGTAGGGCTGGTCGATATGGGTGATGCCCGGCAGCGGCAGATCGCCCTGCGCGTGCATGCCGCTCATGCCGCCGAGCGACGCCCCGCCCAGGGTGCTGCCGTGGTAGGCGTTATGGCGGCTGATGAGGGTTTTGCGCTGCGGCTGGCCCATCAGATCCCAATAGCGGCGCACCAGGCGGATGATGGTGTCGTTGCCTTCGGACCCCGAGTTGGTGAAGAACACATGCTCGAAGCCGGGTGGCGCCACGTCGGCCAGCAGCGTGGCCAGCTCGATGGTCGGCGCGGTGGTGGTGCGGAAAAACGCGTTGTAGAACGGCAGCAGCTGCATTTGCCGGGTGGCCGCGTCCACCAGGTCCTGCCGGCCGTAGCCGAGGTTGACGCACCACAGGCCGGACATGCCGTCGATGATTTCGTGGCCCTCGGAATCCCAGATGCGCACGCCTTCGCCGCGCACGATGACACGGCTGCCGCCGGCGTTGAGATCCTTGGTGTCGGTGAAGGGATGCAGGTGGTGCGCGGCGTCCTTGGCGCGCAGGGTGGCGGTGTCGAAAGCGGGTAGATCGTTAAGTTTCATGCGGGTCTCTGCGCGATGCTGATCAGGATTGCCGACCGGCTCGTGGTCCGGTCTGTGCAAACAATGCGTGAACGGGTTCGAGGGTGGTTGACTTCAAACATGCAGCAGCAGGTGCTCGCGCTCCCAGGGGCTGATGACCTTCATGAACTCGGCGTACTCGCTCATCTTCACGGCCTTGTAGATGCCGCAAAAACGCTTGCCCAGAATCTGTTCCAGTTCGGGCACGTCGTCCAGCATGCGCACCGACTCGCTCAAGCTTTGCGGCAGCGGAATGGCGTTGGGGCGGTTGTAGGCATTGCTCTTCATTTCGGCCAGCGGTTCGATCCCGTTGACCATGCCGAGGTAGCCACAAGCCAGGCTGGCGGCCAGCGCCACATAGGGATTGGCGTCGGCGCCGATGACGCGGTTTTCCATGCGCCGGTTCTCCGCATTGGAGTTGGGCACGCGGATGCCCACGGTGCGGTTGTCGCTGCCCCACTCCACATTGGTGGGCGCGGCGGTGTTGGCCACCAGGCGGCGGTAGGAGTTGACGTAGGGCGCGAACAGCGCCATGACGTGCGGAATGTATTTCTGCAGCCCGCCGATGTAGTGGACGAAAGCGGGCGAAGCCTCGCCGTCCGGGTTGCTGAAAATGTTCTGCCCGGTCTTGCGGTCGACGATGCTCTGGTGCACATGCATCGCGCTGCCGGGCTCGCCGGCCATGGGCTTGGCCATGAAGGTGGCGAACATATTGTGGCGCAGCGCCGCTTCGCGCAGGGTGCGCTTGAAGAAGAACACCTTGTCGGCCAGGTCCAGCGGATCGCCGTGCAGGAAGTTGATTTCCATCTGCCCCGCGCCGACTTCGTGAATCAGCGTGTCCACGTCCAGGTCCATCGCCTCGCAATAGTCGTAGATGTCCTCGAACAGCGGATCGAACTCGTTCACCGCGTCGATGCTGTAGTGCTGGCGCGAGGTTTCGGCCCGGCCCGAGCGGCCGATGGGCGGACGCAGCGGCTGGTCGGGGTCGGTGTTTTTGTCCACCAGATAGAACTCCAGCTCCGGCGCCACCACCGGCGCCCAGCCCTTGTCGGTGTAGAGCTTGATGATGTTTTTCAGCACCGTGCGCGGCGCATAGTCCACCGGCTCGCCATCCTTGGAATAGCAGTCGTGAATCACCTGCGCGGTCGGGTCGGTGGCCCAGGGCACGACCCGCACGGTGCTGGGGTCGGGCACCAGATTCATGTCGCGGTCGGTGTCGGCGATGAGCTGGTCGATATTCGAGTCTTCCGGCCAGTTGCCCGTCACGGTCAGGCCGATGATGCTTTCCGGCAGGCGCATGCCGCGGTCTTCGGTGAACTTGCTGCGCGGCAGAATCTTGCCGCGCGCCACGCCGGTGAGGTCAGGCACCAGGCATTCGATTTCGGTGATGCGGCGCTCGTTCAACCATCGCTCCAGATCGTTGAAGGTCCACTGTTTTCGGTTGTCGGTATTCATGTTTTCGGTTTCCAGATCGCGTTTCATGGTTGCACCTCGAGGTGTCGGGTCGCAGAGTCGGTGCCTGGACGGGTTCGTCCGGCAGCATGCTTCAGGCGGCTTTCGCTTCAGGGGGGCGCAGACGTTCGCGATTGCGGTTGGCATGGTCGCGGCAGGCATCGCCAAAGGCGGCGAAGAGCTTGCGCGAAACGGGGTTGTTGGCGGCCTGCCATTCCGGATGCCACTGCACCGCGAGCAGGAAACCGGGGGCGTGGCGATGGCTGTAGGCCTCGACCAGCCCGTCGGGCGCGTGCGCCTGGGCGAGCAGATCGGGCGCCAGGGTCTTGATGCCCTGGCCATGCAGACTGTTGACCTGCCAGCTGGACGCTTCCACCAGGCCCTGCAGCCAGCCTCCGGGCACGGCGTACACGGCGTGGGCGGGGCCGTACTGGCCGTCGATGTCGAGATCGCCATCCTCGCGGTGATCGGCGAAACCTTCGGTGTTGTGCACCTCTTGCAGCAGGCTGCCGCCGAGGGCGACGTTGATTTCCTGGAAGCCGCGGCAAATGCCGAACACCGGAACTCCGCGGGCGATGGCAGCGCGGATCAGCGGCAGGGTCGTGGCGTCGCGCGCCGGGTCGGCGGGGGATTCGGGGTTGGCCAGCGCCGCGCCGTAGTGGCGTGGCTCCACATTCGACGGCGAGCCGGTGAACACCAGGCCATGCACGACGTCGAGCAGGGCGTCGATGGGCAGCGCCTCGCCCAGCGCGGGCAGCAGCAGCGGCAGGCAGCCGGACAAGTCGCGCACGGGGTCGACATACTTTTGCGCCACCGCGTAGGTCGGGTGACCGGCGAGGAGTTTGAGGTCGGTGGACACGGCCACCAGGGGCAGGACGGATTGCATACGAGCGAGTTCAGGATGCGAAACGGGCGGCTTGAAGCGGTGGCCAATTCGGGAACGGCTGCGACCACTTTGGCGGCGATGCAGACGACCGTTGAAACCACCTAAGCTACGGGTTTTCCTGGATCTTTTGGCTTTCGATGAACAAAGATACGTCAACAATGGCACCCTCGGAAGTGCCACTATCGGCTTTTCGGTTAGGGCCAGTGCCGTGTATGCAGCCTTGGCTGCGCCGGGTGCCCACCGAGGCCGGCCGAGTATTTTCTAATTCAGGAATGAGCCTGAAGCCAGGTTGAGTTGGGTTCTTTGAAGTCGGGTTGATCGAAGTTGAAAGGGTCAGTGTAAAGAGGGTTGGGTTGTGGCTTGGACCTTTGATTGGAAGGCCCCTGCCAGGCCGCCGGAGGCCCCCCTCCAGTCTTGCTGCAAGCACTGCCCACGCGCGCCGTCTTTTCTGTTTGGATCTGAGCGGGTTGGGATGGATCCGTTCCCCGCGGCGCAGAGTGGCCCCCTGTCAGGCCTGTTGCCGTGGCGCGTTGAACCGCGCAAAGAGCGCCGCCTTGGCCTGCTGCATGGCCTGAGCGGCGGCCAGATCGGTTTGCGCAGCCGCCTGAGCCTGCAAAGCGTCTAGCGTGATGCCTGCCTTGAAGCGCACCAAGCCCTGCGCACTGAGCTGCGCCAGGCAAGCCAGGGGCGTCTTCACATCGGCGTGGGCGTAGCGCTTGACGATCTTGCCCTTGGGGCTGGTGATCTCCGTGGCAAACAAGCACGGACGATGCCCATTGAGCCAAGGGTTGAAGACCGTTTGGTAGAAGGCATTGATCCTCTGGGCATACTGCTGCGGGATGTGGCTGTACCCCATGTGTTTGCGCACCACGCTGGCGTTCTTGCTCTCGGCCAGCGCGTTATCGTTGCTGTGGCGGGAGCGGGACTTGGTCTGCTCGATCCGCAGCTTCTCCAGCATCTTGGTCACGCGGGCGTTGATGTATTCCGAGCCGTTGTCCGAATGAAAGCCTGCGATCTCGAAAGGAAACTGGGCGATGACCAGGGCCAGCACGGGCAACAGATACGCCTCGCTGATGCCCTGCACGCAAGCCTGCACCTGCCATTGGCTGACCGCATCCACGCAGGTGATGTGATACACCCCCTTGATGCCGTCCTGGTCGCCCTGGTGCACGGTATCGATGCGCACAAAGCCTGCGCGTCCCTGGGGTTGCGGTGCGCGCCGCGTGCCAATGGGGTTGTTCACCGGGCGGGTCTTGGTGACATGCAGGCGCTGGGCGCGGTAGCCAGCGCTCTTGCGCAGGTTGTACAGGTGCGAGACTGACAGCGTGGCCAGGCGGGCATAGCGCGCGTCGCCATAGACGTGGTAGGCCCGCTGCAGCAGGTGCGCGATGGCCGGGCCGCAGACATCCTCATGGGCGCGGTCCATCTCCACGAGCAGCGTCACATCGCCGGGCGTGAACTTGCGGGCAAAGGGGGCTGCCGGGGCGCCGTAACGCTTGACCAGCGGCTCTGCGGCCAGGCGGTTGGCCTGCCACCGGCGCACCAGGCGCGTGAGTTGCGCGCGGCTGTAACCGCTGGTGTGACGCAAATAGGCCAGCACCACCCCGCGTTCACACTTGGTGCGTCGGG
Source organism: Thiomonas sp. X19 (assembly GCF_900089495.1). Classification (NCBI taxonomy): domain Bacteria; kingdom Pseudomonadati; phylum Pseudomonadota; class Betaproteobacteria; order Burkholderiales; genus Thiomonas; species Thiomonas sp. X19. The sequence goes on along the minus strand of NZ_LT605203.1, from coordinate 707,212 downwards.
GGTAGTCAAGCCGCCGCAGAACCCGACTGATGTGGGCGTAGCGCTGCGCATCGTCGCCGTGCGGTGAAAACGCAACTTGTGCATTGGCGCTGAGAAATTGCTCGAGTTGCGCGATTGTGGTCAGTCGCGTGTCGTCCATGTTGATCACCATCCTGTGGATGATCAACCCGCTTGAAACTCAGACCCGAACCCGCCTTCAGGCTCATCCCTCGATGGAAAGACGCGCCTCGCTCAGGCTCATTCCACGTTGGACAAGGCTGGCCGTGCCCGGGCCTGCTAAGCTTATGGTAGGCTCGGGTTGCGCCGCGCCACCAGCGCGTTCACCCCGGCCAGAACCAGGCCGCCGAGGAAGATGTAGGTGCTGAGCACGAACACCTGCGGCGGAATGCCCACCTTCACCGCGCCGTAGACCCACAGCGGAAAGGTGAGCTTGGGGCCGGCGACGAAGTTGGTGATGATGACATCGTCGATCGACAGCCCGAACGCCAGCGCCCCGGCACCGAACAGCCCGGGCAGGATGAGCGGGAAGGTGACATGGCGGAAGGTGGCCCAGGGCGTGGCGCCGAGGTCGGCGGCGGCGCGGTCGAGCATGCGGTCCAACCCCGAGACGCGGGCGCGGATCACGGCGACGACGAAGGCCAGCTCGAAAGCCACATGGGCGATGAGGATGGTGAGCAGCCCCTGCGGCACGTTCAGGGCGATGAAAAACGACAGCAGCGAAGCCCCCACCACCACCGAGGGCGCGGCGATGTCGGTGAAGACCAGCAGGTCCGACAGCGGCTTGGCGCGAAACCGCCAGCGCCCCATGGCCAGCGCCATCGGCGTGCCCAGCAACACGGCGATGACGGTGCTGCCGCTGGCGATCTCCAGCGAATGCCACAGCGCCGTGGTGAGGTCGGCAATGCCGAAGGCGTGCGCGTACCAGTAGGTGGTGAAACCCTGCCAGTTCAGCGTCACGCGGCCGTTGGGCGTCTGGTTGAAGCTGTACACCACCATCACCACGATGGGCACCAGCACGAAGGCGATGACCAGCCAGGTGTAGGCATGCAGCAGGGTGCGGGCCCAGGCGCGGCGCGGGCGGTGGACCCGCGGGGCCGCAGGCGTGGTGACGGGCGGGGTGGACGCAGCGGCGCCGGGGGCGGAGGACATGGCGTGGCTCTCTTGGCCTCGGGCGGCGCTCAGGGGGCGCTCAGGCGGCGCTCAGGCGGCGTAATCCTGGATGCTCTCGGTGCCGAACACGCGTGCGTACAGCGCGATCACCAGCAGCATGGCCAGCAGCAGCAGCAGCGAGGACAGCGCCGCGGCCATCGAATAATTCTGGTCGGTGAAAAAGCCGTTGTTGATGATGTTGCCGATCATCAGCGTGCCGGGCCCACCGAGGATCTCGGCGTTGACGTAGTCGCCGGTGTTGGTGATGAACACCAGCAAAAAACCGGCGAAGATGCCCGGTGTGGACAGCGGCAGCACCACATGCATGAAGCGCGCGTAAGGGCTGGCGTACAGGTCTTCGGCGGCGCGCAGCAGGCGGCGGTCGATTTTTTCCAGCGCGACGAACAGCGGCATGACGTAATACGGCAGGCGGTTGTAGACCACGCCGGCGATGACCGCCTCCGGCGTGGAGAGGAAGTGCGCGCTTGGCGACAGCAAGCCCCAGTGCTTGAGCGTGCCCAGCACCATGCCCTGGTCGCTCAAGATGAACTGCCAGGCCAGGGTGCGGATGACGAAGGTGACGAAGAAGGGCAGCAGCAGCAGGAACAGATAGCCGGCCTTGCGGCGCCCACCGTAAAACGCGATCCAGTAGGACGCCGGGTAGGCGATGGCGAAGGTGATGAGGGTGGACGCCGCGCCGTACTCGAACGAACGGATGAACGGGCGGTGGTAGCGCTCGATGGCGTGCGCGAACTCGATGTAATGGCCGGTGTAGGCGTAGCCCGAAATCGGGTCGCCGGTGGCGGCCGAGAGCATCAGCATCGCGGCCAGCGGCACGACGAAAAACAGCAGCAGATAGGTCCAGGCCGGCAGGCTCAGCAGATAGGGGGCGGCGGCCCGCCCCCAGCGCCAGCGCCGGCCGGGGTGTGTTGCGGCAGTCATACGGGACTCGCAAGGAAACGCCGGGCCGTTCCCAAGTTTCCTTGGCCCCCCTCGGGGGGCCTGACGCGAAGCGGCAGGTCCGGGGGCGCTCATGCCGACGTCACATCACCACCGGATTGAAGATGCGCAGATAGTGCTGGAACTCGGCGTAGCTCTTGAACACGTAGTAGTTGCGCGCCTTGGCCATCATCGCCTCGTCGGGAAAGACGAGATCGCTGTCGGCCACCGCCGGATCCTTGATGACGTCGCGGATATAGGCCTGCGCCGCCGGGACCGGGCAGACGTAGTTCACATAGTCTTCCACCAGTCCGGCGATCTTGGGGGTGTAGTAGAAGTTCATCCATTCCAGCGCGCTCAGCGGGTTTTTCGCGCCGATGGGGATGAACATATTGTCGTGCCAGTACATCGCCCCTTCCTTCGGGATGATGAACTTGAGGTCCTTGTAGCCCTGGGTGTTGGCCTGGTAGATGTCGCCCGACCAGGCCATGGAAATCCAGGTGTCGCCGCTCTCGAGCGCCTTGATGTAGCTCTGGTCGTAGTACTGCCGCACCAGGCCCGCCTTGCGCTGCGCCAGCAGTTCCTCGGCGGCGGCCTCCCAGTCCGCCGGGGTGGCCTTGGCCGGGTCGATGCCGAGCTTGAGCAGGCCGAAGTCGCCGTACTGCGTGGGGTTCTTGAACATGCCCACATGGCCTTTGAACGCCGGGTCCCAGAGGTCGGCCACCGAGGTGATCTCGCGCTTGGTCAGCTTGGGGTTGTAGCCGATGCCGGTGAAGCCCGACTGCCACACCGTGGAGTAGGTGTTGTGCGGATCGTAGACGGGGTTGAGGATGCTGGGCGATGCGTACTTCCACACGTTCGGCAGTTTCTCCCTCCACAGCGGAATGGCCCAATGCTGCTGCAGCACTTCGGTGAACTGGTAGGCGTCGTTGGTCATCACCGCGAGGTCGTAGCCGGTGGCCTCGCCGGACTTGAGCAGCGGCGCGATCTTGGCGAAGAACTCGGGGTTGGACTGGATGGGCTCGAGGTATTTCACCGCGATGCCGGTTTCCTTGGTGAACATCTCCAGCGTGGGATGCGCGCCGGCCTTGGTGACGTCGATGTACAGCGGCCAGTTGGCGAACACCAGCTCCTTGGTGGGCTTTTGCTGCTTCCACCAGTCCATCCACTGCGCCATGCTCATCTTCGACCAGGCGGCCGCCTGCGCCATCTCGGGCAGGCCGAATGCGGCCAGGCCGATGGCTGCGCCGGTGGCGCTGAGGAAACCGCGCCGGTTCATTTTCAGCATCTCGGACAAGCGAGGCTGGGTGAGGCCGCGCAGCAGCGCGGGGGACAGGCGCAGGCCGGCGCCGTCGACTTGGCAGGTGTCGGATTCAGGGCGTGTGCGTTTCATTGTCTTGCTCCGGAGCGAGGACGCTGGACGGTTCGACCACAAAAGTGTGGCGCGGCTGCCAGCCCAGCCGCACGGCATCACCACGCTGCGGGGACAAGCCCGCGCCGAGGTTCTGGGCGACCACGGTGAAGGCTGGTCCGCCGTCCACCGCGACGCTGTATTGATGGCTCACGCCGATATAGGCGACCAGCTCGATGCGCCCCTCCAGGGCGTTCCAGCCATCCGGCAAGGCGGTGCCCGGCGCGAACAGCACGATCTTCTCCGGCCGCACGCCGACCTGCACCCGCGGGCCGCGCACCGTGGCTTCGCGCGCCGCGGCGTGCACCCGGCCGCCGCGCGGCAGCCGCACCGCCAGGCGCTCGCCGTCCTGGCCATCGAGCTCACCGTCGAGCAGGTTCGAGGCGCCGAGAAAGGTGGCGACGAATGTGTTCTCCGGGTGGTCGTACACCGCCTGCGGCGCGCCCACCTGGGCCACGCGCCCGCCGGACATCACCGCCAGGCGGTCGGACATGACCATCGCCTCCTCCTGGTCGTGGGTGACGAACAGGAAGGTGATGCCGACCTCGGACTGGATGCGCTTGAGCTCGATCTGCATCTGCTTGCGCAGCTTCAGGTCGAGCGCGCCCAGCGGCTCGTCCAGCAGCAGCAGCTTCGGCCGGTTCACCAGCGCCCGCGCCAGCGCCACGCGCTGCTGCTGGCCACCGGAGAGCTGGCTCGGCCGGCGCTTTTCGTGGCCGCGCAGCGCCACCAGATCGAGCATCTCATGCACCCGGCGGCTCAGCTCCTTGCCGCTCTGGCCCTTGCGACGCAGGCCGAAGGCGACGTTCTCGAACACGTCCAGATGCGGAAACAGGGCGTACGACTGGAACACCGTGTTGATGTCGCGCCGGTGCGCCGCCTGGTGGGTGATGTCCACGCCGCCGAGCAGGATGCTGCCCTGGCTGGGCAGCTCGAAACCGCCCACCATGTTCAGGGTCGTGGTCTTGCCGCTGCCGGAGGGGCCGAGCAGGCTGAAGAACTCGCCGGCGGCGATGTGCAGCGAAACGCCGTCCACCACATTGGCGGCGCCATAGGTCTTGCTCACGCGCTCCAGCCGCAGGTCCCAGCCGGAGGCCGATGCCGCTGCGCTGGCTTCGCGAAAATCATCGCGGTGATTTTCCGAAGGGCGCGTCGAATGCCAGGACGAGGGAGAATCCATCAGCCGATTCTAGGAATCCCAGGTTACGGCCTGGTGTAATTTTCACCTTCATCTGTAACACTTTATGGGGAATGCCCCGGGCTTTGATAAACCCCGTCTTGGTGCGTGAGAACCCCATCGCAGCGCGGGCTTGGTGCCTGGCGCCGGTCGCCAGGCCGCATCCCGGCATTCCGTTTGCATGGTGCCCCCGGTGGGGCGCGAGAAAATCAGCCCATGATCGAATGAAAACCCAAAAACTCGAATGACTCGATAATCGCTCACCGCTCCACGATAATCGAATGCACCCCATTCGGCGGCGCGGACCGGCTTGCGCGCGGTCGCGATCAATGGCCTCATGGGCATTGGTGCTCTAGGTTTTTTCGATGGAGCCACTTAAGCTTGCGTCACCGCCCGCTCCAGCACCGCCTCGCCCCCATGCGTTCTTACGATCTTGCCGAACTGCTGCTGACCGAGTTGCACCGGGCCGACAACCCGCATCACGCCGCACCGCTCAACCGTCGGCTGTACCAGACCTTGCGCAGCACCATCCTGGGCGGGCACCTCACCGCCGGCACGCAACTGCCATCCACCCGCGACCTGGCCCGCGACCTCGACCTGTCGCGCAACACCGTGATGTCGGCGGTGGGCCAGCTCGTCGCCGAGGGCTACCTCACGGCGCAGCAAGGCAGCGGCACCTATGTGTCGGACGCCCTGCCCGACCAGCGGCCGCTGACTCCCGCCAACTCCAGCCGCGCCCGCCAGGCGCGCGAGGCCGACGCCAACCCGCGCGATTTGTCGCAGCGCGGCTGCCTGCTGACGCAAAGCTCGGGCTCGGCGCAGTACGAGGTGCAGCCCTTCGCCCCGGGGACGATCGAGTTCACCGAATTCCCCATCCAGCTGTGGCAGAAGCTGCAGGCCAAATACTGGCGCAGCCTGGACCGCAACCTGCTGGACTACGGCCAGGAGGGCGGCTACATGCCGCTGCGCGTGGCCATCGCCCAATACCTCACGCTGTCGCGCTCGGTGCGGGTGACGCCCGAGCAGGTGCTCATCACCTCGGGCACGCAGCAGTCCATCGACCTCGCCGCGCGCCTGCTCACCGACCACGGCGACGAGGCCTGGGTGGAGAACCCATGCTACTGGGGCGCGCGCCGCGCGCTGCAGGCAGCGGGGCTGAAGCTGCGGCCCATCGGCGTGGACGCCGAAGGCATCGCCCCATCGGCCACCGACTGGCAGGGCAACCCGCGGCTGATCTACGTCACGCCCTCGCATCAGTACCCGCTCGGCCATGTCATGAGCCTGCCGCGCCGGCGTGCCCTGCTGGAGTTCGCCGCGCGCCGCCGCTGCTGGATTTTCGAAGACGACTACGACAGCGAATTCCGCTACACCGGCCGCCCCTACGCCAGCCTGCAAGGCCTGGACGAGCATGCCCAGGTGCTGTACTCGGGCACCTTCTCCAAGGTCATGTATCCCGGCATCCGCCTGGGTTATCTGGTGGTGCCCAAGGACCTGGTGCCGGCCTTCAACACCGGGCTGTACGACCTGTACCGGCCGGGCCAGCTGATGCTGCAGGCGGCGCTCACCGACTTCATCACCGAAGGCCACCTCAACACCCTGATCCGCCGCCTGCGCGTGGCCTACCAGACGCGGCGCGACGTCCTGGCGCGGCACATCCAGCAATGCCTGGGCGACCGCGTGCGCATCTCCGGCCAGGACTCGGGGCTGCATCTGTGCCTGGTGTTCCAGGACCCCGGCGTTGACGACGAAGCCATCGCCACCGCCGCCGCCGCCCAGGGCATGACGGTGCGCCCGCTGTCGCGCTACTCCATCGGCGAGCCGCAACAGCAAGGCCTCATCCTCGGCTACGCCTACGTGCCCACCGAACGCGTGGCGCCGTGGGCCAAGAAGCTGTGCGAGCTGATCCGCCAAGCGCTGGATTGAAGCTTGGCGCATGGGCCTGGCGCGTGGTCTGCCGAGCTGCGCGTCGAGCCGTGTTTTCCCCGCGCGTTCTGGCAATTCCGGCGTTGTCGCACTAGCATCGTTCTGCTGATGATCAGCCCGCGCCCACAAGGCGCGGAGGCGGCCCGGGGTGCAACACGTTCCAGGGCCAGACGCACAAACCGCAGCTTGCGCTGCACCGGCTGGCCGCATACCCTGCACAGGCCGCCACTCAGGAGACACGCGCCATGAACGCACCTTTGCCCGAATCCATCCGTCGGGCGCTCGAGCTGGTTTCGCTCGACGACAAATACACCCTCGAATCCGGCCGCGCCTTCATGAGCGGCATTCATGCCCTGGTGCGCCTGCCGCTGTTGCAGCGCCAGCGCGATGCCTTGTCCGGGCTCAACACCGCGGGCTTCATTTCCGGCTATCGCGGCTCGCCGCTGGGCGGTTACGACCAGGCGCTGTGGAAGGCCCAGAAGCAGCTGGCGGCGAACAACATCGTGTTCCAGCCGGGGGTGAACGAGGAGCTTGGCGCCACCGCCTTGTGGGGCACGCAGCAGCTCGACCTTTACCCCGAGCAGAACAAGTTCGACGGCGTGTTCGGCATCTGGTACGGCAAGGGCCCGGGCGTGGACCGCTGCTCGGACGTGTTCAAGCACGCCAATATGGCAGGCACCGCCAAACACGGCGGCGTGATCGCGGTGGCGGGCGACGACCATGTGGCGAAAAGCTCCACCGCCGCACACCAGAGCGACCACATCTTCAAGGCCTGCGGCCTGCCGGTGTTCTTCCCCAGCAATGTGCAGGACATCCTGGACCTGGGCCTACACGCCTTCGCCATGAGCCGCTATTCCGGCGTCTGGGCGGGGATGAAGACCATCCAGGAAGTGGTCGAGTCGTCGGCCTCGGTGGACGTGGCGGCGGACCGCGTGCGCATTGCACTGCCGAGCGATTTCGCCATGCCCGAAGGCGGCGTGCACATCCGCTGGCCGGACGATCCGCTCTCCCAGGAAGCGCGGCTGATGGACGTGAAGTGGTACGCCGCGCTGGCCTATATCCGCGCCAACCGGCTGAACCACACCGTCATCGACAGCCCGCATGCGCGTCTCGGCATCATGGCTTCGGGCAAGGCTTACAACGACACCCGCCAGGCGCTGGCCGACCTCGGGCTGGACGACGCCACATGCGCGCAACTCGGCATCCGCCTGCACAAGGTGGCCGTGGTGTGGCCGCTGGAGGCCCAGCTCACGCGCGAGTTCGCAACCGGGCTGCAAGAAATTTTGGTGGTGGAGGAAAAGCGCCAGGTCATTGAATACCAGCTCAAGGAAGAACTCTACAACTGGCGCGAAGACGTGCGCCCGAACGTGATCGGCAAGTTCGACGAGCTTCCCGGCGACAACTCCGGCGGCGAATGGAGCCAGCCCAACCCCGGCGCCAACTGGCTGCTCACGGCCAAGGGCGACTTGAATCCCGCGGTCATCGCCCGCGCCATTGCCGGTCGGCTGGAACGGCTGGGCATCCTGCGCGAGGCCGGGGTGGACGTGCAGCGCCGCGTGCAGCAGCGCGTGGACGTGATCAACGCCAAGGAGCGCGCGCTTGCCGCCATGCCGGTGGGCGAGAAACGCCCGCCCTGGTTCTGCTCCGGCTGCCCGCACAACACCAGCACCCGCGTGCCCGATGGCTCGCGCGGCCTGGCCGGCATCGGCTGCCATTACATGGTGGTGTGGATGGACCGCAGCACCTCCACCTTCAGCCAGATGGGCGGCGAAGGCGCGGCCTGGGTGGGCCAGGCGCCGTTCACCAAAGACAAGCATGTGTTCGCCAATCTGGGCGACGGCACCTACTACCACTCGGGCCTGCTCGCCATCCGCCAGGCGATCTCGGCCAAGGCCAACATCACCTACAAGATTCTGTACAACGGCGCCGTCGCCATGACCGGCGGCCAGCCGGTGGAAGGCAGCCTGAGCGTGGCGCAGATCAGCCGCGAACTGCAGGCCGAGGGCGCGCGGGAGATCGTCGTCGTCACGGACGAGCCGGAGAAGTACCAGCAGGTCACCGACCTCGCCTCCGGCGTGACAGTGCACCACCGCGACGAACTCGACGCCATCCAGCTGCGCCTGCGCGAAGAGGCGGGCGTGACGGTCATCATCTACGACCAATACTGCGCCACCGAAAAACGCCGCTTGCGCAAGCGCGGCAAGATGGTGGACCCGGCCCGCCGCGTGGTCATCAACCCCCTGGTGTGCGAGGGCTGCGGCGACTGCTCCGAGCAAAGCAACTGCCTGTCGGTGGAGCCGCTGGAAACCGAGTTCGGCCGCAAGCGCACCATCAACCAGAGCACCTGCAACAAGGACTTTTCCTGCCTCAAGGGCTTCTGCCCCAGCTTCGTCACGGTGGAAGGCGGGCAGTTGCGCAAGCCCGTGGCCAAGCAGGGACCGAACCTCGACGCGCTGCCGCCGCTGCCCGAGCCCGTCGTCCCTGCCCCGGTGAAGGCCGACCGCGCCGGCGGTGGCTGCTACGGCATTCTGGTGGCGGGGGTTGGCGGCACCGGGGTCATCACCATCGGCCAGTTGCTGGGGGTGGCGGCGCATATCGAAGGCAAGGGCATCGTCACGCAAGACGCTGCCGGCTTGGCGCAAAAAGGCGGCGCCACCTGGAGCCATGTGCTCATTGCCGACACGCCACAGCAGATTCACACCACCCGCGTGGCCATGGCCGAGGCCGAACTCATCCTCGGCTGCGACCCCATCGTCACCGCCGACCGCGAAACCCTCTCCCGCGTGCGCGAGGGCCGCACGTTCGTGGCGCTCAACACCCATGGCGCGCCCACCGCCACCTTCGTGCACCAGCCCGACTGGCAGTTCCCCGGCGCGGTCTGCAGCCAGACCATCGCCCAGGCTGCCGGCGCCGACCAGGTGGCCGGTTTCGACGCCGAAGCCGCCTCGCTGCGCCTGCTCGGCGACGCCATCTATGCCAACCCCATGCTGCTCGGTTTCGCCTGGCAAAAGGGCTGGATTCCGCTGGGCCAGGCCGCACTGCTGCGCGCCTTCGAGCTCAATGCCGTGCAGGTGGAGAAGAACAAGGCCGCATTCGAATGGGGCCGCCGCGCCGCGCACGATCCGCAAGGCTTCGCCGCGCTGGCCACCACGGAACAGGTCATCACCCTGGCGCGCCGGCCGTCGCTGGACGAAGTGGTGAAGCGCCGCGTCGAGTTCCTCACCGCCTACCAGAATGCGGCCTATGCGGCGCAGTACGCCGAGGTGGTCGCCCGGGTGCAGAGCGCCGAGGCTGCGCTGCCATCCACACGCCTGAGCGAGGCCGTGGCCAAGGACCTGTTCAAACTCATGGCCATCAAGGACGAATACGAAGTCGCCCGGCTGCACGCCGACCCCGCATTCGCGCAACAACTGCAAGGCCAGTTCGAAGGCGACTTCAAGCTGCATTACCACCTGGCCCCGCCCATGCTCGCGAAGCGCAACACCAAGGGGGAGTTGGTCAAACGCGAGTTCGGCCCCTGGATCGGCAGCCTGTTCAAGCTGCTGCGCCACGGCAAGGCGCTGCGCGGCACCGCGCTCGACCTGTTCGGCCGCACCGCGGAACGCCGCGAGGACCGCGCCACCCTGGCCCGCTACCGCGCCACCGTGGACGAACTGCTCGCCGGCCTGACGCCGCAGAACCTGGCGCTGGCGGTGCGGATCGCCAGCCTGCCCGAGCACATCCGCGGCTACGGCCACATCCGCGCCCGGCATCTCGCCCAGGTGCTGCCGCAGTGGGATGGGCTGATGCGGCAGTGGCGCGAGGGTGGTGAGGCCGTGCTGCCGCGCGCTGCGGCGGACAACGTCGCCGCATGAGCGGCGCTTGCGGCGGCGCCGCGTGTCCACACCGGCCATGGGCGCGCGCACCATCGCGCCCATGCTGACCCTCGCCCTCAAGGCCGCGCTCGGCGCTGCCGCAGCCCTGCTCATCGCGGTGCTCGCGGCCAGCCGCAACTACGTCATCGCCGGGCTGGTGCCGTTGTTTCCGACCTTCGCCCTCGTCGCCCATGTGCTGGTGGGGCGTGAACACGGGCCTGCCGCGCTCAGGGCCACGGTGGTGTTCGGGCTGTGGGCCATGCTGCCGTATGCGGCGTATCTGCTGGCGGTGTACGCCCTGGCCGACCGCCTGCCGCTGGGATGGGCCCTGGCCAGCGCCACGCTGCTGTGGCTGCTGGCGGCGGGCGTGCTGATCCTGGCCTGGTCGCGGCTGCACGCGGGCTGAGGGCGCTGGCCGCCGGGCATCAGCGGCGCGACATCAGCGGCTGTCGCGCCGCGCTCGCGCGCAACCTCGCGCCGATTTGCCGATACGCTTGTGCCTTGCCGCGCACCGCGCCGCATCGCCCGGCGCATCTCCACATTCACGACCTCGCCCCATCATGCCCGCCTCCTGGCTTGCCGCCCTCAACACCGCCCTGCCCTATCTCGAATCGCTGGCCAAGGTTGCGCTGCCGGTGTTTGGTCAGCGCAAGCAGGCCAAGGAAGCGGCCGATGCCAGCCAGCAGCAACTGGCCGAACTGCAAACCGCCGTGACGCGCAACGCCGAGCATGTGCGCGAACTGGCGCTGCAACTGCAGCAGGCGCTGGGCGCGCTGGAGCAGGCCGGGGTGGAACTGGCCGCGGCCCAACGCCGGCAACGCTGGTGGAGCGCCGCCGCGCTGGCCCTGGCGCTGCTGGCCACGGTCTTGGCGGGCTATGCGGTCTGGCGCTGAAGCCCCGTCAAGGGCGAAGGCAGCGGGGCCGACACCGGTCCCGCTGCCGCGCCGGCGGATGCGACGGCCCAGGCCCCGGCTCGACCCTCAAGCTGGCTGCGCTTGTGGCGCCTGCTGGTGCTGAGCCTGCTCACGGCGTTTGCGCCCATGTCGATCGACAGGATCCGCCCGCTTTCGGGCCAGATCGGACAGGACTTGCGCACCAGCCCCGGCGCGGCGCAGGGTTTGAGCGGCTGCGCCGGCATCGTCCTGGTGCGCAGCATGGTGCGCGACTGGTTCGCCCCCGAGCAGGTGGCGCGGGTGTTTTCGCGCCTCGCCCTGGTGCTCGGCCTGGCGCCCATCCTGGCGCCGCTGGCCGGTGGCTGGCTGGTGCGGCATGCCGATTGGCGCTGGGTGTTCGGCGTGCTGGCGGGCTTCGGCTTGGCCGGCACCGCGGTGGCCGCGCTGGCGCAACACACGCCGCCTGGCCCATGGCCGCGGCCCTGGCCTGCCGCGCCTGGGCGGGATGGGCGATGCCTCGGCGCATGGCAAGCAGGGCCTGCCGACCCTGCCCCGCCTGCGGACCGCGCTGAAGCGCGTGGCGCCACTGGCTCCAGCATGCGCGGATGCCACCCCGTCTCACTCCTCCACCGCACTCACCCTGACCGCCACGTCCAGCGTGTGTTCGCCACCGCCGCGGATGACGCCACGCAGGGGGGAGACGTCGGCGAAGTCGCGGCCGACGGCGACGCGCACGTAGTCGGCCGCGGGTTGGCGGTCGTTGGTGGGGTCGAACTCGACCCAGCCATGCGCCGGGCACCAGACCTCCACCCAGGCGTGCGAGGCGTCGGCGCCCACCAGCTGCGCTTCGCCGGGGGGCGGGCGCGAGCGCAGGTAGCCGCTGACGTAACGCGCCGCCAGACCCACGCCGCGCAGGGCGGAGAGCATGACATGGGCGTAGTCCTGGCAGACGCCGTGGCGCAGTTCCAGGGCTTGCGGCGCGCGGGTGTGGGCCTCGGTGCTTTCGGGGTCGTAGGTGAAATCGGCGTGGATGCGGTGCATCAGGTCCAGCGCGCCTTCGAGCAGCGGGCGGCGCGGGGTGAAGCTGGGCGCGGCGTAGGCGGTGGCTTGGGCGAACAGCGGCGAGAAATGGCTGCCGAAGCTGAACTCGGCCTGCGCCACGAAGGGCTTGCCGGCGCGGTAGAGCAGCAGGTCGCGCACGTGGCCCCAGGCGGGGCTGGCGGCGAAGTCGGGCGGGGTCGGCGCCTGCACCCGCACCAGGCTGATGGCGTTGACGCTCAAGGTGTCGTGCGGGGTGTAGAAGGCGAACAGGCGGCGGGCGTTGCCGAACACGTCGTGGCCTTCGCTGGCGTGGTCGGGCGCGGGCCCGACGACGCATTCGTGCAGCACGCATTGCTGCGTGGTTTCGTCACGCGGGCGCAGGTGGGCGAGGTGATGAGCCAGTTCCACCGGCGCCTCGTAGGTGTAGGCGGTGAGGTGTTCGACGCGGTAGAGCACGCCGGCTGCGCTGTGCCGCGGCAGGAGGTTGGCGCTGGTCTGCGTCTGCGACTGATTCATGGCGATGGGAGGGGCGTGCAACTGGCGTGGGATGGCGATGGCGCGAGCGCGGCGAGCAGCCCGTTCAGTAGCCACCCAGGCTGCGATCGACCGCGCCGACATGGGCGAAGTAGCGGCGGCTGATTTCTTCCGACAGGCGCCAGGTGCTGGCGCTGATCTGCGCCAGGGTCTGCTCCAGCCAGGCGTGGCGCTGGGCCGAGTCCTGCACGCAAAGCTCGGGCAGATGCCAGGCGTCGGGGTCGGGCGCGAGTGCCAGCAAGGCTTCGCGGTCGGCAGCACTGCCCGGCAGCTTGGCCAGACGCGCCTGCAGGGTTTGCGCCACCCAGCCGAGGGCGCGGGGGTTCTCGCGGTCGAGCACCAGCAGGTCGAGCAAGGGCGGAACCTCGAGCCGCTTCTGGTACAGCGCGCGGTAGGTGATGATGCTGTCGAACAGGCGCAGCAGCAGGTTGAAACCGCTGTCGCTGCGCACCGCGCCGGTGGCGAAGGCGCTGCTCAGGGCATCGGCCATGAGGATCAGGCGTTCGATGTGGCGGCCGATGCTGAGCAGGCGCCAGCCGTCGTCGCGGGTCATGCGGTCGGTTTGCGCGCCGGTGATGGCGCAGAGGATTTCGCTGATGCGGTCCAGCCCCTGCATCGCCTGGCCGGGCTGCCAGTCGGCATGGTGCGCGGCGCTGGACGGCGGCAGGATTTCGACCGCAGCCGCGGCCCCGATCCACTGGCGGTGCTCCGCGCCCAGGCGCTCGCGCACCTGCCCCGCCGCATGCCCCAGCGCCTGCAGGTTCTGCACGATGCCGCCGGCATGCCGCCCGGCCACCAGACCGCGAATCAGGGCGCGCTCGAAGCCCTGCGGCTGCTCGGCAAGTTCGGGCGTGTCGAACTCGACCAGGCCGCTGCGGCGGCACCATTGATCGAGCACGGCGCACACCGCCGGGCCCAGGTCGTCGTCGCCCGCAAGCGCCTGCAGCGCGAGTTGCGCCAGGCGCGTGCTGTGCTCGGCGCGCTCGGTGTAGCGCCCGATCCAGAACAGGTTTTCCGCCGCGCGGCTGGTGACCACGCGGTGATGCTGCACCAGGTCTTGCGGGCGCATGGGAGCGGGCAGCATGGTGCTGTCGTCCACCGCCTCGCCGGTGATGATCCAGGCGTCCTGGCTGCCGCCGCCACGCTGCATCGACACGGTGTTGCCGCCCGGCGGCGCGGTGCGCACCAGGCCACCGGGCAGCACGCGCCAGCCGCCGCGGCCGTCGGCCAGGGCATAGACGCGCAGCATGGCGGCGCGCGCGCCCATGCGGCCGTCGCTCCACACCGGAACATGCGGCAGCGGCAGGTATTGCTGCAGCGCGACCTGCGCCGGCTCGCTCTGCACCCGGCGGCGCCAGGCCGGGAGCTGGCCGAAGTCCAGACTGGCGGTGACGACGGCCTCGAAGCCGCTGTCGGCATGCACCGGCTTGATCACCCAGGCGCGCAAGTCGTCCAGCGGCGCATCGCACACGCCCGGCTCGCCGCACCACCAGGTGGGCAGCGAAGGCAGCAGCAGCGGCTCGCCGAGCAGGGTCTGGCACAACCGCGGCATGAAGCCGTGCACCGCAGGCGATTCGAGGAAACCGGCGCCCAGCGCATTGGCCAGCAGCACATTGCCGGCGCGCACTGCTTGCAGCAGGCCGGGCACGCCGAGCATGGAATCGGGGCGCAGTTCCAGCGGGTCGCAAAAGCTGTCGTCCAGCCGGCGCAGCACCGCGTGCACCGGTTCCAGCCCGCGCAGGGTCTTGAGGTAGAGGCGGTCTTCGCGCACCGTCAGGTCGTTGCCTTCGGCCAGGGTGATGCCGAGGTAGCGGGCGAGATAGACCTGCTCGAAATAGGTTTCGCTGTAGGGGCCGGGCGTCAGCAGCACGATGCGCGCCTGCGGCCCGCCCGGGGCCAGGCGCTGCAGCGTGTCCATCACCAGGCGGTAGCTGGCGGCCAGGCGCTGCACCCGCAGGCTGCCGAATGCTTCGGGGAACAGGCGGGAGATGAGCAGCCGGTTTTCCAGCAGATAACCCAGGCCGGACGGCGCCTGCACCCGCTGGCTGACCACGCGCCAGTTGCCGTCGGGCCCGCGCGCCAGGTCGAAGGCGGCGATGTGCAGCCACAAGTCGCCCGGCGGGCTGTGGCCGTGCAGCGCGCGCAGGTAGCCGGGGTTGCCCTGCACCAGCGCCGGCGGCAGCAGGCCTTCGCGCAGGGTGCGTTGCGGCCCGGTGTAGATGTCGGCGAGGATGGTGTTGAGCAGGGCGGCGCGCTGGGCGGCGCCGGCGGCGATTTGCCCCCAGGAGGCGGCGTTGACGATCAGCGGAAACAGGTCGACCGACCAGGCGCGGCTGGGCTGCTCGGCGTCGGCGTGGACGTTGTAGGTGACGCCGTCGTCGTGAATCTGCTGGCGCAGCAGCGCTTCGCGCGCCGGCAGGCCGTCGAAGCCGTCGGGCCCGAGTTGGCGGAAGAACTGCGCCCAGTGCGGTGCCAGCGGCGCGCCGGTGCTGCCGTCGCCCAGGCGGGCGCGCAGCGAGTCCCAGTGGCCGGGTGGCACCGGCGAGGCGAGGTCAGCTGCGAGGTCGACCAGGGCGTCGGCCGGGTCGGCGGTGGGGTCGGTGTGGAACAGGCTTGCCATGTGGCGATTGTCACATTGTCAGGGTGGCCCGGCGTCCAGCCGGGGGCGGACTCAACCCTTGCGCTGGCGCAAGTCCAGCGTGAACGGGAACTCCAGGCTGGGCTGGGCCGGCGCCACCACCATGCGCCCGGGGGTGTGGCCAAGGCCGATGAAGCGCGCCAGCCGCCGGCTCTCGGCCTCGTAGGAGTTCACCGGGAAGGTGTCGTAACTGCGGCCGCCGGGGTGGGCGACGAAGTATTGGCAGCCGCCGAGCGAGCGCTCCATCCAGGTGTCGACGATGTCGAAGGTGACCGGCGCGTGGGTGCCGATGCTGGGGTGCAGCGCCGAGGGCGGCTGCCAGGCGCGGTAGCGCACGCCGCAGACGAATTCGCCGCTGCGCCCGGTGGGTTGCAGCGGCACGGCGCGGCCGTTGACGGTGAGCACGTGGCGGCTGTCGGCCATGCCGCTGAGCTTGACTTCCAGCCGCTCCAGTGAGGAATCCACATAGCGCGCGGTGCCGCCGGCGGTGGTTTCTTCGCCCATCACATGCCAGGGTTCGAGCGCCATGCGCACTTCGAGCTTGACGCCGCTGGCGGCGTATTCGCCCAGCAGCGGGAAGCGGAAGGTGT
The DNA here is from genome assembly GCF_900089495.1 of Thiomonas sp. X19. NCBI lineage: Bacteria > Pseudomonadati > Pseudomonadota > Betaproteobacteria > Burkholderiales > Thiomonas > Thiomonas sp. X19. The sequence continues at coordinate 691,063 of NZ_LT605203.1, read as the reverse complement.
GGTGCGGCGCGAACCATTGCGGGTCGAAGTCGAAGCCGGCGTCGCGCAGCTCGGTGAGCACGTCGTCGAAGTCCATGGCAATGAAGGTGGGCAGCAGGAAGCGGTCGTGCAGCGCCGTGCCCCAGCGCTGCAGCGCTGCGGTGTAGGGCTGGGCCCAGAAGCGCGCCACCAGCGCCCGCAGCAGCAGTTGCTGCACCACGCTCATGCGCGCATGCGGCGGCATCTCGAAGGCGCGCAGTTCCAGCAGGCCCAGGCGGCCGGTGGCGCTGTCGGGGCTGTAGAGCTTGTCGATGCAGAACTCGCTGCGGTGGGTGTTGCCGGTGACGTCGATGAGGATGTTGCGCAGGCTGCGGTCCACCAGCCAAGGAGGTAAGTAGGGTCCCCCAGTCTCACTGCGTTCGCCACTCCCCGAGGGGGTGCTCGCAGCTTGGGGCGGCCCGGCGCTGCTCGCGTCGCGGCCGAAGCGCTCGCGGTTGCGGCGCAGTTCCTGCAGCGCGATTTCCAGTTCGTACACCTGATCGTTGCGCGCCTCGTCCACCCGCGGCGCCTGGCTGGTGGGGCCGATGAACATGCCGCTGAAGAGATAGCTCAGGGATGGATGGTTGTGCCAGTACGCCACCAGGCTGGCGAGCAGGTCGGGGCGGCGCAGGAAGGGGCTGTCGGCCGGCGTGGCGCCGCCCAGCACCACATGGTTGCCGCCGCCGGTGCCGGTGTGGCGGCCGTCGAGCATGAACTTCTCGGCCCCCAGGCGGGTTTCGAACGCCGCCTGGTACAGGAACTCGGTGTGATCGACGATTTCGGCCCAGTGGTGCGCCGGGTGGATGTTGACTTCGATGACGCCGGGGTCGGGCGTGACCTGCAGCAGCACCAGGCGCGGGTCGCGCGGCGGCGGGTAGCCTTCCAGCACCAGCTTGACCCGCAGGCGCTGCGCGGTGGACTCGATCGCGGCGAGCAGCTCCAGATAGTCTTCCACCTCCGCCAGCGGCGGCATGAATACATAGAGAATGCCGCCACGCGCTTCCACGCACAGCGCGGTGCGCACGGTGTTGGCGGCGGAGACGAAGCGTGCAGGTTTGCGGTCGGGGTCGAGGACATGAGAGGAAGGCTGGGTGCTCGCGGGCCTCCCACCCCAGCCCTCCCCGCCCGCGGGGAGGGGGCTTTCACTCCTCCCCCACGCGTGGGGGAGGTCGGGAGAGGGAGCGCCGCCCGACCCTGGTGCGCCACGACCCTGGCCTTGCACCGCAACGGTGCCGCCCACGGCAAAGCCACCCCCAGGACGGTGCGCGTCCACGCCACCACCAGGGTTGTATTGCTGCCGCAGTGGCGCGGCGTCGGGCAGCGGCCGGCGTGGGGCGAAGGGGTCTTGCGCGAAGTCCGTCTGGCGCTCGCCTTCGGTGGCCCAGGGCAGCGAGTCCAGCGGCAGGCGCCAGCCCATGGCGGAGTCGCCGGGGAACAGATACATGCGCTCGTCACGGAAAAACCAGGGACCGGAGACCCAGCGCGGCCCGGCCAAGGAAAGGCCGGCCCGCCCCAAGTTTCCTTGACCCCCTCGGGGGGCGGACTGGGCAGCGCCCAGGCCTGGGGGCGCTGCCATGTCTGCAGCACCGGGCTCGCGCCGCAGCGGCAGGGCGTAGCCGGTGGGGTTGCGCAGGCCCTGCTCGAACACTTTGTGCAGGCGCTGGCGTTCGAGTTCGTCCTCGACGCGCGAGTCGAACGGGTCGGCATTCACCGGCAGGCGGCGTTCGCGCCAGAGGTAGTACCAGGCGTCCTCAAAACCGGCCTGGGCATGCGAAGGGTTCACGCCGAGGGCATCGATCAGCGCCAGCATGAAGGTGTGGGCGTCCTCGCGCGTGGCCCGTCCGCCGAGGCGTTCATCGGCGAACAACGACGCGTCGCGCCAGCAAGGCTGGCCGTCGCGCCGCCACACCGCCGACAGCGCCCAGCGCGGCAGTTGCTCGCCCGGATACCACTTGCCCTGGCCGAAGTGCAGAAAGCCGCCGGGGCCGTAGCGCTGGATGAGTTTGCCGATGAGTTCGCCAGCGTAGCCGCGCTTGGTCGGACCTTGCGCGTCGGTGTTCCATTCGGGCGCGTCGCGGTCGGTGACGGCGACGAAGGTGGGCTCGCCGCCTTGCGTCAGGCGCACGTCGCCATTGTTCAGCTGCTGATCGACCACCTCGCCCAGGGCCAGCACCGCCTGCCACTGGGCGTCGGTGTAGGGCTTGGTGACGCGCGGCGACTCGTACACGCGCGTGACAGCCATGTGGTGGCTGAACTCGACCTCGCATGCGTCCACCAGCCCCTCCACCGGAGCGGCGCTGGACGGTGACGGGCTGCAGGCCAGCGGAATATGGCCTTCGCCGGTGAGCAGGCCGGAGGTGGGGTCGAGGCCGATCCAGCCGGCACCGGGGAGGAAGACTTCGCACCAGGCGTGCAGGTCGGTGAAGTCGGCGGTGGCGCCGCTGGGGCCGTCCAGCGCCTTCACGTCGGGCGTGAGCTGGATGAGATAGCCCGAGACGAAACGCGCCGCCAGCCCCAGATGCCGCAGCACCTGCACCAGCAGCCAGCCGGTGTCGCGGCAGGAGCCGCAGCCCAGCTCCAGGGTGCGCTCCGGGGTTCGCACCCCCGGCTCCATGCGGATGAGGTAGCTGATGTCGCGCTGCAGGCGCTGGTTGATGTCGACGATGAAGTCCTGCGTGCGCCGCGGCTTGGTCAGGTCGATGCTGTCGAGCAGCGCCGCCAGCCGCGGGGTGCGCGCACCGGCCAGCAGATAAGGCGCCAGCTCGGCTTTGAGCTCGGGCGCGTACTGAAACGGAAACTCCTCGGCTTCGGGTTCGAGGAAGAAATCGAAGGGGTTGTAGACCGACATTTCGGCCACCAGATCGACGGCGATCTGCAGCAGCCGTGTCTTTTGCGGAAACACCAGCCGCGCCTGGTAATTGGCGAACGGATCTTGCAGCCAGTTGATGAAATGATCGGCCGGCTCGACCCGCTGGCTGAACGACAGGATGGGCGTGCGGCAATGCGGCGCCGGGCGCAGGCGCACCACATGCGGCGAGAGGTTGACGGGCCGGTCGAAGCGATAGGTGGTGATGTGGCTGAGCGCAACGTGGATGGCCATGATGGCACCTGTGGGCTTGGAGCGGGGGGCGGAAGGCTAGCTGGACGATGCGCGGTGGGGAGCGGCCATTCAGGCGGCGAGGAAGTCCTGGCTGATGCCGCCGCCCAGGTCGTTGATGCGTTCGAGAAAACGGGTGAGCCAGGCGTGCAGGCCGGTGGCCATGATCTCGGCCACCTGGCCGTACTGCAGTTCGGCGTTGAGCTGGCCGGCGCGGCGCAGGGTTTCGTGCGAGCGCCGGTTGGCCACCGCGCGCAGATGCGCCGTGCCCTCCAGCATGCAGGCGGCGAGCGAGCGCGGCATGTCGGGCCGCAGGATGAGCAGCTCGGCCACGCGCTCGGGGGTGATGACGTCGCGGTAGACCTTGCGGTATACCTCGAAGCCCGAGACCGAGCGCAGCACGCTCGACCAGTAATAGAAGTCGTATTCCTGCACCCGGCCGTTGGCCGAGCCGTGGAACTCGGCTTGCAGCGCGTGGAACTTCACGTCGAGCAGGCGCGCGGTGTTGTCGGCCCGCTCCAGGAAGGTGCCGATGCGCAGGAAGTGAAACGCCTCGTCCTGCAGCATGGTGCCGGAGGTGACGCCGCGCGACAGGTGCGAGCGGTTTTTCACCCATTCGAAATACTCGCCGGGATCACGCTCGAAGCGCCCGTCGGCCAGCAGGCGCCACGACTCCAGCCAGGTCTGGTTGATGGTTTCCCACATCTCGGTGGTGATGGCGCCGCGCACCGCGCGGGCATTCTCGCGCGCCGCGCGCAAGCAGCTCTGGATGGACGAGAGGTTGTCCATGTCGCGCACCATGAAGTCCAGCACTTTGCCGGCCTCGATCGCGCCGTGGCGCGTGGTGTAGGCCTCGGTCAGCTCGGAAATGCCGAGCAACCCGCGCCAGTCCAGGTGCTCCGACGCGCGCTCGGCCGCCCCGATCCCCGCATCCGGCGGCGGCAGCAGCGCGGCCTGGTGCTGCACGTCGAGCATGCGCGCGGTGTTTTCGGCGCGCTCGGTGTAGCGGGCCATCCAGAACAAATGATCGGCAGTGCGGCTCAGCATTCAGCGCTCCAGCACCCAGGTGTCTTTGGTGCCGCCGCCCTGGGAAGAATTGACCACCAGCGAGCCCTCGGCCAGCGCCACGCGGGTCAGGCCGCCAGGCACCAGCGAAACCGTTTTGCCCGACAGCACGAACGGCCGCAGGTCGATGTGGCGCGGCGCGATGCCGACCTTGACGAAGATGGGGCAGGTGGACAGCGCCAGCGTCGGCTGGGCGATGTAGCGCTCGGGGTGGGCCTTGAGCCTGGCGGTGAAATCGGCGATCTCGGCCTTGCTCGCCGCCGGGCCCACCAGCATGCCGTAGCCGCCCGCGCCGTGCACCTCCTTCACCACCAGTTCGGGCAGGTGCGCCAGCACATAGGCCAGGCTGCCGGCCTCGCGGCACTGGTGGGTGGGGACGTTGTTCAGCAGGGGTTTTTCGCCCAGGTAGAACTCGATCATGGCCGGCACATAGGGGTAGATGGACTTGTCGTCCGCCACCCCGGTGCCGATGGCGTTGGCCAGGTTGACGTTGCCGGCGCGGTAGGCCGCCATCAACCCGGCGCAGCCGATGGCGGAATCGGCGCGAAAGGCTTGCGGGTCGAGGAAATCGTCGCCGATGCGGCGGTAGATCACGTCCACCCGCTGCGGGCCTTGCGTCGTGCGCATGTAGACGAAGTCGTCCTCCACGTACAGGTCTTTGCCCTCCACCAGCTCGATGCCCATTTGCTGGGCGAGAAAGGCATGCTCGAAATAGGCCGAGTTGTACATGCCCGGCGTGAGCACCGCCACGGTGGGATCGTTCACCGCCGGCGGCGCCACGGCGCGCAGCTTCTCCAGCAGCAGGTCGGGGTAATGCGCCACCGGGGCGACGGCGTGGCGGGCGAACAGGCCGGGGAACAGGCGCATCATCATGCGGCGGTTTTCCAGCATGTAGCTCACGCCCGAGGGCACGCGCAGGTTGTCTTCCAGCGCATAGAACTCGCCAACGCCCCGCGCGTTTTCGGCGCGCACGATATCCACCCCGGCAATGTGCGCGTAAACCTGCTGCGGCAGGTTGATGCCCTGCATCTGCGGCCGGTACTGCGCATTGCCCAGCACCTGCTCGCTTGGCACCACCCCGGCGCGCAGGATGGCCTGCTCGTGGTAGATGTCGTGCAGGAAGCGGTTGAGCGCGTTCACCCGCTGCTTCAGACCGGCCTCCAGATGGCGCCATTCATGCGCCGGAATGATGCGCGGAATCAGGTCGAAGGGAATCAGCCGCTCGGTGCCGGCGTCGTCGCCATAGACCGCGAAGGTGATGCCGACGCGGCGAAAAATCAGCTCCGCCTCCTCGCGCTTGGCCTGCATCGCCAAGGGCGGCTGCGCCCCCAGCCACTGGTCGTAACCGGCGTAATGGGACCGCACGGCGCCGTCGGCCGCATGCATCTCGTCGAAGTAGGGCATGGTTCGCTCGTGACCAGCTTTGGGGGAAATCCGGGGATGGTCCCGACTGACTTGCAAAAAGCAGGCCAGTCGGGGTCATGCCGCGAGCATGCCGGCAAAACGTCCGACAGGCGGTCCGACAAGGCCGGCAGCTTCCGCCTGATTGTGCCTGCCGCCCGTGGCGGCCGCCTCATACCCCCGCAAGCCGGGCGCGGGCAAAGAGCGAGGTGCAATCGTTCCAGATGCCCTGCGGCGTGCAGGCGGCCTGCATCGCCGCGGCGTAACCCTCGCGCAGCGCCTGCAGTTGCGCCGGGGTGCAGGCGGCCAGTGGCGGCGGATATTGCCCCGGGGCGGGAAAGTGGCTGTCCGGCCCGAAAGACAGCGCCTGCTCCAGGCTCAGCCAATAACCGTCCGGCTCGGTGTGGATGTCGATGTCGGCAAAGCCCGCGCCTTGCAGCAGCGCGCGCAGCCGCGCGGGCGTGCCCACCTCGCGGTGCAGGCGCAGGTCGATGCCCTGCTCGGCCGCCAGCCCTTGCAGCGCACGCGAGCTGACGAAAGCCGTCTCCGGATGGGTCTGCAGCCCGATCCACCCGCCCGGCCGCAACAGGCTGCGCCAATGCGCCAGCACCTGCGCAATATCGCGCATCAGCACCAGCGCGGCGCAGCACAGCACATGGTCGAAACTGGCGGGCGGCAGGCCGGTGGCCTCGGCATCGCGCGGCTCGAAACTCACTTGCGCCAGACCCTGCCCGGCCGCTTTGCGCTGCGCCTGCTGCAACATGGGTGCGGCGATGTCGATGCCCAGCACGCGGCCAGCGGCACCAACGCGCGCCGCCACGTCCAGCGCCACCAGGCCGGTGCCGGTGGCGATGTCGAGCACGCTCTGACCGGCCTGTATGGGTGCGCGCTGCACCAGTTGCGCGGCCATGCGGCGATGCCAGTCGGCGTTGCCCGGCGCGCTGTCGTAGCCGGCCGCGCGGGCGGCGTAAGCCCCGGCCACCTGCTGCTGGTAGGCGTCGAGCGCGAGGGTGGATGGGTTGGCGCGGGTGGCGTCGGACATGGCGCCAGCATAAGCACGGGCGCAGGCCATATCGTCCCCCACAGGCGTCAGAACTCGGTCGGGTCGACGTCGATGGCCCAGCGCACGCGGGCCTTGGCTTGTTGCAGAGCGCCGCGCCAGCGCACGAGGAAGTCTTGCAAGGCGGCACGGCTGCTGCCCTCCACCAGCACATGCTGGCGATGCACGTCCGCCACCCGCGCCAGGCTGGCGGGCACCGGCGGGTAGACCATCAAGCCCGCCGGTGTGCGCCCCCCGAAGCCGGCGTTGCCAGCTTCGCCCCCCGAGGGGGTCAAGGAAGCTTGGGGCAGCCCGGCGCTTCCTTGGCCGGCGCTGGCGATTGCTGCCGCAAGCTGGATGGCCTGGGCGAGAAAAGCGTCCAGCACCTCGGGCTTCTTGTGCTCGGCGCGCAGCAGCGCCTGGTGGCTGAACGGCGGCATGCCGCCATGCTGGCGCTCCCTCAGTTCCTGCGCGGCGAAGCCGGGGTAGTCGTGCGCCAGCAGGGCGCGGTAGAGCCCATGCTCGGGGTAGGCGGTCTGCACCAGCATTTCGGGGGCTGAGGACGAGGCGGACGCGTCCGCGCAGGCGATGTCGGCGGGCCGGGATCCGGCGCGGCCGGCACGGCCGGCGGCCTGCATGAGTTGCGCGAACAGGCGCTCGGGGCCGCGCAGGTCGTGGGTGAACAGGCCGGCGTCGGGGTTGAGCGCGGCCACCAGGGTGACGCGCTGGAAGTCGTGGCCCTTGGTGATCATCTGCGTGCCGACCAGAATGTCCACTTCGCCCGCGTGCATCTGTGCGAAGCCGGCCTGCGCCGCCCCCTTGCGCCGCGCGGTGTCGGCGTCGATGCGGGCGATGCGCGCTTGCGGGAACAGCGTGGCCAGCGCCTCCTCCACCCGCTGCGTGCCGCGGCCCAGCGGCTGCAGGTCGAGGCTGCCGCAGTCGGGGCAGGCGCGGGGCACGGCGGCGCGGTGGCCGCAGTGGTGGCAGCGCAGGCTGCGGTCGGTGCGGTGGTAGACGAGGTGGGCGTCGCAATGCGGGCAGTCGCTCAGCCAGCCGCAATCCGGGCAGCGAATCACCGGGGCGTAGCCGCGGCGGTTGAGGAACAACAGGCTTTGCTCGCCACGCGCCAGGCGCCGGGTGATGGCCTCGAACAGCGCCTGGCCGATGAGTCCGCCCTGGCGCAGCAGCGGGTCGTGGCCGGCGTGCAGCAGACGCACCGCCGGCAGGCTGCCGCTGGCGCGCTCGGGCAGTTCCAGCAGACGGTAACGGCCACGCTGCGCCGCGCGCCAGCTTTCCAGCGAGGGCGTGGCCGAGCCCAGCACCGCGGCAATGCCGCGCTGGCGCGCGCGCCACACCGCCAGATTACGGGCCGAATAGCGCGCGCCTTCCTGCTGCTTGTAAGAGGCGTCGTGCTCCTCGTCCACCACGATCAGCGCCAGCTGCGGCAGCGAGGCCAATGCCGCCAGCCGCGTGCCCAGCACGATGCGCGCCGCGCCGCTGTGGGCGGCGTACCAGTGGTCGAAGCGCTCGGTCTCGGCCAGGCCACTGTGCAGCACCGCAAGTCGTTCGCCGGGAAAACGTTCGGCGAAGCGCTGCACCAACTGGGGTGTGAGATTGATTTCGGGCGTGAGCACCAGCACCTGCGCCTGCGGGTCTTGCGCCAGCACATGCGCGGCGAGTTGCAAATACACCTCGGTCTTGCCGCTGCCGGTGACGCCGAACAGCAGGAAGGGCGCATAGCCCCGGGCCGTGCGGATGGCATCGACGGCGGCTTGCTGTGCGGCTTGCAGCGCCGGGGGCAGGGTGGCTTGCTGCGTCGGGGGCGGCGTGTTTGGCTTGGCTTGCGGCGCGTGCAAGGCTTCGTTGTGCGCAACGTCGCGCATGGCGGTCGGCATCGCGTTGCGCACAAGGTCTTGGGCCACGTCTTGCGCGACATCCCGCACCGCTTCCACCCAGCCCTGCGCGGCCCAGTCGCGCAGCAAGCCGGCAGCCTTGGGGTGCAGCTTGCGCGCCGCGTCGAGCTGCAGCCGTGGCGCGGCATCGTGGTGGATGATGGCTGCGGGGGCTGCCGCGCCGGGGGTTGCCGCGTCGGCGGCTTGGAGCGTCTTCAGTCCCAGCGCGGCGGCGAGCCGCCACAAGGCCGCATGGCGTGGGGACAGTTGCTGCGCCAGCGCCGCGCCGCCCGCCGGGGTGAGGCGAAACGCCTGGGGTTCGCGCCGCTGATGCCAGGCGGCCACGCGCTTGGCGGCTGCAGCGGCGCCATGGTGGCGCAACCAGGTGGGCAGGGCCGCGGCCATGAGCTCGCCGAGCGGACGCTGGTAATAGGCCGCGGCGAACTGCAGCAAATCCAGCCAGTCGGCGTCCAGCGCAGGCAAGGCAGACACAACCTCGCTCACCGCGCGCAGCGACGCTTCGGGCGTGGTGCTGCCTTCGGCTGGGCCCAGCACCACGCCCAAGACGTTTTGCCGCCCGAGCGGCACGCGCACCAGGCAGCCGCGCGGCAACGTCTCGGCATGGACATAGTCCAGCGCGTCCCAAAGTGGGGCATCCACCGCGATGCGATGCAGGGTCATGGCGAGGTGGATGACAAGGGTTGGGCGGGGCGGTTCAGCTCAGGGTTAACCACGAAGCTGGATGCCATTGGCCTTGGCTAAGTGAGTGTTGACTCGCATGCGGGGCACAGCATTTTCGGGGCCTGGAGGGTTTGAGAAATTGTCAAGCCATGCTGTGAATAACTTTGTGAATAGTCCATGCCCTGCTGCGCCTTTGGGCTGTGGATAAGTTTGTGGACAAATTCAAGCCATCACGATTGTAATCAAAATTATCTTTAATAATCAATAATTTAACTTGGTCAACTTCAAGTCGAGTCTGTGATTTGATTGCTGCGCTGCATGGTATCGAAAATTGTGCATAAGAACGCACCGATCTTGACGTGGGGGCTTGAATCAGCACGACATTTGCCGCAAGGCCGGGTGGCGAATCGGCTGACATGCCCGACCAAACCGAGCGCGGCACACCAGCCGCCAACTCAGCGGCGCAGCGTGCGGCTGTGGTTGTGCACGGCCTCGACCAGGGCGCTGACATGTTCGGGCGGGGTGAACTGCGAAATGCCGTGGCCGAGGTTGAACACATGGCCCACCGCCTCGCCCGGCGCGATGGCGCCGAAGCTGTCGAGCACGGCGCGGGCCTGCGCGGCAATCTGCTGCGGCGGCGCAAACAGGATGTTGGGGTCGAGATTGCCCTGCAGCGCCACGCGCTGGCCGATTTGCGCCCGCGCTGCGCCGAGGTTCACGGTCCAGTCCAGCCCCAGGGCGTCGGCGCCGCTGTGGCTCATGGCCTGCAACCAGGGACCGCCGCCCTTGGTGAACAGGATGATGGGGACCTCGCGGCCTTCGTGCTCGCGCTTGAGCTGGCTGATGACGCGCTGGCTGTAGGCCAGCGAGAACTCCTGGAAGGCGCCGTCGGCCAGCGCCCCGCCCCAGGAGTCGAACACCATCGCGGCTTGCGCCCCGGCGTCGATCTGGGCGTTCAGATAAGCCGCCACGGCGTCGGCGTTCACCGCCAGGATGTGGTGCATCAGGTCGGGACGCGAATACAGCAGGGTCTTGGTGGCGCGCCAGTCGTCGCTGCCCTGGCCTTCGACCATATAGCAGGCAAGGGTCCAGGGACTGCCGGAAAAGCCGATCAGGGGCACGCGCTGGCTGCCATCTCTCACCAGGGCGCGGCGGATTTGCGCCACGGCGTCGAACACATAGCGCAGCAGATTCAGGTCGGGCGCGCGCAGCGCCAGGATGTCGGCCTCGTTGCGCAGCGGGCGCTCGAAGCGCGGGCCTTCGCCGGCGGCGAAGCGCAGGCCCAGGCCCATGGCGTCGGGCACGGTGAGGATGTCGGAGAACAGGATGGCCGCGTCCAGCGGGTAGCGGTCGAGCGGTTGCAGCGTGACTTCGGTGGCGAAATCGGGATTCTGCGCCAGGCCGAGAAAGCTGCCGGCGCGGGCACGGGTGGCGTTGTACTCGGGCAGGTAGCGCCCGGCCTGGCGCATCAACCAGAGGGGCGTGTAGTCGGTGGGTTGGCGCAGCAGGGCGCGGAGGAAGGTGTCGTTGGCGATGGCGGTCATGGGGGTATTGTCGCAAACCCCCGTGGCGCCCAGCTTGGGGCCGAGCCGCCCGGCCTCACGCCTGGCGCAGGCGGTTGAGTTGCTGCAGCTCGTACTGGGTACGCACGCTGGACTGGGTGGCCTTGTCCACCGTGGTCTCGATGCCCTTGACCGAACGGCCGGCCGCCGGCGCATACCAATACTGGCTGGTGACCGTGGCGTTGGGCGTGGTGTAGACCCCCTGCAGGCGGATGGCGGCAAAGCTGCCGGCAGGCACGCTGACCTCCTCGCTGGCTTGCACCTGCACCCGCACGCCGATATGCGACTCCTGCCACCACTCGGGCTGGCTCTGGATGACGACCTCATCCCAGACCTTGCCGCTGGACATGGGGAACTTGAATTGCGGAAACGCCGGTTTGTAGAGAATGGGCTCGCCGGGGGTGAGTTCGCGCGACAGCAGGTCGAACTGGTTGTCGTAGATGCTTTTCAGCCAGGTGGCATCGGCCTTGTCGCCGTTGTTCACGTCCATGTGGATCTGCCCGTCGTGCAGCAAGGCCACCACCCGGCTGCGTATCAACAGACCAGCGTCCCGCTTGTCGCTGTCGTCCAGGGTGCGGGTGAGGAACAGCCATTCATCGCCGACGCGGATGTCAGGGCGGGGCAGCTGGCTCAGGGGCGAGAAGGCGCTGGCGGACGGGGATGGAGGCATGGCGAGTCGTGCTTGCGGCTGGGCTGGCAGGAGGCTTCAAGCATAGTCGGCGGCAATACCCGCGCACTCGCCGGGGCTGCCTGCAGGGCGCTTCACGGCAGAGGTCGGAGCGCTGCGCATCCTTCTTATTACGCAAATAACTTGCGTCATTGACCTGGCAGGCTGCATCATTACGCCATGGCACGCCCTTCGCATCTCTCCGCCGCGATTCTCACGCTCATGCGCGCCGCGTCGCGCCACGCCTGGACGCTGGAGCAGATCCATGCCGATCTTGCTGCCCAGGGCATGCAGGCGAACTTCTCCTCGGTGTTTCGCGCCGTCGAGCGCTTGCTGGCCGACAAGGCGCTGCGCAAGGTGCAGTTGCACGCCGCGTCGGCGCGCTACGAGTTGTACGGCCCGCATCACGACCATCTGCACTGCACCGCCTGCGACGCCATGACGCCGGTGCCCTGCCTGGCGACCGGCCTTGGCCTGGGGGCGCTGGAGCAAAGCACCGGCTACCGCGTGACCGGCCACGAGATCGTGCTGGAGGGGGTGTGCCCACAGTGTCGGCAGCAAGGCCAGAGCTGAAGCAGCCTCCCGCGCTCAGGCGGTTTTCGACGGCACCCGACGGCTGCAGCACCGCCGGGCACGTGACTGCATGCGGCTGCGTACGCCTTCATCCATTTCATTCACAACCAACATGACCTTGATCGTCCCACTCACTACCCGAACCCTGCGCGCCATGGCGGGTCGCCTCTGCGGCGACGTTGGCCTTGCCTTGCTTGCCGCGTTGTGGCCCCTCGCCAGCGCCCACGCTGCGCCCATCCCGGTGGTGGCGGCCGAAAGCACGTATGGCGCAATTGCCCAAGCCATCGGCGGGCCGTATGTGCAGGTCAGCAGCATCATCCAGAACCCCAATGTCGACCCGCACCAGTTCGAGGCCACGCCGCAGACTGCGCGCAGCGTGGCGCACGCCGCCATCGTGGTGATGAACGGGCTGGGCTATGACGACTGGATGCGCAAGATGCTGGCGGCCAACCCGGCGCCGAAGCGGGTGGTGATCGTCGCCGCCGCGCTCGATCCCGCGCTGGTGATGCCCGACCAGAACCCGCATGTGTTCTACGACCCGCGCGTGGGCGCGCTGGTGGCGCAGCGCCTGGCCGCGCTGCTGCAGCAGGCCGACCCGGCCCATGCGGCCGACTTCAAGCGCAATCTGCAGGCCTTCGAGCAGAGTCTGCGGCAGGTGGACGGCGTGGTGCGCCAACTCGCCGCGCAGCATCCGGGCCTGGCGGTGCTGGCGACCGAGCCGGTGTACGGCTACATGCTGCGCCAGCTCGGCTGGCGCAGCCTGGGCGACACGTTCCAATTCAATGTGATGAATGGCACCGAACCGGCGCCGCACGTGGTGGCGCGCTATGAAGACGAACTGCGGCAACACCGCGCGGCCCTGCTGGTCTACAACAGCCAGGTGAGCGACCCGCTGACCCAGCGCATGCGCGACATCGCGCGCCAAAGCGGCATCCCCACAGTGGGCGTGAGCGAATTCGCGCCGCCCGGGATGGGCTACACGGCGTGGTTGCTGAGCAGCCTGCACGCCGTGCAGCAAACACTGGCCAAGGCTGGGCGATGAACGCTGAAGCTCATGCTGGAATCCCGGCCATCGCCGCGGGCCGGGGCGCGGCAGCCACATGGGCCGTGCAAGCACGCGGCCTGAACTGCCGGCGTGGCGAGCAGGCCGTGATCACGGCGCTGGACCTGGCGCTCGCCCCCGGCCAGCTCGTGGGCGTGTTCGGCGCCAACGGCTCGGGCAAGACCACGCTGCTGCAAACCCTGGCCGGCATCCTGCCCGCGGGCGGCGGCAGCCTGGAATTGCTCGGCCAACCCCTGGCGGCGGCGCGCACCCGCATCGGCTATGTGGCGCAGACCGTGCCGGAGGGCGCGTTCGGCCGCATCGACGCTGCCAGCTTCGTCGCCGCCGCCTGGCAGGGCGAGCGCTGGGGCCCGGGCCTGCGCCACGCCGCCGAGCGCCGCCAGGCCACGCAACAGGCGCTGCACAGCGTGGAGGCACAGCATCTGGCCACGCGACCGATGGATGCGCTCTCGGGCGGCGAGCGCCAGCGCGTGTGCATCGCCCAGGCGCTGGTCAACCCGGTGCGCCTGTTGCTGCTGGACGAGCCGCTGTCCAACCTCGACCCGCGTTCGCAACAAGGCGTGCTGGCACTGGTGCGGCGGCTGTGCGATGCGCAGCAACTGGCGGTGATGCTCACCGCGCACGACATCAACCCGCTGCTGCCGGTGATGGACCAGGTGCTGTATCTCGCCGCCGGCCGCGGGCGCATCGGCACGGTGGACGCGGTGGTCAACGCCGAATCGCTCACCGCGCTCTATGGCCTGCCGATGGCGGTGGCGCGGCACGACGGCTATGTGTTCATCCACCCCGCGCGCGGCTTCATGCCGGAAGTGTCGCCGCATTGCGGCCACGCCCACGACCATCCGCATGGCCACGCACATCACGCCATCCCCACCCTCCCCGCGCAGGCGGACGGGGTGCGAAGCAGTTCGCCCGGCGCCGTTGAACCATCGGCTGGCCAACGATGATCCTCGGCCTGGAATACGGCTTCATGCGCCACGCCCTGCTGGCCGGCAGCAGCATTGCCGTGGCCTGCGCCGCGGTGGGCTATTTCGTCACCTTGCGGCGCCAGGCGTTTGCGGCGCATGCGCTGTCGCATGTCGGCTTCACCGGCGCGGCGGGCGCCATTCTGCTGGGTGTCAGCCCCTACCTCGGCCTGTTCGGCTTCACCCTGGCGGCGGGCTTCGCCCTGGCGCTGGCCGGCAGCCGGCTGCGTGAGCGCGACATCGGCATCGGCATGGTGTTGATGTTCGCGCTCGGTCTGGGCGTGCTGTTCCTCAACCTCTACACCGCCAACGCCCAGGCGGCCATGAGCATCCTGTTCGGCAGCATCGTCGGCATCACGGCGGCTCAAGCCGGGCTGTCGCTGGCGGTGGCGCTGGCTTGCCTGTCGGCGCTTGCGGCCATCTACCGGCCGCTGGCCTTCGCCAGCCTCAACCCCGAAGCGGCGCGGGCGCGCGGTGTGCCGGTGCGCGCGCTCGACTTGCTGTTCGTCGCCCTGGTGGCGGCGGTGGTGGCCATCGCCGTGCCGGTGATCGGCGCGCTGCTCATCTTTGCCTTCCTCATCGGCCCCGCAGCGGCGGCTCAGGCCTTGGCGCGCGGCATGGCGCGGGGCGTGCTGCTGGCCATGGTGTTCGGGCTGCTGCTCACCTGGGCAGGCCTGGCGGCTGCGTACTACATCGGCTATCCGGCCAGCACCTGGATCGCCTCGCTCAGCTTCGCCCTGTATCTCGCGGCGCAAGCCGCGCTGCCCCGCCGCGTGCCGGGCGCCGCGGCCTGAGCCTGCGGAGGGAGGAATCGGGGGCGAACCCGGACCGCCTCTGGGCAATTCTGGAGCGCTGCGGCGCTCCGGGCTCAGAGATGCGCGGCCGCCGTGCCCGCCACCCAGGACACCACGCTGGCCAACAAGAAAATCAGAAACTTGGTGTTGGTTTCCAGGCCGATGTTCTCGAACAGGCGCTTGAGCCACCAGACGGCAAAAGGATAGGAAACGAAGGAGACGGCCAGGCCGAACATGGGGCGGGAAGGGACGGGAAAGGGCGTGTCGGTGATGCCACGATTATCGGCAACGCGTTCGCGCCTGGCTGTGTGCGGCTGTAACGGCGGTGCAGCCGGCGCCTCAAGCCGGCTCGGCCAGCGCGCTGGCCGATTCCGTGCGCGACCAGGGCCAGAGCGCGGGGTTGGCGAAGCACTCTTTCAGGTAGTCGATCCACAGACGCTGGCGCAAGGGCATGTGTTTGCGCTGGGCGAACACGACATGAATGCCGACGGGCGGCGCGGCGTAGTCGGCCAGCACCTCCACCAGGCCGCCCGTGGCCAGTTCTTCGCCGACCTCCCACATCGAGCGCCAGGCCAAGCCGTGGCCTTCGATGCACCACTGGTGCAGCACGGCGCCGTCGGTGCAGTCGAGTGGGCCGCTCAGGCGCAGGTGCAGAGACTCGCCGGCTTGCTGGAACACCCAGCCGCGTGGCTGGCTGGCCACGCTGGAATAGGTCAGGCAGCGGTGGCGCTGCAAGTCCTGCGGCGATTGCGGCGCGCCGAAGCGGCGAATGTAGGCAGGCGACGCCACGCAGGCGCGGCGGCTTTCCCCCAGGCGCACGCTCACCAGGCTGGAGTCGGCCAGCGCGCCGACGCGCACGGCGCAGTCGTAGCCTTCGTTGACCAGATCGACGAGGCGGTCGGTGAGGTCCAGCGACAGGGTGACGTCCGGGTTGCGCTGCCGGAATTCGGGCACCAGCGGCGCCACATGCTTGCGGCCAAAGCCGGCCGGGGCGGTGATGCGCAAATGTCCGCTGGCTTTGACCCCGCCCGCGGTGACGCTGGCCTCGGCGCTTTGCAGATCGGCCAGCAGGCGCTGGCAATCTTCCAGAAAGGCCACGCCCTCGTGCGTGAGGCTGATGCGCCGCGTGGTCCGCACCAGGAGCTTGACCCCGAGACGTGCTTCCAGCGCGTCGATGCGCCGCCCGATGATGGCTGGAGCCACGCCCTCGGCGTTGGCCGCCGCCGTGAGACTGCCGCGGCCGGCCACGGCGACGAAGGTTTCAATCTGCTTGAGTCGGTCCATGTCTGCCCCCTGAGCCCGCCCAAACTTGGCCGGCATTGTGCTTGAGTTGGGTACTAATGCGCATATTCAGCCTCATTACCACCATTCAAGTCAATAGTGACTTACGCCATGACTCTGGCATTTTCTAATTCAGGAATGAGCCTGAAGCCAGGTTGAGTTGGGTTCTTTGAAGTCGGGTTGATCGAAGTTGAAAGGGTCAGTGTAAAGAGGGTTGGGTTGTGGCTTGGACCTTTGATTGGAAGGCCCCTGCCAGGCCGCCGGAGGCCCCCCTCCAGTCTTGCTGCAAGCACTGCCCACGCGCGCCGTCTTTTCTGTTTGGATCTGAGCGGGTTGGGATGGATCCGTTCCCCGCGGCGCAGAGTGGCCCCCTGTCAGGCCTGTTGCCGTGGCGCGTTGAACCGCGCAAAGAGCGCCGCCTTGGCCTGCTGCATGGCCTGAGCGGCGGCCAGATCGGTTTGCGCAGCCGCCTGAGCCTGCAAAGCGTCTAGCGTGATGCCTGCCTTGAAGCGCACCAAGCCCTGCGCACTGAGCTGCGCCAGGCAAGCCAGGGGCGTCTTCACATCGGCGTGGGCGTAGCGCTTGACGATCTTGCCCTTGGGGCTGGTGATCTCCGTGGCAAACAAGCACGGACGATGCCCATTGAGCCAAGGGTTGAAGACCGTTTGGTAGAAGGCATTGATCCTCTGGGCATACTGCTGCGGGATGTGGCTGTACCCCATGTGTTTGCGCACCACGCTGGCGTTCTTGCTCTCGGCCAGCGCGTTATCGTTGCTGTGGCGGGAGCGGGACTTGGTCTGCTCGATCCGCAGCTTCTCCAGCATCTTGGTCACGCGGGCGTTGATGTATTCCGAGCCGTTGTCCGAATGAAAGCCTGCGATCTCGAAAGGAAACTGGGCGATGACCAGGGCCAGCACGGGCAACAGATACGCCTCGCTGATGCCCTGCACGCAAGCCTGCACCTGCCATTGGCTGACCGCATCCACGCAGGTGATGTGATACACCCCCTTGATGCCGTCCTGGTCGCCCTGGTGCACGGTATCGATGCGCACAAAGCCTGCGCGTCCCTGGGGTTGCGGTGCGCGCCGCGTGCCAATGGGGTTGTTCACCGGGCGGGTCTTGGTGACATGCAGGCGCTGGGCGCGGTAGCCAGCGCTCTTGCGCAGGTTGTACAGGTGCGAGACTGACAGCGTGGCCAGGCGGGCATAGCGCGCGTCGCCATAGACGTGGTAGGCCCGCTGCAGCAGGTGCGCGATGGCCGGGCCGCAGACATCCTCATGGGCGCGGTCCATCTCCACGAGCAGCGTCACATCGCCGGGCGTGAACTTGCGGGCAAAGGGGGCTGCCGGGGCGCCGTAACGCTTGACCAGCGGCTCTGCGGCCAGGCGGTTGGCCTGCCACCGGCGCACCAGGCGCGTGAGTTGCGCGCGGCTGTAACCGCTGGTGTGACGCAAATAGGCCAGCACCACCCCGCGTTCACACTTGGTGCGTCGGGGGTAGTCAAGCCGCCGCAGAACCCGACTGATGTGGGCGTAGCGCTGCGCATCGTCGCCGTGCGGTGAAAACGCAACTTGTGCATTGGCGCTGAGAAATTGCTCGAGTTGCGCGATTGTGGTCAGTCGCGTGTCGTCCATGTTGATCACCATCCTGTGGATGATCAACCCGCTTGAAACTCAGACCCGAACCCGCCTTCAGGCTCATCCCTCGATGGAAAGACGCGCCTCGCTCAGGCTCATTCCACGTTGGACAAGGCTGGCATTTGCGCCAATTCACCTTACACTTTGCAATGCAACATAGCGGCGTCGCAAGAGGTCTGTCCCGCCCCGCGTTTCAGCTGGTCTCGCCCTTTTGGGCTTGCAAAATGACAGGCATTCCGGCATTCCGCGCCGCAACATAAAACTCGTGACCAAAACCCCAGGAGATTCGCATGAAAGCCAATGATCTGCCCCAGGGCATCCGTATCAACGCCCCACACAACCCGGCCTTCGACGCCGTGCTCAGCCCCGAGGCACTGGCTTTCGTCGCCCAATTGCACCGCGCCTTCGAGCCACGTCGCCAGGAATTGCTGAGCGCGCGCAGGGTGCGTACTGCCCGTCTGGATGCTGGCGAAAGGCCCGATTTTCTGCCTGAAACCCGCGCCATCCGCGAGGGCGGCTGGACCATCGCTCCCCTCCCCCCCGCGCTGGAGCGCCGCCGGGTGGAAATCACCGGCCCGGTCGATCGCAAGATGGTCATCAACGCCTTCAATTCAGGCGCCGACAGCTATATGGCCGATTTCGAAGACGCCAACACGCCGAACTGGGACAACCAGATCCAGGGTCAGATCAATCTGAGCGAAGCCATCCGCCGTCGCATCGTGCTGGAGCAGAACGGCAAGACCTACAAACTGAACGACACCGTCGCCACCCTGCAGGTGCGCCCGCGGGGCTGGCATCTGGACGAAAAGCACATGCTGGTGGACGGCCAGCGGGTGAGCGGCGGACTGTTCGACTGCGGCCTGTTCTTGTTCCACAACGCGAAGGAACTGATCGCGCGCGGCGCCGGTCCGTTCTTTTATTTGCCGAAAATGGAAAACCATCTGGAGGCGCGGCTGTGGAACGACGTGTTCGTGCTGGCGCAAAACGAGCTGGGCCTTGCGCAAGGCACGATCAAGGCCACGGTGCTGGTGGAAACCATTCTTGCCGCCTTCGAGATGGACGAAATTCTGTACGAACTGCGCGAGCACAGCGCCGGCTTGAACGCCGGGCGCTGGGACTACATCTTCAGCGCCATCAAGAAGTTCAAGGTGGACCGTGACTTCTGCCTCGCCGAGCGCGGTCAGATCACCATGAACGTGCCGTTCATGCGCGCTTACGCCCTGCTGCTGCTCAAGACCTGCCACAAACGGCGCGCACCCGCCATCGGCGGCATGAGCGCGCTCATTCCCATCAAGAACGACCCGGAGAAAAACGCCAAGGCGATGGAAGGCATACGCCTGGACAAGCGCCGCGACGCCACCGACGGCTACGACGGCGGCTGGGTCGCCCATCCCGGACTGGTGGCGTCGGCGATGGAAGAATTCGTCGCCGTGCTCGGCGACAAGCCCAACCAGATCGGCAAGACCCGCGACGATGTGGTTGTTGCCGCTGCCGATCTGCTGGACTTCCGGCCCGAGACGCCCATTACCGAAGCGGGTCTGCGCAACAACATCAATGTCGGCATCCATTACCTCGGCGCCTGGCTGTCGGGCAGCGGCGCAGTGCCCATCCACAACCTGATGGAAGACGCGGCGACCGCCGAAATCTCCCGCAGCCAGGTGTGGCAGTGGATTCAAAGCCCCAAGGGCGTGTTGGCCGATGGCCGCAAGGTCACGGCGGAACTGGTGCGCGGACTGATTCCCGAAGAGTTGGCCAAAGTCAAGGCCAGCGGCGCCGAAGGCCAGTTCGACAAGGCGGCGCAGATTTTCGAGCGCATGGTCACGGGCAAGGATTTCATCGAATTCCTCACCCTGCCGCTGTATGAAGAACTCGGCTGAAGGCAGAGCCGGGCTATGCGTGCCGACACGCTAACCGCGGTCAGCGGCGTGACAGCGTCAGGCCGAAGGCCCGGGTTCCAAAGGGCTCGGGGTAGAGCCATTGTCGGCTGCGCCGCTGCTGGTCGATTCAGCGTCTTGCCCCTGGGGGGCGTCGGGCGAGCCATCCGGCTTGTGCGCCCGGCGCTGCAGCTTCTCTTGCTTCTTGCGTTGCTTGGCGAGTTCCTTCTGGCGTTTTTCGTAGGAGTAATTCGGCTTGGCCAATGTGAGTCCTGGTGGGGTTGTGAAAATCAGCCGTTGAAGAAGCCGCCGTCGCGGGCTTGTTGGTCGGCGTGATAGCTCGAGCGTACCAGCGGGCCGACGGCGGCGTGGGTGAAGCCCATGGCGCGTGCCTCGCGCTCGAACATGGCAAAGGTCTCGGGTGGCACGTAGCGCGCCACCGGCAGGTGGTGGCCCGAGGGCGCGAGGTATTGGCCGATGGTGAGCAGGTCGATGTGGTGGGCACGCATATCGCGCATCACCTCCAGGATTTCATCGTCGGTTTCGCCCAGGCCCACCATCAGCCCGCTCTTGGTGGGGATGCCGGGGTGGCGGAGTTTGAAATCAGCCAGCAGCTTGAGCGAGTGGGCGTAGTCGGCACCGGGGCGGGCCTGCTTGTAGAGGCGCGGCACGGTTTCCAGGTTGTGATTCATCACGTCCGGCAGGCCGGCGGCGAACACGTCGAGCGCCTTGTCGAGCCGGCCGCGGAAGTCGGGCACCAGCACTTCGATCTGCGTGGCGGGCGACAGCTCGCGCGTGGCGCGGATGCAGTCGACGAAATGCTGCGCGCCGCCGTCACGCAAGTCGTCACGGTCGACACTGGTGACCACCACATAGCGCAGCTTGAGTGCGGCGATGGCCTGGGCCAGATTGCGCGGCTCGTCGGCATCGAGCGGGTCGGGGCGGCCGTGTCCGACGTCGCAAAACGGGCAGCGGCGGGTGCACTTGTCGCCCATGATCATGAAGGTGGCGGTGCCGTGACCGAAGCATTCGCCGATGTTCGGGCAGGAAGCCTCCTCGCACACCGTGACCAGCTTCTGCTCGCGCAGTAGGCTCTTGATTTCGTAGAAACGCGACGAAGGCGCGGCAGCCTTGACGCGAATCCAGTCCGGCTTTTTCAGCGCCGGGCCTTCGGCCACGATCTTGATCGGAATGCGCGCGGTTTTGGACTGGCCCTTTTGTTTGACCGAGGCGTCCGCCGAAGCTGGCATGGCCATGTGGGCGTTGCCCGGTGCGGCTTCGGAGCTTGGGTCGAGCGGTGCGTTCATGGGCAATGGGGTCTGAGGTTCATGCCTGCGGTGGCGTGTTGGGTGTGGTGTCGGCCAGCATCGCCAGTTCGGTGGCGAAGCACATGCCCACCGCATCGGCCCGGGTGTGCACGCCGAGTTGGGCCAGATCCACCACGTCGAGCCCGGAAAATCCGCAGGGGTTGATGCCGGCAAAGGGGGTGAGGTCCATGTCGACATTGATGGCGACGCCATGATAGGTGCAGCCATTGCGCACCTTCAGGCCGAGCGCGGAAATCTTGGCGCCGGCACGGGGATGGGGGGCGCCCAGGTAGATGCCGGGTGCGCCGGGGCGCCGCACGCCCACCACGCCCAGGCGCGCCAGGGTGCGAATCACGGCTTCTTCCAGGCGATGCACGGTCTCGCGCACCATCCAGTGCCGGCGGCGCAGGTCCATCAGCACATAGACCACCGCCTGGCCAGGGCCGTGGTAAGTGACCTGTCCACCACGGTCGGTTAGCACCACGTCGATGCCGTGCGCATCCAGCACATGCTGGGCCTGGCCAGTCTGGCCCAGGGTGTAGACGGGCTGGTGTTCGACCAGCCAGATTTCATCGGGCGTCGTGGTCAGGCGCGTGGCGGTGAAAGCGCGCATCGCATCCCAGGTGGGCACATAAGCCTGCAGGCCGAGTTGGCGCAAGCGTATCTCGCCGGGCAGCGCCTGCGGTGCCCGCGCCATGGCTCGCTCCAGCATCTGCGGGTCGGCTCTGAGGCCGGACTGAAGATGAAGACTGGCAAAGCCCCCTGAGGCGGTGCGCTCCGCCAAATGTCGCGATGTTGCTGCGTCCGCAGCAGCATCGCGATGGGGGATGGAATGGTCCATTCATCTATCGTAACGCCATCTCGGGGTTTTCCCGAGTGACCGGAGCGGCGTCCCGGACTTGTCAACCCACCGTCAAGCGGCCTGCGTCAGGCCTGCTGTGCCAGCAGTCGGCTGATCAGGCCGTGCAGTTCGGCGAAATTCGGCGGCCCGACGTACTGTTTCACGATATGGCCGGACTTGTCGATCAGGAAGCTGGTGGGGGTGAGGCGCACATCGTGGAAAGCTTTGGCGATATTGCCGCTGGTGTCCATCGCCACCGGGAACGGCAGCGCGCCCAAGGGGCCGGCGGTGGCGAAGGTTTTCACATAGTCGGGCCGGTCGTAATTCATCGACACGGCGACCAACTCGAAGCCCTTGGGCGCAAACTGGTCATAGGTTTGCACCATATGCGGCATCTCGCTGACGCAAGTGGTGCAACTCGTGGCCCAGAAGTTCACCAGCACCACTTTGCCGAGCAGGTTTTGCGAGGTGAGGGTCTTGCCGTCGAGCAAGGTGTAGCTCACCTCGGGCGCCTTCGGGTCGCGAGCGATCGCATTCCAGGTCAGATAACCGGCCAGGGCCACGGCCACCAACACCACCAGGGCCGTCCATTTTTTCAACGATGCTTGCATTACGGGTTCACCTTGCGCATCTGCGCCTTTGATCATGCGATTTTAGGCGCCACTCGAAGTTTTGCTCAGTGCTGCGGGCGCTGGATGTTTGAGGATCGGGCCTGCGGAAAGTTCGCCGGCGTCGAGACGACGCAACGCCTGGGTGCGCTCCCAAGGAAACGCAGGGCCGCCCCAAATTTCCTTGACCCCACGGGGGCGGGTCGGCGAGCCGACCCTGGGGGCGCTCAATACCGCTGCTCGGCCGCGCGCCCAAGCCGCCAGTTGGCGTCCCAGTTGTGAGCGTAGGCGCTGGCCAGCGCCGGGTCGTTCCACACGACAAGCACGTTCTCGGCGTTGTAGCGCGCGGCGGACACGCTGTAGTTGTAGCTGCCGGTCTGCACGCTGCGGCCGTCGATCACCATGAACTTGTCGTGGAAGATGGGATAGACGTCGATCGAGCGCACCGCGACGCCGGCCAACAACAGGGCGTTGATGGCATGACGGGCGTAGCGCCGGTCGTCCTCGAAGTTGGCTTTCCAGTCCAGCAGCACGCGCACGTTCACGCCGCGCTTGTGGGCCGCGATCAGCGCCTTGGCCACCGCTGACGCCGTGAAGCTGTAGGCCGCAAGCTGGATGCTGTGGCGCGCGCCGGCAATGGTGGCGAGCACCAGGCGTTCGGCGCTGCCGTCGGGCGAGAAGCCCACCGAGGTGGCGGCGCGCACGTCTTGCGACGCGGGCTGCGGCCTCTGGGCTCGAGACCTGTCCTCGGCCTGCGCCGGGCCGGCGGCGGCCAGCAGCAGGGCCATGAAGAGCCAGGGAATGCAGCGAAGTCGGGGCTTGCAAAAGGCTGGCATGGTGATGCGGAAACAGGAGCAGGTGGCGCTGAAAGCAAACAGCCGGCACCGAGCGAGGCCGGTGTCGGCTGTTTGCTTCGCCACGAAGGGCGCGAAGGTGTTTTGCCGGCGCTCAGGCCATGACACCCTCGCGCCGGCTTGTCGCTTACGCTTACTTCAGATGGGCGTTGAGCAGCTTGGTCATTTCGAACATCGTGACCTGGGGCTTGCCGAACACGGCCTTGAGCTTGGCGTCGGCATTGATCATGCGTTTGTTGGCCGGGTCCTGCAGGTTGGCGGCCTTGATGTGCGCCCAGACCTTCTTCACCACCTCGGTGCGCGGCAGCGGCGCGGCGCCCACCACGGCAGCCAGTTGCGGGCTGGGGGTCAGCGGCTTCATGAACGCGGGGTTGGGTGCGCGCTTGGCGGGGGCCGCCGTCTTGGCTGCGGCCGGTTTTGCAGTTGCCATGTTTCAAACTCCATCGATTGCTTGAGGGGGGGCGCACCCGGCTTGCGGCGGCAGGCGCGCGTTCTGTGTGCTGGTCGGCACAGCGGTGCCATGAAAGCTCCGACCCCGCATCTTATAGCCCGGCGCGCTCAGGAGCAGCAAAATGTGCCGCCACAGGCGCCCGAGCCCAAGCCGCCGTGTCGCAAAGCGTGTTCGGATCACGCACCGCGCGCAGCCGTTCAAGCGATTGAGGGGCCAATCGAAATCGGTCATTGCGCTGGGCGCTGGGCTTTCGGCGTGGCGGGCTTCAGAGCGCGCCGACGTCGATTTGCCCCTGCAGCACCGCGCGCGCATCGCCGCCGACCCAGACCTGGCCTTGTGCGTCCTGCGCGATGTGCACGCGGCCGCTGCGGCCCAGGCGCGTGCCTTGCGCGGCCACGTATTGCGCCGGTCGCTCGCCGTTGCCGATCAGCCACTGCGCCAGACTGGCGTTGAGGCTGCCGGTGACGGGGTCTTCGGGCACGCCCACAGGCGAGGCGAAGGCGCGCACTTCAATGGCCGTTTCATGGCCCGGCGCTTGCGGCGCGGCCACGCCGACTTTGACGCGCAGGCGCCTGAGCGCGGCGTGGTCGGGTTCGAGTTGCAGCACGGTGCTCGCCGCGTCCAGCCAAAGCGCGAGCCAGCGCGGGCCGTTGTCCAGCCAGGCGCTGGCGCGCACGTCGGCGGGTGCCAGACCGAGGGCGGTGCAGACCTGGCCGAGCAGGCCTGGTTCCACCGCCTCGGGGCGCATCGGTGGCGCGGCGAAGGCCAGGCGCTGGACCGTCGTGGCGGTCGTCAAGCCGCTGCGCTTCACCGGCACCAGGCCGATGGCGGATTGCTGCATCACCACATCGGCCCGGGCGGGCACACCGCCGCGCTGCAGCCAGGCGGCGCAGGTGCCCAGGGTCGGATGGCCGGCGAAGGGCAGCTCGCCACCGGGGGTGAAGATGCGCAGCCGGTAGTCGGCGCCGGTTTCGGTGGGGCGCAGCACGAAAGTGGTTTCGGACAAACCCAGCCAGGCGGCGATGGCCTGCATGCGGGCGCTGTCCAGCGCGTCGGCGTCGAACACCACGGCCAAGGGGTTGCCGCTGAAGGGCGCGGGTGCGAACACATCGAGCTGCACGAATGGCAGGTTCATGGCGTGGCTTTCAGGTCGTGCGGATCAGCGGCGGCGCAGGGACAGAGCGGGTCTGTTCCGCCTGCGGCGCTTCGCCGAACAAAGCGCCGAGCCGGGCGACGGCGTCTTGCATGATGCCAGCCTCGACATTGGAGAACGACAGGCGCAAGGTGTTGGGCGCGGCGGCGCCGACGTTGAAGGTTTCACCCGGCACATAGGCCACGCCGCGCGCCACGGCCTGTGGCAGCAGGCTCGCAGCGTCCATGCCGGCGGGCAGGGTGAGCCAGACGAACAGGCCGCCTGCGGGCCGGGTCCAGCTCACACCCGCGGGCATGTGGTCGGCCAGGGCTTGGAGCATGGCGTCGCGCCGCGCGCGGTAGATCTGGCGCAGGCCCGGCAGGCCGCGCTCGACCACGCCGGCATGCAGCGCTTCCAGCAGCACCCATTGGTTGAAGCTGGCGGTCTGCAGATCGGCCGCCTGCTTCGCTTGCGCGAGCTTGTCGATCAGCAGCTGCGGCCCGGCGACCCAGGCCAGCCGCAGGCCGGGCGCGAGCACCTTGGAGAAGGTGCCGAGGTGCGCGCCCTGGGCCACGCCGCGCGCGATCAGGCCGGGCGCGGGCGGGGTGTCGAACCACAGCTCGCCATAGGGGTCGTCCTCCACCAGCCAGGCGTTGGACGCGGCGAGTTGCGCAGCCAGGGCGTCGGCACGCGCGGGGGCGATGCTGCGCCCGGCGGGGTTGGAGAAGCGCGGCTGCAGATACGCCATGCGCGCCCCGGGCAAGGCGGCGGCGAGTTGCTCGGGCAAGGGGCCGTCGTCGTCCGCCTCGATGCCCACCAGGTGCGGGCCGTACAGCGCGAAGGCTTGCAGTGCGCCGAGGTAACTGGGGCGCTCGACCAGCACCGGGCTGCCGGCGTCGATCAGCACCTTGCCGAGCAGGTCCAGGCCTTGCTGCGAGCCGCTGGTGATGAGCACTTGCGCCGGCGTGAAGTCCATGCCCTGGGTGCGCAGATACGCCGCCACCCATTCGCGCAGCGGCGCGATGCCCTCGGTGGGGCCGTACTGCAGCGCGGCTCGCGGGCGCTCGCGCAGCACGCGGTCGGCGGCTTCGCGCAAGGCCTCGGCGGGGAAGCTGGCGGCGTCGGGCAGGCCGCCGGCCAGCGACACCACGTCGGCGCGTCCTGCCAGATGCAGCAGATCGCGTATGGCCGAGGAGCGCAGCCGCTCGGCACGCTGCGCCAGGGGCGGGAGCTTGGATTGGGAGGATGGAGGCATCATCGAACGGCGTCCTTGGTGTTGAGGGTGGAGTTGGGCTTGGCGAGGGTTGGAGGCATGGGCGCCGCAGCCCCCGGGGTGGCTGGCGTGGCGAACGTTGCTGCGGCCTCATCCGCTGTGGCCACTGCAGCCGCTGCGGGATGCACCCGCGCCCGCCGCCCCGCCAGCACAGTGGCCATCACGGCCAGGGCGAACAGCAGGGTGGTGGCGTCCAGCCGTTCACCGAGCAACAGGCCGGCGGCGAGCATGGACAAAAACGGTTGCAGCAACTGCACCTGCGACATGCGCACCGTGCCGCCCAGGGCCAGTGCGCGGTACCAGGCGAAAAAACCCAGCCACATCGAGACGATGCCGAGATAGGCCAGTGCGCCCCAAGCCGCCGGCGCGATCGCCGCCGCGTGCTGCGGCCACAGCCAGCACGCGGCGGGCAGGGTGATGGGCAGGCTGAACACCACCGCCCAGCTGATGACTTGCTCGGGCGGCAACTGCCGCGCCAGCAGCGCGCCTCGCGCATAGCCCCAGCCGCCTGCCAGCATCGCCAGTCCGAGCAAGGCATCGGCCGCTTGAAGATGCAGGCCCAGACCCGGCGCGCCGGGATGCGCGTGACCACCCTGACGCAAGGCGTAGGCGCACACCAGCGCACTGCCGCCTGCGGCCCAGAGCCAGAAGGCGGCGCTCGGCCGTTGCCGCGCCAGCATGGCGCCGATGGCTGCCGTCGCCAAAGGCAGCAGACCCAGCATCAGCGAAGCGTGCACCGCATCGACTTGGCGCAACGCCAGGCTGGTCAGCAGCGGAAAACCGAACACCACGCCCGCCGCCACCGAGCCGATGGCCAGCCACAGCCGGCGCGGCGGCCAGGGCGTCCTGCGCCACGCCAGCCAGCACGCCGCCAGCAAACCGGCCAGGGCGGCACGCGCCAGCGCCACGAACAGCGGTGCAAGCTCCGGCGCTGCCGGCGAGCCCACCGCCAGGCGCGTGGCCGGCAAGCTCAGGGCGAAGAGCGCCGTCCCCAGCAGGCCCAGGAGCCAGGCGCGGCCGGGGACAGGCGCGACCGCCTGCGCGCCCGAGCCGTGCGCCAGCGAGCCAGGCGGCGGGCCGGTGCTCTGGCCTGCTGGCGCGGGTTTTGCTGCCGGGTCGGCCGATGGGTCGATGGGTCTGATCATGTTCACAGCCTAAGCGCGTCACCCATACAGAAACCATACACTTTGGCTTTCAGTTGATCAATCTGTATAGGTTGGATCACCATGACAGAAACCTCTTTTCCGTTCCTTGCGACCAGCCCCTTGCACGCCGGGCAGAACCTGCAGACGTGCATCGCCGCGCGCTTCGCCCAGCAAATCCAGGCGCAGTTGCTGGCGGCGGGCAGCCGGCTGCCCTCGGTGCGCGCCTGCGCCCAGCAACACCAGGTGAGCCCGCAGACGGTGGTTGCGGCCTATGACTTGTTGCAGGCCCAGGGCTTGGTCGAAGCCAGGCCGAAGCGCGGTTTTTTCGTGCGCGCCACGCGGCAGGCGCCCCGGCAGTCCGCCACTTCGGCCGCCGCCGCGCCCCTGCCCACTCACGCCACGGCGCTGATGCGCGGCATGTTCGCGCAAATGCATGCCGCGGGTTCCCCGGGCTTGCGCGGCATGCCGGGCGCCGGCACCTTGCCGCCGGATTGGTTGCACACCCCGGCGCTGGCCCAGGCCGTGCGCCGTGTGCTGCGGGAGCGTGAGCTGGAAAGCGTCAGCCTGCACTACGGCCACCCGCTAGGCGACCCGGCGCTGCGCGACGCGCTGGCGCAGCAATTGGCGCAAATGGACATTCGCGCCCGGCCGGAGCAACTGCTCACCTGTCTGGGCGCGACCCAGGCGCTGGACCTGATCGCGCGTGCCTTCACCCGGCCGGGCGACGCGGTGCTGGTGGAGCAGCCGGGCTGGTCGGCGCAGTTCGCCCAGCTCGCCCAATGCGGCCTCGACCCGCTGCCGGTGCCGCGCGGCGCCGACGGACCCGATCTGGAGCGGGTGGCGCATTGGGCACGCACGCGGCGCCCGAAGCTCATGGTGGTCGTCAGCCGGCTGCACAACCCCACCGGCCACGGCCTGAGCGCGGCCAACGCGCACCGCTTGCTGCAGTTGGCGCACGAGCATGGCTTCTTTATCGTCGAAGACGATGTCTACGGCCCTTTGAGCGAACAGCCATCGCCCTTGCTGACGGCGATGGACGCGCTCGATCACACCCTGTTCATCAGCGGCTTTTCCAAGCTGCTGGCGCCGGGTTGGCGGGTGGGTTATGTGGCGGCCTCGCGCGAGCGCATCGAGCGCCTGACCGACCAGAAGCTGCTGAGCAACCTCACCTCGCCGGCGCTGACCGAGCGCAGCCTGGCGATGCTGCTGCAGCAAGGCGTGCTGCGGCGCCAGGCGCAGCAACTGCGCGAACGCCTGGGTACTGCGCGCAAGCAGGCGGTGCGTCAGGCGCTGGCGCAGGGCTGCCGTTTCGAGGCTCCGGCGCAAGGCATGTTCGGCTGGGTGGACACGGGCGTGGACGCCGACCGTCTGGCCCAGCGCCTGCTCGATCAGGGTTATCTGCTCGCTCCGGGCCGCTTGTTCGACCCGCAGGCCGAACCCAGCAGCCGCATGCGCCTGAACTTCGCCCATGCGCTGGACGCCGCGTTCTGGAAGGCCTACGCCTCGGCAGTGGCCGAACTGCGCGCGTGAACGGTCGCAACGCGTTCCCGACTGCGCTCAACGGGTCGTCACGTCGTCGCCTGGCCCGGCTGCTGCGCGGGGCCATCCGGATAGCTCCGCTCGTCAGCTGCCCGCAGCCGCCGCGTCGCGTTGATCGCCGCCGCCCTGGCACCTCGAACCCGGCCGGCTCTACGCGCGGAAATGCGCCGAGGCCCAACCGGCCGCCAGGCACAGCACCACGACCGCCGTCAGACGCGTGCGCAAGCGCAGCCAATCGGCCGCAAGCCGGGTCCAGCGTGCGGCATCCGGCCAGCCTGCGTCCTGCGCGGCGCGGGCGTAGCCGGGCCAGAGCAGGCCGTCCATGGCGCGCGCCAGCAAAACCACCAGAGCGAGCGCCAGCAGGCCCCAGGCACGCGGCATCACCAGGCAGCCCAGCGCCAGCAGGCTTGGGGCCACGCCCCACAGCAGCGCCAGGCGTTGCAGGGGCGCGTCACGCAGCGGCCGTGCCAGCACCACACCCCAATGCACGGCTCCGAGGAAACTCAGCGCCAGCGCTGCATAGGCGCTGAGCAGGCCGAGGGCGAAGGGCTGCATCAAGGCATCGGCCGGGCTGGCCCAGGAGGTCGCAGCGAAGGCGGCGAAGGGGATGACTCCAGCCCAGCCCAGGGCCGTGATCCAGGAGAGAGGCGGCGCGTGGGCGTTGCTGATGCTGTTGGCAGGCGTGGACATGGCGGCGTGTGATGGATGGGGACAGTCGGCGCGAAGTGCGAAGTGCGAAGTGCGAAGTGCGAAGTGCGAAGTGCGATGGGCGAAGTGCGAAGTGCGAAGTGCGAAGTGCGATGGGCGAAGTGCGATGGGCGAATGCGGCGCGATTGTGCCGCCCCCACCGCAATATCGCTGGGCATGGGCGATCCTCACCATGCGTCAAAACGCAAGCGCACAGATCCTAGGCTTGGACAATACTCCCTGCTGTAGGAAACCACGGAGGCGCAGCCAGGCAAGAACGACTGCATGCGGCGGTATAGTTTCGATTGCAACATTTTGTTGCCACTCGAAACAACACGTTCACAAGACCCATCATGCCCCTCACACGCCGCCAACTCGTTGCCGCCGCCCCCTTGCTGTTCGCCCCTGCCATCCTGCGGGCGCAGCAACCCATTGTCATCAAGTTCAGCCATGTGGTTGCGCCGAACACGCCCAAAGGCGCGGCGGCCGAACACTTCAAGAAGCTGGCCGAGGAACGCACGCAAGGGCGGGTCAAGGTCGAGGTGTATCCCAACAGCCAGCTCTACAAGGACAAGGAAGAACTGGAGGCGCTCCAGCTCGGCTCGGTGCAGATGCTCGCGCCCTCCTTGGCCAAGTTCGGGCCGTTGGGAGCGAAGGAATTCGAGCTGTTCGACCTGCCTTACATCTTCGACAACTACGAGGATCTGCACAAGATCACCCAGGGGCCGATCGGCCAGGGGCTGCTGAAAAAACTCGACAGCAAGGGCATTCTCGGCCTGGCGTACTGGGACAACGGCTTCAAGGACATGAGCGCGAACAAGGCCCTGCGCAGCCCGGCGGAAGCCAAGGGCCTGAAGATGCGCATCCAGTCGAGCAAGATACTCGAAATGCAAATGCGCGCCATTGGCGCCATTCCGCAGGTGCTGGCCTTCTCCGAGGTGTACCAGGCGCTGCAGACCGGCGTGGTGGACGGCACGGAAAACCCGCCGTCGAACTTCTACACCCAGAAGTTCTACGAGGTGCAGAAGTTCATGACCCAGACCCAGCATGGCTATCTGGGCTATGCGGTGATCGTCAACAAGCCGTTCTGGGAAGGCCTGCCGGCGGACATCCGCAAAACGCTGGATCAGGCGATGAAAGAATCGACCGAGTTCGCCAACAGCGTGGCGCGCAAAGACAACGAAGACGCCACCGAAGCCGTGCGCAAATCCGGCAAATGCCAGGTGCTGGCGCTCACCCCGGCCGAGCGGCTGGCGTGGAAAAAAGCCATGACACCGGTGTATGCCGAGGCCCAGGCGCGCGTGCCCAAGGCGCTGATGGACGCGGTGTTCAAGGCCACGGGGTTCGATCCGGCCAAGTTGTGATCGCGTGATTGCCCGAAGAAGCCCGTGGCGCAGGTTTGGGCGCGCGGGCTTCTTCGTTTTTCCGATCCCTGCGGAGTCTTTCCATGAACCCCCCGAGCCTTGCCGGGCGCGTGCTCGACCGGCTTGAAGAAACGCTGATCGCCGCACTGATGGCGGCCGCCACGCTGCTGATCTTCGTCGCCGTCGTGCATCGCTACGTTGCCGGCATGCCCATTCCCGGCCTGCAAGACTGGCTGCTGCGCATCAACCTGAGCTGGGCGCAGGAGCTGTGCATTTTCATGTTCGTGTGGATGGCCAAGTTCGGCGCGGCCTACGGCGTGCGCACCGGCATCCATGTCGGCGTCGACGTGCTGGTCAACCGCCTGGCGCCCGCGCGGCGCAAGGCGATGATTCTGTCCGGCCTGCTGGCTGGGGCTTTGTTCACAGGCGTCATCGCCACACTGGGCGGCATCATGGTGTGGAAAATCGGCCATACCTCGCAGGTCTCGTCCGACCTGGAATGGCCGATGTGGATCGTCTATCTCGCGATTCCCCTCGGCTCGGGCCTGATGTGCTTTCGCTTCCTGCAAGTGGCCCGGCGCTTCAACCGCGACGGCGAATTGCCGCACCACGACCCCGGACAGGTCGAGGGGCTGGACGAGCCGCTGGACATTGCGCCGGGGGCCGACAACATCCATCCGCATGCGCGCGTGCGGACCTTGGACGAGACGGCGCCGAGCCAGCCGCAGAGTCGCGGCAAAACCAACGAGGCGGGCGAGCGCCCCCTCGGGGGGCAGGCGCAGGCGGCACCGTGGGGGCTCTCATCATGACCGCCGCCATCATTTTCGGGCTGCTTCTCGCCCTCATGCTCACCGGCATGCCCATCTCCATCGCGCTGGGCCTGACGGTCCTGACCTTCCTGTTCACCATGACGGAGGTGCCGATCCAGGCGGTGGCGATGAAGCTGTTCACCGGAATCGAGAGCTTCGAGATCATGGCGATTCCGTTCTTCATCCTGGCCGGCAATTTCCTCACCCACGGCGGCGTGGCGCGGCGCATGATCACTTTCGCCACCAGCATGGTCGGGCACTGGCCGGGCGGCCTTGGGCTGGCTGCGGTGGTGGCCTGCGCGCTGTTCGCCGCGGTGTCGGGGTCGAGCCCCGCCACGGTGGTGGCCATCGGCTCCATCCTCATCCCGGCCATGCTCAAGGCCGGCTACCCGCCGCGCTTCGGCGCCGGGGTGGTGACGACCTCGGGCGCGCTGGGCATCCTGATTCCACCATCGATCGTCATGGTGCTGTACGCCGTCTCCACCAACTCCTCGGTGGGCGCGCTGTTCATGGCCGGCGTGGTGCCGGGCCTGGTGCTGGCCTTCTTGCTCGGCCTCACCACCTGGTGGCGGGCGTGGCGTGGCGGCTTTCCGCGCAACCCCCGCGCCACTTGGGCCGCGCGAGCCCGGGCCTTGCGCGAAAGCCTGTGGGGCTTGCTGCTCATCGTGCTGGTGCTGGGCGGCATCTACACCGGGTTGTTCACGCCGACCGAGGCGGCGGCGGTGAGCGCGGTGTATGCCTTCATCATCGCCGTGTTCGTCTACAAGGACATGCGCCTGCGCGACGTGCCGCGGGTGCTGCTGGCCTCGGCGAATATGAGCGCGATGCTGCTCTACATCATCACCAACGCCATTCTGTTCTCGTTCCTGATGACTTCGGAGCACATTCCGCAGACCATGGCGCAATGGCTGCTGGATGCCGGCGTCGGCCCCATCGCCTTCCTGCTGCTGGTGAACGTGCTGCTGCTGGTGGCGGGCAATGTGATGGAGCCTTCGTCCATCACCCTGATCATGGCGCCCATCCTGTTTCCGGTGGCGATGAAGCTGGGCATCGACCCCATTCACTTCGGCATCATCATGGTGGTGAACATGGAGGTGGGCATGTGCCACCCGCCCGTGGGGTTGAACCTGTACGTGGCCAGCGGCATCGCCAAGATGGGCATCACCGAACTGACCATCGCGGTCTGGCCGTGGTTGCTCACCATGCTGGGCTTCCTGGGCCTGGTGACCTACTGGCCGGCCTTGTCGCTGGCACTGCCGCGCGCGCTGAGCATGATGCGTTGAACCCCTGGGCGGCGAGTTCGCCGTCCAGGGGTTCAACGGCCGGTCTTCAGGCCGCCTGCCTGTCGGCTTGCTGGCCGTCGATCCAACGTTCCCCCATGTTCGAGCCGAGATAGTTCACGAGATGAAGGCGCTCCTGGAGGGGAGCATCGAGTTCAACTTGATAAAGCGCGATGCCGTATTCGCCGAAGTGCCTGGCGTGCTCGGCGCGAGCCAGCGCTTCCACTTGCTCCTTGTGACCGATGGCCACAACGTAGCTGTGGTGCTCGCGTTCACCGTGGTGGAAGGCCTGGGCGTAATACAACTCGCTTGGGGTGGAGGACATGATGGTTTCCTTGTTTGCGGTGTGATGCAGTGGCTTGAGCGATTCCCCGGATCGCAGTCCAGACATCGACGGTCAGCATGTTCATGTCGTTGGCTTGGATGCCGTTCCCATCAATATTGTGCGACGCACCAAAATTGGGTCGCCAAGGGCGTGTTGTTTTCGCAACCGATTCGACAATGACACCAGCATTTCGCCGGTTTTCATGGTCGAAACCGCCCCGGGCAGCGCAGCGCATCGTTCAGATGGCAAACCACAGATACATGTACAGACTGTTATTGGCGCTGGCGCCTACGCTGCTCCCGTTGAGTTTGTTGTAGGTGGTGTATTGAAGCCCCAATCGAAGATTCTTTTCCGGGTTGGCCCAGCTTTGTCCGTAGGGGTTCCAATCGAGCTCCCAGACCACGCCGTTGCTTTGGACGTTTGATCCGAGGGCTGCCGTGCCATTCACGTTGAAATATTGAATGGTCGCGCCATAGGTGTTATGAATCCAATAAGCGACATTCATGTTCAGCGTTTTCGCGGTGTCGCTCGGATAGGCGCCGAGGGACTGGTCGTAACTGGTCCTCTCCTGCATGTACAAGCCGTTGACCGTGACGCTGTGGGTATCGCCGTTGATGAACTGGTAAGTCCCATCGATGCCGATATCGTTCACACTATCCGTGCCGGAGCTTCCGGTCAAAGATGGCGGCTTCATGCTCATGCCGATGATCCCGCCCTCATAGGTGCTTTGGCCCACGGTGGTCGAGTAATTCGCCCGCAGGTACGGCGCGTACCCCGTGACTCCCCAGGACCCGGTATGCAGCAAGTTTCCCCATTTGTTCGACAGTCCGTGGTAAGCGCCGCCCTCGAGATACCAGTGATTATCGATGAGCGTATAGGCCGTCGTTCCCAGGACGGTACCGCCCAAACTCGCCATCAGCGGCGCGAACGGAACCCCGCCGCTGATCGGGCTGGTCATGAAGCCGTACTGCCATGCGGGCACCGTGTTCCAGACGTCCGAGACGGTCGGGTTGTTGTTCACGGACACGCCGAAGATCCCCGAGGTGCTGCCCAAGGTGTAGTTGTGGGCGTAGCGGATGTCCGTGTTGTCCCACGCCAGGTTGGAAGGCTCAGCCGTCTGCGAATAGGTGGCCTGCCCCATCATCCCGATGTGGTCGGTCAGCCGCCCGGCGAGAAAAATGGAGGCTTGTTGCAAGGCGACGAAGTTGTCGTTGCCATGCATGCCGTTGTAGAAGGGCGTCTGATTCTCGGTCGTGTGCGTGAACGAGGACACGAGCATCGCCGACAAGGGGATGTGAGCCTTGCCGTCGCTCATCGTGTAGCCACTGAGCTTGAAGGCACGGCCAAAGGGCGTCAGTTGTGGGCCGAAGCCACCGACGTGGCAGGCAATGCAAGCCTGGCCGGTCTGGCGGGCAAAGGCCGGCACAGCCTGTGCGGGCGTGCTCAGCAGCCCGATGCCCAGCAGGGCCAGAACAGCAAACGCGATGGAGCGCCATGCTTGGCGCCAAACCGATCCTGGCGCGCTAGAGACATAAGGCGCAACGCCAAGTGTTGAGGATTTCATGATGGTTCCTTTCCCTGGGTTGGGGGCAGGCGAAGGTCTACCCTGGAACCATTGTCGAGGGCCTCGGAGTCAAGAAATTGACCTGCATCAAACAGTCGCAATGTTGAATGTTGCGAACGCACATTTCGTCTTGCGCAAGCAACATGCAGGAGCGTGCATGTTGAACAACGACAACACGCGGCCAACATGCCGCGTGCCCGTTCTAGGGCCTAGACACCGGCCCAACGCACCAGTTCCGGCGCCGGCATCACGCCCGACTGGCGCTTGGCCTCGTGCCCGCCCCGGAACAGCAGCAGCGTCGGGATGCTGCGGATGCGGTGACGCACCGAGGCCTGCGGGTTATCGTCCGAGTTCACCTTCACCAGCAAGGCGCGGCCCTTGAGCAGTTTGGCGGCCTGCTCGAACTGCGGCGCCATCTGGCGGCAGGGTCCGCACCAGGGCGCCCAGAAATCGGCGATCACCGGCAGCTCGTTCTTGCTGACGAAGCGCTCGAAGTTGGCATCGCTCAACTCCAGCGGCTCGCCGGTGAACAGGGCTTGATGGCAGCTTCCGCATTGCGGATCGTGCGCCACGCGCTCGGGCGGAACGCGGTTGAGGCTGTTGCAATGAGGGCAGACGATCAGCATGGCGACTCCGGGTTGCATGAACGGCGGATGCGCGGCTGGCGCCGGCATCGACCCAAACCACATGAGGGTGGCGGGGCGAAGTTCAAGCGGTGGTGTGACATCCACCAGGGCTTTGGACGGCAAGCGGCGGGGCGCTCCCGCTTGGTGTCGCGCGCACCTGCCGTTACAGTAGTGCGAACCTGACGCATGCGAACCCGAGGAGCGACCCAGACATGCCACGTATTGCCTACACCCCCGTCGACCTGGACGAGCCGGCCGATCTGGTGGACGCCATTCGCGCGCGGCGCGGCGGCAAGCTGCTCAACCTCGATCGCATGTTGCTGCACAGCCCGGCTTTCGCGCGCGGCTGGAACGGCTTTCTCGGCGCCGTGCGCACGCAACTCGACCTCGATCCGCTGCTGCGCGAACTCGCCATCTGCACCGTCGCCCTGCTCAATCATGCGCAGTACGAATTCGCCCATCACGCGCCTGAGTTTCTCGCCGCCGGCGGCACCGCGACACAACTCGCGGCCCTGGCCAATGTGCCGCATGCGGTGGACGACGCCGTGCTGTTCTCCCCGGCGCAGCGCGTGACCCTGGCGATTGCTTACGAGATGACCCGGCGGGTGAAGGTGAACGAGGCCTATTTCGCCGCCGCCCGCGCCGCCATGCCGCCGCAGCAGGTGGTGGAGCTGGTGGGCGTGATCGCCACCTACAACATGGTGTCGCGTTTTCTCGTCGCGCTCGGGGTGGACATCGAGACCCCGGCGCAGCCGTCCGAGGCCGGGGTGTTCGAAGCCGCCACCGGCATCTCGCTCGACGACCTCGCCGCACTGCCGCCCAGGGGCCGCGCGTGAGCCTGCGCCTGCACAGGAGCCCGGGCCCGAGACTGCATCAGCGCCCGCATCTGCAGCGCTCCATCTTGCCAGGGCCATCACCAATCGAACCGGAGTGCTGCCCATGGCCTCGTTGATCCGTCTCGCGTTCGACAATTTCCCGCTCACCCTGCTGCTGCTCGGCGTGCTGCTGGCCATGGCGTCGCTCGCGCTCACGCGGCGCGAGCGTACCCCTGAACGCATTGCCTCCACCTTTCTGCGCTGGTTCCTGCTGTGCTCGGTGGGCCTGAGTTTTTTCATCAACTTCGTGTTCCACAGCTTTTATGGCGACCTGGCCGCGCGCTTGATCGGCTGGGCACCCAGCCCCTTCCAGTATGAGGTGGGAACGGCCAGCCTGGGCTTCGCCCTGGTGGGGGTTTTCGCCGCGTTCGGTGGCCTCGGTTTACGCCTCGCCGCCGTGCTCGGCCCCGCGGCCTTCCTCTGGGGCGCGGCCATCGGCCATGGGGTGCAACTGCAGCAAGCGCACGACTATGCCCAGGGCAATGTCGGCGCCATGCTCGGCACCGACATCCTCGTCCCCCTCGTCGGCTTCGCCCTGCTCGCCTGGCAAGCCAAGGCACAGAGCCGGCGCAGCGTGTTCGCGCGTTCGCGGCTCTAGGAGGCTGTCGGACTTGAACCCGAGCGAATCCGATTGATCAGTGCGACGCGTTTTTTTTGACAGCGGCGCGCTGATCGAACGCTCTCGATGGTTGGCGAGACACTGTGAGGGCACATGGGGCGGCCTGGGGACTCGGTTTTGGCGTGGTCGGGGCGCACTATTGCCCTCACGCGGCTCGCAGGACGTGCATGCGCTTGATGTTCCAAGCCATGGTCACCAAGCTCCATTCGCCTTGTGCCTTGGCCAGCCCGCGCATGCTCATCTGGCGCCAACCCATCACTTGCTTGATGATGCCGAACACCGGCTCCACTGTCTGCTTGCGCAGGCCGTACAGGGCTCGGCCTGCTTGCGTGCCCAGGCGGTGTGCCATCTGCACGAGCGGATCCGTCGTCTGGGGCTCGGGCACATCGGGTGCAAAGCGCCCCATCACCGGCGTGTGATGCGACTCCCGCTTGAGCGCCAGCAGCGGCTCGATACCCGCGTCGTTGCACGCGATCACGTTGGCTTGGCTGAAGAAGCCGTTGTCCGTGATGAGCGTGTGCACCTCGCCCAGCACCGCGGGTAACGCTTGGATCTGCTGCAGCGTAGGCACAACTTCGCGCTTGTCGTTGGATGCCTGGCTCACATGCTGGGTGATCACCATCATCGTCGCGATGTCCACGCCGGCTTGTGCGTTGTAGCTTTGCTCGAAGCCCCCACCCGACACGGGCATGATGCGCGACTCTTCATCCGTGAGGTTGACCTGATCGCTGCTCCGGGGGCCGGCCTCTGGCGGCTCAGGGTCCTTGCCGCGCGGCTTCTTGCCCGCCTCGCGCTGGGCTTGGCGCTTGGCGGTCTTGGCCTCGTACTCCTGCTGCTCGACCTGATGGCGTTCGCTGGCGCGCTGCTCGATCTTGGCCTTGGCCTGCGCGATTGCGCTCAAGCGATCTGCACGCAGGGCGATCTCCGCCGGCACATCCATGCCGTCGGGTACCGTCGCGCGGTCGCTGTTCTCTGCCAGCGCCAGCAGCGTTTGTACTTCCTGGCGCAGCTGCGCCTCGATCTTGTTGGCATGAGCCCACGACAAGGCCTTGTGCTTGCTGGCGTTGGCGTCGATCTTGGTGCCATCCAGCGCGATGTGTCCGAGCTTGAGCAGCTTCATCTCGCGCGCCAGAACCAGCACCTGCACGAACAGTGCCTCCACCTCCTTCAAGAAGCGGCGGCGGAACGTCGCCAGCGTGTCGTGATCGGGGTGGGTATTGGCCGCAACAAAGCGGAACGCCACCGAGTCGTAGGTCGCCCGCTCGATCTTGCGGCTGGAGTGCACGCCGTTGGCGTAGCCGTAGATCAGCAGGCCCAGCAGCACCGCCGGATGGTGCGCCGCCGAGCCCCGGCCTGCGTACTGTCGGGCCAGATCGCCCAGATCAAGCTGCTCGATGACTTCGACCACGAAGCGCGCCAAGTGATCAGTGGGCAGCCATTCGTCCACCGACGGTGGCAACAGATATGCGGTGTCTCGGTCAACAGGGACGAAGCGGCTCATCGGCTCGGGCTCTCGGTTGTGCAGCAGCAATTGTCTCGGATAGCGTCTTCATCCGGAAGACCGCAAAGTCCGACAGTCTCCTAGGCCGGGTTGATCAACGCCGCGAGCGCAGCCAGCCGCGGCAGGCTGCGCGCGGCGCGGCTGCCATACCAGGAGCACCATTCGCCGTCGATCAGGCGCACCTCGGGGTGCAGGCCACGCGCCGCGAGCAGGGCGCGCGCCGCATCCACATCGCGGTGCTGGAAGCGGTAAGGCTCGGTCGACAGCAGCACCAGATCCACCTCGCGCAGCCAGGGCGCATCCCAGCCGAACACCGGGTAGCGCGCCGCGCCGGGTGTGGCCATGCCATCGCCACCCACCACCTCCGGCAGCGTGTTCCAGCCAACGCAGGCCAGGGTGCGCGCGATATAGGTGTCGCGCGCCACGGTCATCCACGGCTCGCGCCAGATGAGGTAAAGGACGCGGCGCGCCGGCCAGGGTTGGGCCGCCAGGGCGGCGAGTTGCGCCTGCAAGGCGTTTGCAAGCTGCAGTGCGCGAACTTTCACGCCGGGCGCGTCACCGAACAGTTCGCCCAGCAGCGCCAGCAGCGCAAGGTTGTCAGCCGGCGCCTGCGGATGCGTCACCACCACCTGCGGCACGAAGGTGCGCAGCGCAGCCACGGTTTCACGCGTGTTCTCGTCCACATTCACCAGCACATGGCTGGGGGCCAGCGCACGCAGGCGCGCGAGGTTCACGTCCTTGGTGCCACCCACCTTGGGTACGGCGCGCACCGCTGCAGCGGGGTGGATGCAAAACCCGGTGCGCGCCACCACTTGCGCTCCCAGGCCCAGATCGAACAGGGTTTCGGTCAAGCTGGGGACCAGGCTGGCGATGCGCGTTTCGGCGCCCGCCGGAGCAAAGCGCTGGCCCAGCGCGTCGACGGCGTCGCGGTTGCCGGAAGAGGATGTGCGGACGGCTTGCATGGACAGATGCGGTGACTGGCGATTGTCGCAAGCTCGTCGGCCCGGGTTTGCGGCCATGTGCCTGCGCGCCGCAGCGACCGACTTCGCGGGACAGCAACGAATCGCCGCCTTGCAGCGAAGCGGCGGCGCAAGCCGCCTACGGCTGATGCGGCTTGCGCGGTTTGCGCCGCTGCCCGGCCATGATGGGGTCGTACCAGGCGCGCGGCAGCACATGCAGCAGCTTGCTCACCACGGCCATCGGCCAGGGGATGGTGGCGTAGGCACGGCCGCACTCGATGACGCGCAGCGCGCGGCGCGCAAAAGCGTCCGGCAGCATGAGAAAGGGCATGGGAAAGGGATTGCCCGCCGTGAGCGGCGTGGCGACATAACCGGGGCTGATGGTGACCACGCGCACGCCCGAGCCGCGCAACTCCACGCGCAGGCTCTCCAGCGCGTGAATCAGCGCCGCCTTGCTCGCGCAGTAAGCCGCGTGCCCCGGCAGGCCGCGCACGCCGGCAACACTGGCAACGCCCACCAGCGTGCCGTTGCCGCGCGCGCGCATGGGTGCAATGAAGGGCGCCAACGTGGCCAAGGCCGCCAGCCAGTTGCTGTCCATCACCTCGCGCGCCGCAGCCAAGTCTTCCGGGCGCGCCAGGTCCACGCCATGGCTGATGCCGGCGTTGGCGATGACCACCTGCGGGCAGCCCCAGGCTTGCACCAGGGCGCCGGCTTGCTCGCGCCAGGCTTCGGTTTGCAACAAATCGAGGGTGATGAGGCGAATGCGTCCGGGGTCCACGCCTTGCATGCCCTGCGCCCGGGCGCATGCTGCGGCGGTGGCGCGCAAGGCTTCGGCCTTGCGGCCCACCAGCACCAGCCGCCAGCCACGCGCGGCATAGGCCTGCGCGAGCGCCGCGCCGATGCCGCTGGATGCGCCGGTGATGAGAACGGTGGGTGGATGCGTGGCGTCGGTTTGGGCGTTCATGGACGATGTCCTGCTGGAAAAATTCTCAAGGCGGCGAAGGGCCGTTCCCGAGTTTCCTTCATCCCCTCGGATGGCGGGTAGCGCACGCGGCGCCCTGGGGCAATCAACCCCCTGCGCCCGCCAGCTTGCCACTCACCTTGCCCTGCATGGCGAAAGTCCCGTCCAGTCCGTTCATCTCCAGGCTGCCGCCGGAGAACACCGTGGCGCCGCGTTGCACCGTGGTCGGCCGGTTCGACGAGAGCCGCTGGGCATTGGGGAAGATGTTGAGGAAGTCGCTGCGCACGGTGAGTTCCGGCGCGCCGGGCACGGAGCGATGCACCACCGCGTCGCCGAGCAATTGCACATTGCTGGCGTCGGCGTTGCTGATGCCGTTTTGCGCCTGCGCCGTGGTCATCACGCCTTGCGGGCTCAGGACGCGCAACACCGGCGCGGTGATGTGCACGGTGTTGTTGCCGGGGATGTGCTGCATCGCCGCGCCGCTGAGCTGGGCGGTGAGCTGGCCCCGGGCGTTGAACGAGCTGGTGTGAAAGTCGTGCAGGAAATAATCGGGCTTTTGCGGCGGTTCGGGCGCACCGCCTGGGCCGTGTCCGGCATGCATGGCCTCCCGCGCCACCCACCAGCTGAACGCCGCCAGCAGCACCATGAGCAGCGGCGGCAGGAACGTGGACATGCGGCGCCACAGGCGCATCCAGCGTGACATGGTGTTAGCCCCGGGCAGGCGAAGACGGCACCGCCGGCCTCGGCAGGCCCTCCTCCTCGCCAGCGATGGTCCGTTCGAGCAGGCGGCGGTACGCGCCTTGCGCCACCAGCAGCAGATCGCAGATCTCGCGCACCGCGCCGAAACCGGCCGCAGCCGCCGTGCGGTAATGCACCCGCGCCAACACTTCCGGATGCGCCTCGGGCGGGCAGGCGGCGAGTTGCGCGCGCACCAGCAGGGGCAGGTCGGGCCAGTCGTCACCCATCACGGCGGCCTGCTCCCAGCTCAGACCCAGCTCGCGCAGAATGCCTTCGGCCCCCGGCAGCTTGCGCGACTTGCCGAGCACGGCATGGGCCTCCAGCCCCAGCTCGCGCAGACGCTCGCGCAGCGGTGGGCTGTCGCGGCCCGACACCACCACCGGCAGCACGCCGCTTGCGGCCAGCAACTTGAGGCCGTGGCCGTCGAGTGTGGAGAAGCGCTTGATGACTTCGCCGCCCTCGCCCACCAGCAGATCGCCGGGAGTGAGCACGCCGTCGACGTCGAGCAGCAGCACGCGCGCGGCTTGCGCCCGCAGCAGGACTTCGGCGTCGAAGTTCAGACGCGGGCGGGTATCGAAGGCGGCAGGGGTTGGCGTCATGGCTTGCTCGGGCACTCACACCACCTTGGCGGCGAACAGGTCGTGCATGTTCAGCGCGCCGATGGGCTGGTTGTGCGCGTCCACCACCAGCATCTGGTTGACGCGGTGCTGCTCCATCATCTGCACCGCCTCGACGGCCAGCGCGCCCTCGCCGATGGTGCGCGGATTCGGGTGCATGGCCTGGCCGGCCGAGAGCTGGCGCAGGTCCACGCCGCGTTCGAGCAGGCGGCGCAAATCGCCGTCGGTGATGACGCCGAGCAGCGCGCCGGCATCGTCCACCACCGCGGTCATGCCCAGGCCCTTGCGCGTCATCTCCAGCAGCGCGGCGGAGAACGGCGCGGCCTGCCCGACGCGCGGCACGGCGTCGCCGGCGCGCATCACGTCGGCCACATGGGTGAGCAGCTTGCGCCCCAGGCTGCCGCCGGGATGGGTGCGGGCGAAATCGTCGGGGCCGAAGCCGCGCGCATCCAGCAGCGCCACGGCCAGTGCGTCGCCCAGCGCCAGTTGCGCGGTGGTGCTGGCCG
This sequence comes from Thiomonas sp. X19, assembly GCF_900089495.1. Taxonomy (NCBI): domain Bacteria; kingdom Pseudomonadati; phylum Pseudomonadota; class Betaproteobacteria; order Burkholderiales; genus Thiomonas; species Thiomonas sp. X19. Next base: position 648,873 of record NZ_LT605203.1, on the reverse strand, counting down.
TGGGCGCGAGGTTCATCGGGCAGGCTTCCTGCTCCACGGCGCAATCGAGGTGGATGTCGGCATGCTGCGCCAGGGTGGAATCGACACGCCCGGTGATGGTGATGAGCTTGGCGCCCAGGCGCTTGATCAGCGGCACGATGCGCACCAGTTCCTCGCTCTCCCCCGAGTTGGACAGGGCGATGAACACATCGGCATCGGTCACCATGCCTAAGTCGCCGTGGCTGGCATCGGCCGGGTGCACGAAGTAGGCCGGGGTTCCGGTGGACGCCAGCGTGGCCGCCAGCTTGCGCGCAATATGTCCGCTCTTGCCCATGCCCGACACCACCACGCGGCCGCTGCAGGCCAGGATGCAGCGCACGGCCGCGGTGAACGCATCGGCCAGCGGCGGCTGGCCGATGCGCTCGGCCAGGGCCAGCACGGCGGCGGCCTCGATCTGCAGGGTGTTGCGCCCCAGTTGCAGGGCTTGTTCGGGATGGAATACGGGCTTCATCGGGGGGCAGTATAGGCAGCGGGGGCAGCTTGGCGGGTGGCGACTTGCCGGCGCCGCGCGGACCGGCCCTGGCGCTACTGCGGGCGCGGTGCGTGGAGGCGGTCCTGCGTTTCCACCACGCGGCGCAACCACACCAGCATCAGCACTCCGGGCGCCGAAGCGACCACGGTGAACAGGTAGAAATGCGGCCAGCCCCAGGCTTCCACCAGATAGCCGGTGGCCGGACCGACATACACCCGGCCGACCGCCGACAGCGCCGACAGCAACGCGAACTGGGTGGCCGAGAAGCGGGTGTCGCACAGCGCTGACAAGAAGGCGACGAAAGCGGCGGTGCCCATGCCGCCAGTGAAGTTCTCGATGCCCACCGCCGCGCCCATCAACAGCAGGTTGGACGGCAGCACCGCCAGCCCCCAGTACGCCAGATTCGATAAGCCCTGGGCGATGCCGAACCACACCAGCGCACGCCACAAACCCAGCCGCGCCAGCAGCGCACCACCGAGCAGGGCGCCGACGATGGTGGTGGCCAGACCCATGGTCTTGTACACCAGCCCGACTTCAGCCGGGGTGTAGCCGGCACCGCGAATCAGGAAGGTGGTGGACAGCGCCCCGGCAAAGGCGTCCCCCAGCTTGTACAACACGATGGCGACCAGCAGCGCCACCGCGCCTTGGCGCGAAAAAAACTCGCGCGCCGGCTCCACCACCGCTGCGGCCAGGCTGCGCGGCGGGGTGATGTGGCCGGGGGTGGGCGGCGCGAACAGCGTGGCCAGCATGAGCACGGCCATGAGCATCGCCATCAGCGCGTACATGCCGCGCCAGCCCAGGTATTCGGCCGCCAGCCACAGGCCCAGGCCGCCCGACACCAGCATGGCCATGCGGTAGCCCAGCACGGCCACGGCAGCGCCGGCGCCACGCTCCTCGGGCGGCAGCAGATCGGTGCGGTAGGCGTCGATGACGATGTCTTGCGACGCCGAGAAGAAGGCCACGGCCACCGCCAGCAGGCCCACGGGAACCAGGCGCATCTCGCTGGCAGCCACGCCGAGCGCGGCGGCCGCATGTTCGAGGCCCGGCCAGGCCATGGCAGCCCCCGGCGCCGGAATGCCGACCAGCGCCATCGCTCCGAGACTCGCCGCCAACGCCGCCTGCATCAGCAGCAGCCAGCCGCGCCGCCGCCCCAGCCAGCGCGCCAGCAGCGGCGGGTGGATGCGGTCCATGCCCGGCGCCCAGAGAAACTTGAACACATAGGCCTGGCCGATGAGTGTGGCGAAGCCGATGGCTTTCAGGCTCACGCCCTGCACCGTCAACCAGGCCTGCAAGGTGCCGGCGGTCAGCGCCAGCGGCAAGCCGGAGGAGAAACCCAGCAGCAGCAACGCTGCCATGCGACGGTTGCCGAACACCTGGCGCAGCAAGGGCCATGGCGGCGGTTTCTGGGTGACGGCAGGGGCAGGGGCTGACATGCGCGGTGGAAAGGGCAGGCCGTAGCATAGCCTCCGGTCGCGCGCGCGCAGCAGCCGCACGGAGCAGCATGCGCGTGACCGTTCGCAGCCCTCACCGACTCCAGCCATGTCGCCAGCACCTGAGCATCTCTCCACCCCGCCAAGCGCTTTTGCCCAGGACTTCGTGCGCTTCGCCGTCGACAGCGGCGTCATCCGCTTTGGCGCCTTTGTCACCAAGGCCGGGCGCGACACGCCCTACTTTTTCAACGCCGGACTGTTCAACGACGGCGCCAAGCTTGGCCGCCTGGCCGGGTTCTATGCCGACGCACTCCTGGCCAGCGGCGTGGAATTCGACATGCTGTTCGGCCCCGCCTACAAGGGCATCGCCCTGGCGGCCGCCGTGTCCATCGAGCTGGCGCGGCGCGGGCGCAACGCGCCCTTCGCCTACAACCGCAAGGAGGCCAAGGACCACGGCGAAGGCGGCAGCCTGGTGGGCGCGCCGGTCGCCGGGCGGGTGGTGATTGTGGACGACGTGATTTCCGCCGGGACCGCCATCGGCGAATCCGTACGCCTGTTACGGGCTGCTGGAGCCACCCCGGCAGCCGTGCTCATCGCCCTGGACCGGCAGGAAAAAGCCGCGATTGCCGGCCAGACCCTGGAGCAGTCGGCCGTGCAGCATGTGCAGACCATCCATGGTTTGCCGGTGGTGGCCATTGCCAACCTCGACGCCCTGCTCGCCATGCTGGGCACAGCGCAGGACGCGCAACTGACCCAGTGGCTGCCGCAGGTGCGCGACTACCGCGCACGTTATGGCGTGTCGTAGGCCCGGCCAAGGCCGCGGGCGCGTCGCCCCAGAGTGACACGACAAAGGCTGACAAATCAACCACTTGCTCGTGGAAGGCGAGACGCTGTCGGGTCGAGGCGACACCATCGGGGGCCACGGCCTCGGTGGATCTTGTCGAAAAGGGGGCAAAGGTGCGCAGGTCCCTGATTCGGAAGAACCTTTCATCCGTGGCATGGGGCTTGCGTCAAGCAGGCCGAGCAGCACCTTGGCTGCTGGCATTTCCAACGAAGGATCTCGTGATGACGACCAACTCTCGCCTCGGCAAAATCATCCCCGTCACCGGCGCCACGCTGATCGCGCTCGCCCTGAGTGGCGTCAGGGCACAGGCTGCCGACATGGCGCAAGATCCAGCCCCGATGCAAACGCCCTCTGCGATGCAGCCTCAAGCCGGCGCGCAGGGCCACGCAGGCGGCGCCGTGCAAGCGCAAGCGCCCATGGAAGGCGTCGCCAAGTCCATGGATGATGCGCTCATCACCACCAAGGTGAAGGCTGAGTTGCTCAAGGACCAGTCGCTCAAGAGCCTGCAAATCCATGTGGCCACGCGCAAAGGCGTGGTCCATTTGACAGGGAACGTCGCCAATTCCAAGGACGCGTCTCGCGCCGTGCAAGTTGCCCAGGCTGTACCGGGCGTGAGAATGGTGATGTCCGACCTGCACGTCCAGGGCTGAAGCACCAGACCTCTCGTTCCGGGCTCCATCCGCCGCGCTGGCAGGGTTGGGCGGCCCGAACGCGGAGGACGGCGCGGCGCGCAGCAACCCTGCCGACCTAAGCCCGCGAGCCCATTGGGGGCATGCGCCTTAAAAGAATAGGAATCGTTATCATTTGACTCATCTTGTCATCAACGGTAACGATCCATGTCACGTTTTTCCTTGTCGACCGCTGGCGCGCTGTGCGCCGCCGCCCTTCTTGGCCTGAGTTCGGCCCCGGCCCTGGCCGGCCCGCAATGCACCCAGGAGCCACCCGCCAAATGGTTGGATGCGGCCAAGTTCCGCGCCGACCTCGAAGCGCGGGGCTATGCCATCGCCAAGTTCAAGACCACGTCCGGGCATTGCTACGAGATCTACGGCAAGGACAAGACCGGCGCCAAGGTCGAAATCTATTTCGACCCGGTGGACGGCAAGATCGTCAAGCAGGAACGTCATTGACTGCGCCGACAGCACGCGTCGCAGACGATCGCATCCCGCTGGCCCTGCGCCTGTACCACTGGGCTCTGGCCGCATCATTCGTCGGCGCCTGGGCACTTGAATCCGCCTGGCGCGAAGCGCATGAGTGGCTGGGTTACACCCTGGCTGGCCTGCTGCTGTGGCGCTTGCTGTATGGCCTGAGCGGTCCGCAGGCTTTGCGCTTCGCCACATTCATCGTGGGGCCGCGCCGGGTGTGGCGCTATGCGGTGGACTTGCGCCACGGCCGCGCCGCGCTGAGAACCGGCTACAACCCCCTGGCCGGCTGGGCCATTGCCGGGCAAATGCTGTTGCTTGGCGCCGTGGCGTTCAGTGGTCATTTGCTCACCACCGACACATTCTGGGGGGATGAAACGCTGCAGTCGGCCCATGCCCTGTTGGTGGACGGCATGTGGACCATGATCGGCCTGCATCTGGGCGGCGTCACGCTGGCCAGCCTGCGCAGTCGCCGCGTTTTGCCGCTGGCCATGCTCAGCGGGCGCCGCTATCCGCACTGAACGCTCGGCGCGCCGCTGGGGGCGCGTTCTCAAGTGCCGCCGACGTAGGGATTGCTGCGGCGCTCTTCACCGAAGGTGGATTCCGGGCCATGTCCCGGAATGAACACGGTGTCGTCGCCCATGGGCCAGAGCCGCTGGGTGATGCTGTCGAGCAACTGCTGGTGATTGCCACGCGGAAAATCGGTCCGGCCGATGGAACCGGCGAACAGCACGTCGCCCACCCAGCAGCGCTTGGCCTCGGGCTGGTGGAACACCACATGACCGGGGGTGTGGCCCGGGCAATGGCGCACCTCGAAGCGCAGCGTGCCCAGGGTGAGCTGGTCGCCGTCGTGCAGCCAGCGGTCGGGCGTGAACGCCTCGGCCGGGAGAAAGCCGAACATCTTGGACTGTTGCGGCAAGCCGTCGATCAAGAACTGGTCGTCCGGGTGCGGACCGACGATGGGCACGCCTGCACGCTTGGCCGCCGCAGCCGCGGCGCCGGCATGGTCGATGTGCGCATGCGTGAGCCACACGCCGCGCAGCTTCACGCCCTGCGCCGCAACCTCGGCGAACACGCGGTCGAGGTCACCGCCGGGGTCCGTGAGCACGGCTTCGCGCGTGGCGTCATCCCACAGCAAACAGCAGTTCTGCGCGAACGGGGTTACAGGAAGAATGCGGTAGTGCAGCATGGGAATCTGATGGTTGGAAAATTCCAGAATACGGCGATACCTGGCTGAACCACGGAACACGCGGCAAAACCTCGTTGGCCCGTTTCACGAGCCTTCGGCTTGGGGGTCGCAAATCCAAGCAGCGTGCTCTGCGCCGACCCTTGCTGTCCGAGTCGGACCTCAGCTTGCGCGCAGCCCACGAAAAAGCCGGCGGCGGATGGCTCCGGCGCCGGCTTTTTTCATACAGGCTGCAGGCCTCGGGCCACAGCCTGGTCACAAGGTTTTTTCTGGCTTTGCGCAACCCGGGCAGTGCGCAGAGGGATGGTTTTGCCGCTGCACGGCGACGCTGTTGATGACCCTGGCAGGAAGGGCGCGGGCGATGCTGTCGAACAGTTCGGGGCCACCGATCGGGGCCATCTTCAGGCCATTCGGCACCATCACATAGGTGCCTTGCCGGCTGAAGAAGCGAAGCGACACGGTTTCGCCGGCGCCGATGGTCTTGACGCTTTTGAACATGGCTTGCATCTTCGCCAGGTCGGGCTCATAGCCTTTGTAGGCCGCCGCCGACACGCTCTTTTTCACCAGCGCGTCGATGGCTTCGCCGAGTTGGACGCCGCCCATGGGCTTGATGGGGATCAGCCGCAGCTCCTTCATGTTCGCCGTCATGATGGCCGAGTTGGAGGTGGTGTTTTCGGGCACATACAGCGCCGCGGCCAGGCTGTGGCCAGCGAGGTTGACGACGCCGGCGCCGTTGATCCACAGCGGAATGCCGTCAGCGGGCGCCGACTGCTCGACGGACACGCCGCCGACCTTGATCGCGGCGTAGGCGTTGACGGTTGCAAAGCTTGCGGCCAGTGCTGCGGCCAACATCAGTTTTTTCATGGACGACTCCTCGGGTGGCGCCTGCTGACGCAAGCTATATAAGCGCGTGATTATTCACCGACTGCGCGCCAATGACGTGCGTTTTCGCAACAAGCTGTGAGCATCCGCAATCTTGAGGCCCTCTTTCCCCGGCAAATCGCATTCGGCACTCGGGAAAATACCGAGGCCGCCAGGCTGCGCTCGGTCCCTCACTGGCTCACGGCGGCGTCTCCGAGCAGGGCGCTCTTCAGGCGAGTTTCAGCAGGATCTTTGCCAAGCCAGATCTTCAGCAGGGCTTTGAAAAAATCGGGATCGGTATAGGGTGCGCCAGCCGGCACACCGTCGATGTCGATGGTCGTTCCATGGTCTGGAACGAAGCGCAGCGTGACGACTTCGCCGGTCTTGAGGTTGCGTTTTTGCGCGAACAGGCCGCCCAGCCGCGCCATGCTGGGAATCAGCCCGCTGAATTCTTCCGCCGAGACGTTGTTCTGGATGCCTTCGGTGAGCTTCTTGCCCAGTTCCGAGCCGGTGACGTCACGCAGCATCACCAGGCGCATTTCCTTCGGCCCCGGCATGTCGAGCGCCATCTGGGCGTTGCTGGTTTTTTGCGGCAAATAGAGCGCGGCGACATACACCTTGAAGAACAGAAAATAACGCGTCCCCACGCCATTGAGCGGGAGCGTTTTTCCGGCCAATTGTCGGGTTTCGTCCACCGGCACGCCATGAATCTCCAGCGCATGGGCGGCTTGAAGGGTGACGATTTGCAGGGTGACGGCGAACAGTGCAGCAGCAAAAAAGCGCGGAGCGAGGCGGCGGGCGGTCATGGAGTCTCCTGAGTTGTTGGGATAAAAAGCACGCTCGTTCAGTTTCCGACAAATCAGCCGGCCTGGCAATCCGGACATCACCCAAAAGGCACCACGGCCGATACCGCCGCCGGCCATGGGCTGCGGACGCCATCCGTGGACCAAGGCGCCGCAGCGCGAGCCGCCACGCAGTGCGGGTTTGCTACAGTCAAGGTCATCGCGCCAATGGGCCGATCAAACCTCCCGCACCTTCATGTTCATCCACCGCAAGCATGTTTCCGGTTCCGCGGACCGGGGAGCCTGGCCCTGGCGGCCCGGTGCCCGATTTGCTTGCGCCGCTTGAGCGCCACGCGCGCCGCAAGCAGCCCCACCTCGCGGCCGGCCACGGGCTGGCCGCAGCGGATGAACCCGGCGGCCACCCCGGCCGCGCCTGAGAAGACGCCATGACCGAACTCGAATTTCAATCCCTGGCCCGCGAGGGCTTCAACCGCATCGCCCTGGTTTCCGAGGCTTTCGCCGACCTGGAAACGCCGCTGTCGCTCTACTTGAAGCTGGCCCACCCGACACAGGGCGGGCGCAACAGCTTCCTGCTGGAGTCGGTGGTGGGTGGCGAGCGTTTCGGCCGCTATTCCTTCATCGGCCTTTGCGCGCGCACCGAACTGCGGGTGAAGAACGGCATCACCCAGGTGCTGCGCGATGGAGCCGTGATCGAGACCTCCGAGCAGCCGCCGCTGGATTTCATCGAGGCGTATCACGCCCGTTTCAAAGTCGCCCTGCCTGCCGGCATGCCGCGGTTTTGCGGGGGCCTGGCCGGCTACTTCGGCTACGACGCGGCGCGTTACATCGAGCCCAAGCTGATGGCCTCGGCGGCGAAGAACCCCAAGCCCGACCCGCTGGACCTTCCCGACATCCTGCTGCTGCTGAGCGAGGAGCTGGCGGTGATCGACAACCTCTCGGGGCGGCTCTACCTCATCGTCTACGCCGACCCGGCCCAGCCCGAAGCCTATGGCCGCGCCCGCTCGCGGCTGCAAACACTGCGCGAGCACTTGCGCTATTCGGTCGCGGCGCCGCCCATGATGCGCAGCACGGTGACGCCGACCGAGCGCGAGTTCGACAAGGCCGACTACCTGCAGGCGGTGGCGCAGGCGAAGGAGTTGATTGCCGCCGGCGACTTCATGCAGGTGCAAGTGGGCCAGCGCCTGCGCAAGCGCTACGCCGAGTCGCCGCTGTCGCTGTACCGGGCGCTGCGCTCGATCAACCCCTCGCCCTATATGTACTTCTACAACTTCGGCGACTTCCAGGTGGTGGGCTCCTCGCCCGAAATTCTGGTGCGGCAAGAAGCGGTGGCAGGCGGCGAGAAAGTCACCATCCGTCCGCTGGCCGGCACCCGCCCGCGCGGCGCCAGCAGCGAGGACGACGCGCGCCAGGAACGCGAGTTGCTGGCCGACCCGAAGGAGCGCGCCGAGCACCTGATGCTCATCGATCTGGCGCGCAACGATCTCGGCCGCATCGCCCAGACCGGCAGCGTGAAAGTCACCGAGGCCTTCGCCATCGAACGCTACTCGCATGTGATGCACATCGTCAGCAATGTCGAGGGCCTGCTCAAGCCGGGCCTGTCGGCGCTGGACGTGCTGCGCGCCACCTTCCCCGCCGGCACCCTGTCGGGTGCGCCCAAGATTCGCGCGATGGAAGTCATCGACGAACTCGAACCCACCCGCCGCGGCCTGTACGGCGGCGCCGTGGGCTACTGGAGCTTCGCCGGCGACATGGACCTGGCCATCGCCATTCGCACCGGCATCATCAAGAACCACTGGCTCTACGTGCAAGCCGCCGCCGGCGTGGTGGCCGACTCGGTGCCCGAGATGGAATGGCGCGAGACCGAGGCCAAGGCACGCGCCGTGCTGCGCGCTGCCGAGCAAGTGCAGGAAGGGCTCGACGGCTGAGGCTTTCTCGGGAGGCTGCCGCTGCCTCAGCCCGCCAGCTTGGAGCCGACCTGAGAAAGCGTTCGGCCGCCCGAAGCTTTCTCACCTGCTCGGGAGGCGCCCGCCGCGGCGCGCGGCCTGGAGGCCGTCCTCTGCCAGCGCCTGCAAAAACCATGTGCGCGGACTAGCATCGACCTCCTTTGTTGCCGCTGCAGCGCCTCGACGTTCCTGGCCGCGCGGCCCAACCTGGAGACTTGCATGAAACTGTATTTCAGCCCCGGATCCTGTTCCCTCTCGCCCCGCATCGTGCTCAGCGAACTGGGCTTGCCGGCCGACATGGTGAAGGTGAACCTGCAGACCAAGGCCTTGGACGGCGGCGGCGATTTCCGCGCCATCAACCCCAAGGGCTATGTGCCCGTGCTGCAGCTCGACGACGGCAGCATCCTCACCGAAGGCCCGGCCATCGTGCAGTACCTGGCCGACCGCAAGCCCGAAGCCAAGCTCGCCCCGGCCAATGGCACGATGGAGCGTTACCGCCTGCAGGAGTGGCTGAACTTCATCTCCACCGAGTTGCACAAGCAGTTCAGCCCGCTGTTCAACCCGGCCTCCACCGATGCGGTGAAAGAGGCGCAAAAGCAGCGCCTGGGCGAGCGCTTCAACCTCATCAGCCAGACCCTCGCCAAGCAGGACTACCTGCTGCCCTCCGGCTTTTCCGTGGCCGACGCCTACCTTTACACCGTGCTGACCTGGGCCGGCGTCACCGGCCCCGCGCTCACGGGCTGGCCGGCGCTGCAGGCCTTCATGGCCCGCATGCAAACCCGTCCTGGCGTGGCCGCGGCTCTGGCGGCAGACCGTGATGCGAAGAAGGGCTGAGGTGCAAGCCTAGATGACGATCCGCCCCTGCGCAGCCGACGACGTGAGCTTGTTTTGAGCCGACGTCCTCGCGCTCCCAGCACACGGCTGGGCCACCATCGGAGCGCCTTGGAGCGCTGGCGATGAACAGTCAAGTTGCCATTCCGGGTTCGGGCGCCGCCAGAACCGGCGGCCTGTTGGCCGGCAATCTGGCGAGCAGCCTGCTGTGGACCACGCAGCCGCTTGCCATTGGCCTCGCGGCGGCCAGCGTTCCGCCCTTGCTGCAGGCCTCGGTGGCGACCACCTCGGCGCTGTTCCTGGTGTGGCTGTGGACGCGCTGGCGCAATGTGCCGGTGTTCGCGCAGGACGACACCCTGGCGCCCGGCGCCTTGCTCGGCCTGCTGTTCAGCGCCCGGCTGGGCCTGATGTATCTCGCCTTGGTGCGCCTGCCGGTGCCGCAGGCCGTGGCGCTGGTCTTCGCCGCGCTCGTGGCGGCGCAAGCCTGCCTGAGTTTCTGGGGCGCGCTCGGCCGGGGGAACCGGCTGCATTCCCGGTCAGCGCGGTCCGGCGTGAAGCGGCTGGCCGGGCTGGCGCTGGCGGTGGCTGGCTCGCTGCTGGCCGCGCACGCGGCAGCGGCCGATGCCGTCACCGCCGCCCTGCTGGCAGGCGGAGTCTGGGCGATGGAGGCCTGGGTTGCACGCGGCCCGAGGCTGACGCATTGCGGCGGCGAGAAAATCCTGTTCTATCAACTCATCGGCGCGGCGGTGGTGCTCCCCGTGGCTTCGGTGGCGGCGGGCGAGAACTGGCTGATGCAGCCGAGCAGCATCGGCTGGGCCGCACTCGGCGCGCAGGCGCTGCTGGGTGGCCTGGCCTTGCCGCTGCTGTGGTTTGCGCCCGGCGTCGCGCAACGCCCCAGGCCCTTGGCCACGCTGATGCGGCTCGCGCCACTGGCCACCGTGCTGCTGGTCTGGTGTTTCAACGCCTGGATTGCACCGGGTCTGATGCCTCAGCCGAATGCCTCGGCGCTGGCCGCCTGCCTGCTGCTGACCGCGGCTGCCTGGTTCACCACACGCCGGGAATGAAGCGCCGGGTGCGCTGGGCATACGCCGCGTAATCCGGCCAGCGCTGGCGCAGCAGGCGCTCTTCCAGTGCCGCCTTGAAATTGAGCACGATCAGCAGCGCCAACCAAAGGCCGGCCTGAACCAGGCTGTGCGACCCCACCGCCACCCCCGCCATGCCCAGCAGCAGCGCCACGTACATGGGGTGGCGCACCCAGCCGTAAGGGCCGCCGGTGATGAGTTGGCCCCCGGCCTTGGGCTCGGGACGGATGTTGAAATTGCCCGGGCGGTTGTAGGCGAACACCCATAGCCCGAGCGCGATGGCGGCGATGCCCAGGGCGATGACCAGCGCATCCCAGCGCCAGTCGGCGGGCCACAGCACCATGGCGGCAATCAGCACGAACTGCGCCGCGACCCACAGGCGCGACTGCAGACCAATCGGCAGGCCGATGTTCAAGGCGCAGCCTGCGCTTGGAGTCCGTCAGCGGCGGCAACGTCGCGCCGCTTGAACATGCCCCAGCCCTTCATGGTCAGGGCGCAGTCGCCATGCTGGTTGAACAACTCCCAGCGCGACTGCACCAGACCCAGGTGCGGCTTGCTGCGCATCGGTCGCGCCTCCAGCACCGTCATGCGCAGGCTCAGGGTATCGCCGGGACGCACGGGTTTCAGCCAGCGCAACTCGTCGATGCCGGGAGCGCCCTGGCTGGTGGTGCGCAGCAGGTAGGCGTCGCACATCAGGCGCATGGCGATGGCGCAGGTGTGCCAGCCGCTGGCGACGAGGCCGCCGAACAGGGAATGCTTCGCCGCCTCCTCGTCCACATGAAAAGGCTGCGGGTCGAACTGGCGGGCGAAGTCGAGAATGGCTTCGCGGCTCACGGTGGTGCTGCCGCAGTCGGTGACATGGTGGGGGGGGAAGTCTTCCCAATACAAGGTGCCCCCAGGGTCGTCGCGTTGCGCCGCCCTGCCCCCCGCGGGGGTCAAGGAAACTTGGGAGCGGCCCGGCGTTTCCTCGCGCGTGCCCCCAGGGTCGTCGCTCAACGCCACCCCGCTCTCCGTAGAGATCAAGGAAGCTTGGGAGCGGCCTGGTGTTTCCTCGCGCGTGCCCCCAGGGTTGGGCGGAGTGGGTGTGGTGGTCGTGTTCATGCCGCGATGGTAGAACCTGTTGCGCGGCACCATGGCATCCCCCGGACAAACCCCCTTCACCAAGGTGAAGCTCGTCCGCTCACAAATTTTCACATTTGCGCGCGCGGCAGAAACGGCAATCTTGAATCCAGCGCCGCCCGCGGTGCGTATGCCCAGCATCGCGCTCGGAAACAGACCTTCGAACCGGCGCCGCGCACGGTCCACTTCCCTGCCAGGGGAGGGCAACCACTGACAATTAGGAGCGGAAATATGGAAGCAAATCGCTGGAAGAAAACCTTGACTGAGCTGCTGCCGGTTCTGTGGACACCGCTCTAAGCTTTTTGAGCGTCCCCAGGGCCGGGCTGCGCCCAGCCCGCCCCCCGTGGGGCGCAAGAAAACTTGGGGCGGCCCGGCGTTTTCTTGAGAGCGTTCTCGAACACATCGGCACTGGCCTGCTTGCATGCACCGTTCGTTGATCGGCAGGGCCGAGGATGGCTCGTGCATGCAGGCTATCGCCAAAGCAGCGCTGGGCTGGCGTGCCGGATTGGTCCAGAGGCGGCCTGCGAATTCGGCGTGGGCCCAAGCGAGAACGTGTTGCAAACGCCGATGGTTACGCCATCGCGCATCCGCGCGAACATCGCCAGTGTCAAATTTGGGCAACAATGCATGCCTCTTGACGGGACCCCTGGCAGGGCGGCGATTCGCCCATCACAATTCATTGCACTCTTTTACCAATCAGGGTTTGACCTGATATATTGCGCCGCAGCAAAATTGATCTATCGCAACCATCTCGGCATCCTCCCATGTTAGACGCGACAGTCGCCCAGCGCATTCTCAAACCCGGTGAAATCCTGATTCTCGGCCGCACCCACGAGGGCAGCCAGTTTCGGCCGAGCGATTGGGCTGAACGCCTTGCCGGAGTGATGGCGCAATTCCGGCCAGCGGAATCGAAGCACCAGGAAATGCACCTGTGTTATTCGCCCTATTGCATGCCCACCCTGGTGGACGGCGTGCGTTCTGTGGTCCTGAGTCGCGCCTTGGCTGAGATCGAGCCCATGGCCTACCAGTTCGTTCGCAATTTTGCGCGCGACAACAACCTGGAAACGGTCGAAGCCTGCATCGTCGAGTTCGACGCTGCAGGCGCTGCCGACCAGAGCGACGCCGATGACGGCTCGCTCGGCGGACGCCGCGCGGCCTAGACTTCAAGCTTCGTCGCTGGGTTGAAACGGCCCAGGCGGCCAGCGCGCTCGCGCTCGAGAACCACAAAAAATGTCTGCCCCTGGCGGCGTTGCGCCGCCAGGGGCTTTCCCCAACCCACAAGGAGAATCCTGGATGCGCATCGGCGTTGTTGCTGAGAGCTTAGGAGGAGAGAGGCGGGTGGCGGCCACGCCCGAGACCGTGAAGAAGCTGGTGGCCCAGGGCCACACCCTGCTGGTGCAAAGCGGAGCGGGGCTGGGCGCCGGGGCCACCGACGCCGACTACCAGGGCGCCGGCGCCCAGATGGTTGACGCCGCGGCGGCGCTGGGGGCCGAGCTCGTGCTCAAGGTGCGCCGCCCGCAGCCGCACGAGCTGGCGCAGATGCAGCCCGGCGCGGCCGTGGTGGGCATGCTCGAGCCCTTCGACGCCGCAGGCCTGCAAGCCCTGGCTGGCGCGGGCCTGACGGCCTTCGCCCTGGAGGCCGCCCCCCGCACCAGCCGCGCCCAGGGCCTGGACGTGCTCTCCAGCCAGGCCAACATCGCCGGCTACAAAGCCGTGCTCCTGGCGGCCAACCTCTACCCCCGCTTCATGCCCATGCTCATGACCGCCGCCGGCACCGTCAAGGCCGCCCGCCTGGTCGTGCTCGGCGCCGGCGTGGCCGGGCTGCAGGCCATCGCCACCGCCAAGCGCTTAGGCGCGGTGGTGGAAGCCTCCGACGTGCGCCCCGCCGCCAAGGAGCAAGTCGAGTCGCTGGGCGCCAAGTTCATCGACGTGCCCTTCGAGACCGACGAAGAACGCCAGATCGCCCAGGGCGTGGGCGGCTACGCCCGTCCCATGCCCAAGGCCTGGCTGGAGCGCCAGGCCGCCCTGGTGGCCGAGCGCGTCAAGCAAGCCAACATCGTCATCACCACCGCCCTCATCCCCGGGCGGCGCGCCCCGGTGCTGGTGAGCGAAGCCATGGTCCAGGGCATGCGCCCCGGATCGGTCCTTGTCGACATGGCCGCCGCCCAAGGCGGCAACTGCCCGCTCACCGAAGCCGACCAGACCGTGGTCAGGCACGGCGTGACGATCGTGGGCGACACCAACCTGCCCGCCCAAGTCGCCGCCGACGCCTCCCAGCTCTACGCCCGCAACGTGCTCGACTTCCTCAAGCTCGTGCTCGACAAGGACCGCGGGCTGGTGGTCAACCTGGACGACGACATCGTCGCCGCCTGCCTCATGACCCAGGGCGGCGAGGTCAGGCGCAAGAGCGCCTGACGGATAGGCGCCCGCAACGCCCCGCCCCCCTCCGCCAAGGACACCCCCCACCATGCATGACATCGCCCCCTTCGTCATCAACCTCACCATCTTCGTGCTGGCCATCTATGTCGGCTACCACGTCGTGTGGACCGTCACGCCGGCGCTGCACACCCCGCTGATGTCGGTGACCAACGCCATCTCCGCCATCATCATCGTCGGCGCCATGCTGGCCGCCGCCCTCACCGTCACCCCCTTGGGCAAGGTCATGGGCGTGCTGGCCGTGGCCATGGCCTCGGTCAACGTGTTCGGCGGCTTTCTCGTCACCCGGCGCATGCTGGAGATGTTCAAGAAGAAAGAGCGCGCCCCCGCCCCCAAGGCGCGCCTTGAGCCATGACGCCAGCCCCCATGATGCCCGCCACAACCCAGAACCCATCCAAGGATTGGTCATGACCCTCAGCATGAACCTGGTCACCCTGCTGTACCTCATCGCCTCGGTGTTCTTCATCCAGGCCCTCAAGGGCCTGTCGCACCCGGCCTCGAGCCGCCGCGGCAACGTCTTCGGCATGACCGGCATGGCCATCGCCGTGCTCACCACCGTGGCCCTCATCCTCAAGCTCGGCGGTGACGCCGGGGCCGCCGGCCTGGGCGATGTGCTCGCCGCCATCGTCGTGGGCGGGGCCATCGGCGCCACCATGGCGCGGCGCGTGGAGATGACGAAGATGCCCGAACTGGTGGCCTTCATGCACAGCATGATCGGCTTGTCGGCGGTGTGCATCGCCGTGGCCGAAGTGGCCGAGCCGCACGCCTTCGGCATCGTCGCCGCCATGGGCGACCCGCTGCCCTACGGCAACCGCGTGGAGCTGTTCATCGGCGCGATCGTGGGCGCCATCACCTTCAGCGGCTCCGTCATCGCCTTCGGCAAGCTCTCGGGCCAGTACAAGTTCCGCCTGTTCCAGGGCGCGCCGGTGCGCTTTGCCGCGCAGCACTGGATCAACCTGGGCATCGCCCTGGCCACCATCGGCTTCGGCCTGGGGTTCTGGGCCACGGCGGCCTGGACGCCCTTCCTCGTCATGCTGGCGCTGGCCTTCGTCCTCGGGGTGCTCATCATCATCCCCATTGGCGGCGCCGACATGCCGGTGGTGGTGTCCATGCTCAACAGCTACTCCGGCTGGGCGGCCGCGGGCATCGGCTTCTCGCTGGAGAACCCCATGCTCATCATCGCCGGCTCGCTGGTGGGGTCGTCCGGGGCGATTCTCTCCTACATCATGTGCAAGGCGATGAACCGCTCGTTCTTCAACGTGATCCTGGGCGGCTTCGGCGGCGAGGCCCAGGCGCCGTCCGCGGGCGGGGCGCAGCGCACGGCCAAGTCGGGCAGCCCGGACGATGCGGCCTTCCTGCTGGGCAATGCCGAGAGCGTGATCATCGTGCCCGGCTATGGCCTGGCGGTGGCGCGGG
Source organism: Thiomonas sp. X19 (assembly GCF_900089495.1). Classification (NCBI taxonomy): domain Bacteria; kingdom Pseudomonadati; phylum Pseudomonadota; class Betaproteobacteria; order Burkholderiales; genus Thiomonas; species Thiomonas sp. X19. The sequence continues at coordinate 633,272 of NZ_LT605203.1, read as the reverse complement.
CGCAGCATGCCTTGAAGGAACTGGCGGCCAAGCTCACGGCCAAGGGGGTGAGCGTGAAGTACGCCATCCACCCGGTGGCCGGGCGCATGCCGGGGCATATGAATGTGCTGCTGGCCGAGGCCGAGGTGCCCTACGACCAGGTGTTCGAGATGGAGGACATCAACCCCGAGTTCGCCCAGGCCGATGTGGCCGTGGTGCTGGGGGCCAACGATGTGGTGAACCCGGCGGCGAAGACGGATCCGCACTCCCCCATCGCCGGCATGCCCATCCTGGAGGCCTACAAGGCCAAGACGGTGATCGTGAACAAGCGCTCCATGGCCACCGGCTATGCCGGCCTGGATAATGACCTGTTCTACCTCGATAAAACCATGATGGTCTTCGGCGACGCCAAAAAGATCATCGAGGACATTACTCGGGCAATTGAATAGGCTGAAGCCAAAGCTTCGAAGCCATCAGCCGGCGTGTGCCACACCAGCCAGTTGCTCCATGCGCTCGGTGTCGGCGGCCAGCGCGGCAGCGTCGCCGTCATAAAGCATCTCGCCTTCGCCCAGGACATAGGCGCGGTCGGCCAGTTGCAGCGCAAGGAAGGCGTTCTGCTCGACCAGCAGCACCGAGATGCCCTCGCTTTTCATGCGCGCCACGGTGCGCATGACTTCCTGCACGATGATGGGCGCCAGGCCTTGTGAAGGCTCGTCGAGAATCAGCAGCTTGGGGTTGAGCAGCAGGGCGCGGGCGATGGCCAGCATTTCCTGCTCGCCACCGGACAGCCGTCCGCCCTTGCTGGTACGGCGCTCGTGCAGGCGCGGGAACAGTTTGTAGACCGTGTCGAGGGTCCACTGCCCTTTGGTTTCACGCGCCACCAGCAGATTCTCGTGCACCGTGAGGTGGCCGAAAATTTTGCGTCCCTCGGGCACGTAACCCGCGCCCATGGTGGCAATGCGCGACGGCGAAGCGCCGGTCACGTCCTGGCCGAACAGCCGGACATGGCCCTGGCGCGGCGGCGTCAACCCCATGATGGAGCGCAGCGTGGTGGACTTGCCGGCGCCGTTGCGCCCGAGCAGGGCGACGAGCTCGCCCTCGCCCACATGCAGCGACACGCCTTTGAGGATGTGGCTCTTGCCGTAATAGGTGTGGATCGCGTCCACCTCCAGCACCTTGTTCATGTGCGGCCCCTCCCTGCGACGCCTGTGACATCTTCCGAATTGAAGCTGTTGTCTGCCCTCATGCCGCCTGCCCCAGGTAGGCGGCCTGCACCGCCGGGTTGTTGGCGATCTCGTGGGCATTGCCCTCGGCCAGCATGGTGCCGTTGTCGAGCACGGTGATGCGGTCGGCGATGCCGAAGACGATTTCCATATCGTGCTCGACGAACAGGGTGGTGATGCCCTGTTCCTTGTTCAGGCGCCGGATCAGGGCGGTCATGTTCTGCGTCTCCTCGTCGCCCATGCCGGCGGTGGGCTCATCCAGCAGCAGCAGCTTGGGGCTGCGCGACAAGGCGATGCCGATCTCCACCACGCGCTGGTCGCCATGCGAGAGTTCGCCGGCGATGCGGTCGGCCTTGGAGGCGATGCCGACGGTATGCATCAGTTCCTGCACGCGCTCGTCGATGCGGGTGCGCAGGGCGCGCGTCATCCACGGCCGGTGGCTCACGCCCATGGCGACTTCGGCGGCAATGCGCAGGTTCTCCAGCACCGAGAGCGAGAGGAAGATCTCGGTGATCTGGAAGGTGCGGATGATGCCCTGCTGCACCAGCGACGCCGGATTGACCTTGGTGATGGGCTTGCCGTCGAACAGGATGCTGCCGCCGCTGGGCGGGAAAAAGCCGCTGATGAGATTGAACAACGTGGTCTTGCCGGCGCCGTTGGGACCGATGACCGCGCGCAGTTCGCCCTGACCGACCGTGAGCGAAATATCGCTCAGCGCCTGCAGCGCACCGAAGCGGCGCGAGACGGATTGCAACTCCAATAAGCTCATTTCTCCACCTTCTTGCGCTGCAGGAAACCCATGATGCCGAGCGGGAAGAACAGCACCGAAAGAATGAAGATGAGGCCGATGACCGACATCCAGTTGTTCGTCACGTTGCTGGCGTAGTCGCGCACCAGCACGAAAATGGCGGCGCCGACGAAGGGCCCCCAGAAGTTGCGCATGCCGCCGAGCACGGCAATCACCACCAGATCGCCCGACAAGGTGTAGTTCAGGCTGTTGGGCGAGGTGAAGTTGTCGAGCAGGGCGTTGAGCCCACCGGCCAGGGCGACGATGAAACCCGAGATGGCGAAAGACAGCGCGGCATAGCGCTGCACCCGCACACCGAGGAAGGTCAGGCGCTTCTGGTTCTCGCGAATGGCGACAAAGATATGGCCGAGCGGCGAGTTCAGCACGATCCACAGCACCGCCGCACCCACGCCGAAACACAGCAGCACGAGGTAGTAGAAGCCGGTCGAGCCCAGTGTCCAACTCACCCCGGGCAGGATGGGAATGGCGTGGCGCGAAAAACCGGTGAGCCCGTCGTACCCGCCCGTCACCGTTTGCCAGCGGATGGCGATGAAGTAGAACAACTGGCCGATGGCAATCGTGATCATGGCGAAATAAATGCCCTTGCGCCGCACCGCAATGGGGGCCAGCACCGTCGCCACCAAGCCGCCGAGCAAGGTCCCGCACAGCAGCGCCAGCGGCACGTTGTGCGTGGCGTACTTGAGCATCAAGCCCACGCCATAGGCACCCAGACCAAAGTAGGCGGCATGGCCGAACGACAAGCCGCCGGTGAAGCCGAGCAGCAGGTTCAGGCCCATTGCCGCCAGGGCGTAGATGAGCACCCGCGAGGCGATGTCGTTGTAGCCGCCGACATAAGGCAGCCATGCTGGCGCGCTCAGCAGCAACACGGCGAGCAGCAAGGTGCCAAGGTGGACATTGCGGCGAACGGCTGGGCCCGATGGCGCGGCTGGCGCGGCTGGCGCCGCCAGTGTGGAAGTCATGTCGTCCTTCATTCCAGCAACCCCTCTTGGCCCATCAAGCCGCGCGGCCGCACCACGAGCATCAGGCCCATGATGAGGTAGATCACCGCCTCGCTGGCGGACGGGAAATAGGCCGTCGTCACGCCGGAGGCAACGCCGATCAGCAAGCCGCCCATCAGCGAGCCGAGCAGCGAGCCGACGCCGCCGACGACGATGGCGACGAAGGCCGGCATCAGCAGGCTGTCACCCATGGTCGGATCCAGCCCGAGTTGGCCGGCAGCGAGAATGCCGGCAACCCCGGCGAAGATGATGCCGATGACAAAGTTGGCGGTGCGCAACAAGTAGATGTTCACACCCAGCGCCGACACCGTTTCCAGATCGGCGTTCCCGGCCCGGATGCGTATGCCCAGGCGGGTGAAGCGCAGCACGGCAAACAGCGCCGCCGTTCCCACCAGCGCCACGCCGACGACGAAAAGGCGGTAGCCGGTCAGGAAAAAGTAGGTCTGGCTGAGCGGGTGGCCGAGCGATTCGGGAATGAGCAGCGGCACGCCAGTGGCGCCCCAGATGGTACGGATCATGTCCTGCATGATCATCGCCAGGCCGAAGGTCAGCAGCAGGGAGTACAACGGATCGCGCTTGTACAGGCGGCGGATCAGGAAGACTTCCACCACCAGACCCAGCACTCCGGCAAGCAAGGGCGCAAGCAGCAACGCGCCCCAGAATCCAAGATAGGGCGCCAGGGTGTAAGCAAAATACGCCGCCAGCGCCATGAAGGCGCCCTGGGCGAAGTTGATGGTGTTGTTCAGCCCCAGGATGAGGGCCAAGCCGAGTGCCAGGAGTGCGTAGAACGCACCCGTGATCAACCCGTTGAACAGGTTGAAGATGAGGACGATATTCAAAGAGAGGCCTCCGATCCGTCAGATGCATAAAAGCCACTGCGCCGGGAGGCGCAGTGGCGGCGGGTGGGGGCGAACTCAGGCGCGCGGCAGCACGCAACCGGTCTCGGAAGGCGGCAAGGCGATTTTCTCGCCCGGGACGATTCCCGTGACATTGAACAAGTTGGGGTACTTGCCGGTCTGGATCACGTGGCCTGGGAACATCCCCAGCATGAGCTGGTGATCCTGCGGCCGGTAGAACACGTTACCCGGTTGCAACGCAATTTCGGGCGGCAGCACCAAGCCCTCCATGGCTTTCACCACCTTGGCCGTTTCAGTCGACTTGGCCTTTTCCGCTGCCAGTTTCAGGGCGTAGGTCGAGGCATAGCCGAACCAGACGCGGGCAGAGGGATATTCGCCATTGTTCGCCGCGGAGAAGCGCTTGACGAAGTCGGCCACATGCGGCGTCTTGGGCTGATTCCAGTACCACTCCATGGTCCACCAGCCGTAGCGCGCGGCTTCCGGCAGGGCTTGCGCCTGTTCCAGCTCGAACAGGGCACCCGCCACGGCGATGTCCTTGTTGATGCCGAACTGCGCGATCTGCTTCATGCAGTTGACCTGGTCGTTCCCGGCCAGCAGCAGACACAGGACCTGCGGCGCCTTGGCCTTCACGTCGATCAGGAAAGAGGAGAAGTCCGTGGTTCCCACCGGCGCCAGCGCCGCACCCACCACGGTGCCCCCCACTTTCTTCAGTTGGGTGGTGTAGTCGGCCTGCTCGGACTGGCCGAAGGCGTAATCGGTGGTGAGGAAGTACCACTTCTTGCCGAACTTCGAGGAGATGGCCTCGAAGTCTCCGGCGGTCAGCATCCAGGTCGTCGAGCAGGTGCGGAACGTGGTGCTCTTGCACTCCTTGCCGGTCAGGCTGTCGACGTGGCCGCCGGTACACAGGAACAGCTTGTTGTGCTGCGCCGCGAACTGCGACACCGCCAGCGACGATGCCGAATTCACCGTGCCCATGAGGAAGTCGACCTTGTCCTGGCTCACCAGCCGCGACACCTTGTCGACGCTGGTGCCGGGGTTGCCGGCGCCGTCTTCGACCAGGAGCTGCAGCGGCCGCCCGAGAATGCCGCCGGATTTGTTGATCTCGGCTTCGGCGAATTTGGCGCCCTTGATCTCGCTATGCCCCAGCGCGGCGAAGGTGCTGGTGATGGGATCGACCATACCGATCTTGATCGGCACTTCGCTCGCGGCCCAACTGGGTTGCGGTCTGGCGAGCAATGCGGCCAACCCAGCCGCTCCGGTGATTTTCAAAAAATCACGGCGGGCGAAATCACCGCCGCTCTTGTCCTCTTCATGCATTGCTGTCTCCTTGTCGCGATCAACATTGTTTGATGCCATTCGGCCCGTCGATGCTAGGTCCGTTCAATACAAATCGGAAGACAGGTAAGTCAGCATAATTGTTACTGAATGTCATCAATCCATTTTTCTGACTTGTTACTGACGTTTCCTGGTCAAGATTCTGGGGTAAGAACAGGAGATTATTGATGCTTTAGTCAATGCAGCTTGAACAAAATTGGCAGGAATCGGGGCACGCTCGGACACACACAGGCACACACAGAGACGCAAGAGCCCTCATGGTTCGTGACAGGCCGCCCAATGCGTCTGTTGGAGTTGCCCTGCCGCAGTTCTGCACGGCCGTGAAGACCGGCGGCAGTCGAGCATGCGGCCTATTTTGGCCATGGCGCGCTCAAGCGAACCTTGAAGCTGGCCCAGCGCTACACGCTACAGCAACTCGCGCAGCCGGTACCACAGCATGCCCAGCACCAGCGCCGGGGTGCGCAGCAGGTCGCCGCCGGGGAAGGGGCGGTGGCGCAGGCGGGTGAAGAGGTCGAAGCGCTCGGCCTGGCCGGCGATGGCTTCGGCCGCCAACTGCCCGGCCAACCCGGTGAGGGCCAGGCCGTGGCCGGAGAAACCTTGCAGGTACGCGATGTCGGGCGCGATGCGGCCGAAGTCGGGGGCACGGTTCATGGTGATGTCGACGAAGCCGCCCCAGGCGTGGGTGACGCCGACGTCGGCGAGTTGCGGGAACACCCGCAGCATGCCCTGGCGCATGGCGGCGGCGAGGTCGCGCGGCGACACGGTGGAGTAGCTGACGCGGCCGCCGAACAACAGGCGGTCGTCGGCCGCGAGGCGGTAATAGTCGAGCACGAACTGGTTGTCGCTGACACAGGCGCGGTTGCGGATGAGCGCCTGGGCACGCTCGCGCCCCAGCGGCGCGGTGGCGATGATGTAGGTGCCCACGGGCATGATGCGGCGCGCAAGCTGCGGCGCCACCGCGCCGAGGTTGGTGTTGCCGGCGAGCAGGATGTGGTCGCAATGCACCTCGCCTTGCGCGGTACGCACCCGCGCCCGGCCTCCGGTGCGCATCGAAGCAGGTAACTGGATCTGGTCCTGCGCACCAGCCGCGGCTTCCCCCTTGCCGGATTCGACCGTGAGAACCTCGCTGCCCTCGTGAAGGATGGCGCCGGCCACGCTGGCGGCACGCGCCAGGCCCAGGGTGTAGTTGAGCGGGTGGAGGTGGCCGCCGAGCGGGTCCATCACCCCGGCGCAATAGCGCTGGCTGTCGATCAGGTCACGGGTGGCGGCGCCGTCCAGCCATTCGAGGTGGTGCGCGTCGTAGCGGGTTTGCATGTGCTCCACCCAATGCTGCAGCGCGCGGGCCTTTTTCGACGTGACGGCGACGGTCAGCGCTCCGGGAGTCCAGTCGCAGTCGATGGCGTATTGGGTGATGCGCGCCTGCATCAGGCGCAAGGCTTCGAGCGACATGTTCCAGGCGGCATGTGCCGCGGTCTGGCCGAGCTGCTGTTCGAACGGCCCCATCTCGCTGGCATAGCCCGCCAGGGCCTGGCCACCGTTGCGGCCAGACGCGCCCCAGCCCGCGCGCATGGCTTCCAGCACCACCACCTTCATGCCGCGCCGCGCCAGATCCAGCGCGGCCGACAAGCCGGCCAGTCCGGCGCCGACGATGCACACATCCGCCCGCACCGTGCCCTCCAGTGGTGCGTGGCTGGGCGCGGCGCGGGCGGTGGCCTGGTAGTAGGAATGCTCGACCAGAGCCTGAGACTGCTGCTGCAGGCGCATCATGACTTGGCCGCCGCGGCAGCATGCCCAGCGGCAGCCAAACGCGCGCAGAGGTAGGTCCAGACGCACACGGCGGCGGCGTTCGAGGTGAGTTCGGCGTGGTCGTAAGGCGGCGCCACTTCGACGCAGTCCATGCCGATCAACGGCAGTGGCAAGACGCAAAGTTCTTCGAGCAGGGTGAGCACTTGGCTGGTGCTCAGGCCGCCGGGTTCGGGCGTGCCGGTGCCGGGGGCGAAGGCTGGGTCGAGACAGTCGATGTCGAGCGTCAGATACACCGGTGCTGCGGCTGCCTGCAGGCGCTGGGCGATGTCACGCACCACGCCGGCCAGCTGCGCCGCGCCGTCGAGCCCGCGCAATGCGCGCGCCGTGAATACGCGCCCGCCGATGGCGTTGACGTACTCGCGCGCCTCGCGCTCACCGGCCGAGCGGATGCCCACCTGCACGAAACCCTGCGGCACGACCAGCCCTTCCTGCACGGCCTCGTAGACCCAGGTGCCGTGTCCGGAAGGCTCGCCGAAATGGTCGGCCCAGATGTCGCAATGGGCGTCGAAATGCAGCACGGCCAGCGGCTGCCCATGCACCTTGCGCGCCGCGCGCAGCAGCGACAAGGTGATGGAGTGATCGCCGCCCAGCCACAGCATGTGCTGGCTGCGCATCAGCGCTTCGGCCTGCGGTTCCAGCGCCGCGCGCATGGCGACCAGACTGGTGTTGGGCAGGTGCAGGTCGCCGTGGTCTTGCAGATCGGCGCTTGGGGATGTTGCAACACCATGCTCGGCGGAGGCGAGATCGAACAAGGGATGGGTGGCGTCGCACAGCATGGCGCTGGCCTGACGGATGGCGGCCGGGCCGAAGCGGGCGCCGGGGCGGTTGGTGGTGGCGCCGTCCCAGGCCACGCCGGCCACGCCGAATGGGGTGGCGCCGCCAGAAGCGGAGGCGGCGCCGAGGAAACGCTGTTGCGCGAGAAATGCGAAGCCGTGTTGCGCCATGATGATTTTGAGTGGGGATGTGAACGAGTTCGGCAACACCGATGCGCGGTTGAATGCACACATTGACTGCACACAAAGCGGACTGGAGAATAGGCCATATTCTGGCAATTCGAAGGGGCCATTTCCGGGAATGGATGCGGGGCCACTTCGGCGCCCATGCGCTTGCGCACGGCTGAGCCAGTTCGCCCAGACTCCCTGCCTGCCAACGCGTCAGCCCTTGCATGAACACCCTCCTCGCTCCGAGCACCGACCACACGCCCGAACGCATCGCGCGCTTTTTCGCGGCTGAATCGGCCCGTTTCCTCGCCAACCATCCGCAGTCGCGCGCGCTGCATGCGCAGGCTGCGCGTCATTTCCTGTTCGGCGTGCCGATGCACTGGATGGCCGACGCGCCTTCGCCCGTGCCGCTGTTCGTCGATCGAGCTCAGGGCGCACGTTTGTGGGATGTGGACGGGCACGAGCTCATCGACTTCTGCCTTGGCGACACCGGCGCGATGTTCGGCCACAGCCCGGAGCCGGTGGTGCGGGCGTTGGCCGAGTTTGGCGGCGACGGTGCCACCACCATGCTGCCGTCCAGCGTGGCGCTGGACGTGGCCGCGCTGCTGGAGCGGCGCTTCGGCTTGCCGATGTGGCAGTTCACCGCCACCGCCAGCGACGCCAACCGCTTCGTGCTGCGTTGGGCGCGCGCCATCGCCCGGCGTCAACACATCGTCGTGTTCAACGGCTGCTATCACGGCACGGTGGACGATGTGTTCGTCGATCTCGCGGCCGATGGCAGCACCCACGCCCGGCCCAGCCTGCTCGGCCAGGTGCACGATCTCGCCGCCTTCACCCGCGTGGTCGAGTTCAACGATCTGCCCGCGCTCGAAACCGCGCTGGCTGCGGGCGACGTGGCCTGCGTCATCACCGAGCCCGTGCTCACGAACATCGGCATGGTGTTGCCCGACCCCGGTTTCATGGAGGCCGTGCGTGCGCTCACGCGTCAGCACGGCGCGCTGCTCGTGCTGGACGAGACCCACACCATCTCCTGCGGCCCCGGCGGTTACACCCGCGCTTGCGGCCTGCAGCCCGACATCCTGGTGCTGGGCAAACCGATTGCCGGCGGCACGCCGGGTGCGGCCTATGGCTTCAGCGCCGAAGTGGGCGCGCGCATGCAGCAGGCCAAGGGCGCGGCGGCTCCGGGGCATTCCGGCATCGGCACCACGCTATCGGCCGGTTTGCTCACCTTGCGCCTGATGCGCGCCATGCTTGCCGAGGTGATGACCGACGCCGCCTATGCCCGCATGTTCGCCACCGCGCAGCGCGTGGCCGATGGCCTGGAGGCGGTGATTGCCAAGCGCGGCCTGCCCTGGTGCGTGACCCGCATCGGCGCGCGTTGCGAATGCCAATTCGCGCCACAGCGGCCGCGCAACGGCAGCGCGGCTCGCGCCGCTTTTCGCGACGCGTTGGAAGCCGCCCTGCAGCTCGCGCTGCTCAATCGCGGCGTGCTGCTCACGCCCTTCCACAATATGGTGCTGGCCTGCCCGGCGCACACCGCAGCCGACGCCGACCACCTCATCGCGGCATTCGACGACGCCTTGGAGGCGCTGGCCGCGGCTTGAAGCGCCCCTGCCTAGGGCCTGATGTAGGCGAAGCCGGCTTTTTCGAGCTGCATGATGCGCACCACGCCGGCCGGCACGATCACGGCTTCGGGCACCAGCACCGGCATGTGACCGATCTTTTTCGCCATGGCTTCCATGGTGTTGTGGCAGGCGTCGAACTCGATGCCTTCGGCGTTCTGGGCGGCGATGCGATCGCCCACCGGGCTGTCTTTCAAGAACATCTTCAGCCCCGGGCCGAAGGCGACGATGATGATGCGCACCTTTTCCTGGCCGAAGTAGTCGAGCACGTTTTGCGCATTGTTGAGTGCAAGGTTCCACAGCGCCGGATTGTCATCGTCGATCTGCAGCACCAGCTTGTATTGGGCAAAAGGCAGGTCGTGGATGAAGGTCGGCTTGTCGAAGTTGAAATCTTTCAGCATCGACGGATTGGCGGCCTGGGCCAGGCCCAGACCGCCAAGGGCCAGGCTCAGCGCCAGCAGTGCGTGGCGCAGCATGCGCGTCCAGTTGTGTGTGTTCATGATTGTCTCCTCGCGAACGGGTGGGTTGGGCCCCTGTTTGTCGTGGCACGCCAGGGGTCCGATGCGTGCAGCAAGCGGCGACAGCCGGAGCGGCTCGAGATCTCTGCCCCGATCGTCCCGGCCCGAATCAAAGTTTGGCGACCGGCAGGCCGCGCCGCACCCACGCGCTCATGCCGCCTGGGTATTCACGCAGGCCCATGATGCGGTCGAGCACGAATCAGGTGCCGGCGGCCGGGCATCCAGCAGTGGCTTGCGCGCCCGCTGCGCCGCCTGCACTTGTGCGGTGCTGGCCAGGAGCTTCGGGCTGGGCGGTTCGGCCTTCCATTGGCTGGAGGTCATGGCGGCGATGGCGTCGGTATCCACCGGGTAGCCAGCGGCGATCCAAGCATGCGTGCCGCCGTCGAGCACCGCAATCTGCCCGGCCGTGGGCAGCAGAAAGTCCACCTGCTTGCCGTCGATGTCACGGTTTTGCTGCAACCCCCAGAAATTGACCGAAAGTGCATCGATGATGTGGCCGCCCACCACATCGAGCCCTTTCTTGCCATTCACCGTGGTGAACTTCGGGTCGTCCGACAAGGTATTGAGCGCCCCCAGGGTCGGCTCGCCGACCCGCCCCCCGTGGGGGTCAAGGAAACTTGGGGCGGCCTGGCGTTTCCTTGAGAGGTTGTCACGAATATCGACGACCTGCACCTCCTTGACATGGGCATTGAGCCATAGCGGCGTCGCCAGCGGGCCGGGCAACACCCCGGCCTGCGCCCATCCGCACAAGCCCAACGCAGCCGCGCCGGCCCAAAGTCGCCACGGCTTGCTCCATCGTTTCATCGCCATGTCCGTATTCATGAATGTGAGCGCATTCTCCGGTAAACATGCAACAAGTCCAACATATTGTTTCGATGGAACCAAACAGTTTTGCCGATGGATTGCGCCGCGTCAAGCCTGGCATACACCCCCATGCATGCCGGCGCGCCGGCGTTGGATCGTCCCAGGGGACGGCGTGGCTGCAGCCGCGTCGCCCCTCAGTTGTTGCGTTGCCTGGGAACGTCCGCGCTCAGGCGCACGGCGGCGCTTGAAGGCGCTTGCGCGCCTGCGCCGCCACACCATCGCGCAGCGCCCAGCGCATCAACGGCACGGCGGTGCGCAGCGCGGCGCGGGTGAGGGCGAGTTGCAGCGGGTGCGGCGCCGGCAGGGCGTAGAGCTGTTGCGCCCAGGGCGGCAGCAGCGCGGTGGCGGCGGTCATCATCAGATGCAGCGGCACGGCGCTGAGCCGTCCGCCCAGTGCCGCCTGCAGGCGCTGCATCGCACTTTCGGTCGCGGACTGGCCAAGCGGCTGGCGCGACATGCCGCGCAGCATGCGCAAAATGGCCTGCGGGCGGGCGCCACCTTCGAGTTCGGGCCGATAGCTCTCCACCTGCGCCAGCAGGCCGGCCCAGTCGCGCGGCACCTCGGTGGCACCGAGGGCCAGCGGCACGCGCGCCATCTCGGCGACATAGGCGTCGCGCTCGCGCAGCGACAGTGCCGCCGGCTCGGTTGATTGCGAGCCGGCGGAGATCGCCGGCATCAGCCAGTCGTGAGCGTTGACGAAGCTGTAGACCTCGGCGACGTGGATGAAGCTGAGCAGATGCGGGTCGTCGGCCGAGTAGCTGCGGCCATCCGGCGCGGTGCCGCGCACCTGGGCGTGGATGGCGCGCACGCGCTCCACCACGCCCTGTGCGGCGGCGCTGGGGCCGTAGGTGGTGGTGGCGATGAACAGCGCGGTGCGATGCAGCCGGCCGCGCAAGTCGTCGCGGAAATCGGAGTAGTCCCACACCGCGGCCAGCGCCAGCGGGTGCAGTGCCTGCAGCAGCAGCGCGCCGATGCCGCCGGTCATCATGGCGATGAAATCGGCATGCACGCGCCAGGCCACCGTGTCGGGGCCGAACCAGCCGGGGTCTCCCACGGGCTGGGTGAAGTCGAGCGCGGCGCGGCTGTCGCCGGCAAGGCTGCGCACTTGCCGCGCCAGCGCCTGGCGCAAGGGGGATGCGAGAGTTTCAAGCATGGGGGTATTGTGACGCTGGGTCTGTCCGGCAGGGGGACCAGATGACGAACGACCCTTACGGCCGCCCGGTTCCTGCCGCCTTCACCCTTGTTGCATCAACTGGCGCGCAGGTCGATGCCGAGCCAGTTGCGCAAACCACGTCCACCCGCCGCAGTGACGCTCACCGCGCGGCTGTCGAGGTGGTGCCGCACCCAGCCCAGTTCCAGGCAGCGGCGGTAGATCGCCACGCCGGTGGGGCCGCTGAGGTGATGGCGGCGCTCGCTCCAGTCGATGCAGGTTTTCGACACGGGCTGACGGCGCAAGACGCGCACGTCCAGGCCGAAGTCTTCCAGCAGGTGGATGCCACTGGGGCTGAAGCGGGCGATGTCGTCGTCGATGCACAGGCCGTCGCGCGCGATCAGCGCGTCGCAGAGTGCCACGCCCAGGCGCCCGGCGAGGTGGCTGTAGCAGGTGCGCCCGGCTTGCAGCAACGGATCGACGCGAGAGGTCGCCACGCGCGCCGGCTCGCCCACCAGCGCGGCGATGCGGGCGATGTCGAGGTCCTGGGTCATCGTGGGTCTCCGGCACATGCGGTTGGCGATGCCGTGATTGTGGTCGCAACACGCGCGGCACACTTCGGCGCGCGCCGAAGCCTGGCGCAACGTATCGGCCGACGATGGCGGCCTGTCCACGTAAACCTCATGCGCCATGCCCCGCAACACCACCACGCACACCACCACGCCCACCAATCGCCGCATCATCCTGTTCATTCTGTGCCTGGCGGTGCTCATCGCCCAGGTGGACACCTCGGTGGTCAATCTGGCGGTGCACGCCATCGGCGTCGGCCTGCACGCGCCGCTGCCGGCGCTGCAGCGGGTGGTGGACGGCTACAACCTGAGCTACGCCGCGCTGCTGATGAGCGGCGGCACCCTGGCCGATCGGCTCGGCCGCCGCCGCGTGCTGCAGGCGGGCGCGGCGGTGTTCGTGCTCGGCTCGCTGCTCGCCGGGCTTGCGCCCAATGTCGCGGCGCTGATCGCCGGGCGCGTGCTCGCCGGCATCGGCGCCGCGTTGCTGCTGCCCGCCAGCCTGGCGCTGATCCGCGTGATCTGGGCCGACCCGCACGAGCGCGCCCACGCCATCGGCGTGTGGGCCGGCACCAACGGCGCGGCGCTGGCCATCGGCCCGACCCTGGGCGGCTGGCTGATCCAGACGGTGGGCTGGCGCAGCGTGTTTTTGCTGATCGTGCCGTTGGGTCTGGCGGTGCTGGGGTGGGCGCCGCGCGCCATTCCCGAATCAAGCGATGCGCAGGGGCGGCGCGTCGATCTGTCGGGTCAGTTGTTCGGCGGGCTTGCGCTGATCGGGCTGACGGTGGCCGCCATCCTGCATCGTCTGATGCTGCCTGCCCTGGGTGTGGCGCTGCTCGCCGCGCTGCTGTTCGTGCACGCCGAGCGGCGCACGGGCGCAGGAGCGATGATCCCCTTGCCGCTGCTGCGCAACCGCCGACTGGCGGCAGTCCATGGTGTGGCGATGGCGATGACCTTCGGCATGTACGGCGTGCTGTTCCTGCTGCCGCTGAACTGGTTGCGCGGTGGCGTGCTCGACGCCACCGGCGCGGGCTTGGCGCTGTTGCCGATGTCGCTGGCCTTCGTCGCGCTGTCGCACCGTTCCGGGCCGTGGAGCGTGCGCTTCGGCACGCGCCGCCTGATGGTGGGCGGCATGGGGCTGATCGGCGCGGGCATCGCCGTGCTGGCGTTGACGCATGCGGGGCAACACCTGTGGCTGGCCGAAGCCGGCTTGTTCCTCACCGGCGTGGGCATGGCCTTGAACACCGGGCCGGTGCTGGCCAGCGCCGTGGCGGCGGTGGAGCCCGCCCGCGCCGGCACCGCCTCGGCGATGATCAACACCGCGCGCATGGTCGGTGCAACCTTGGGAGTGGGCGTGCTGGGCAGCGTGTTCGCGGCGAGCAGCAGCGCGGGCGCGGGGTTCAGCGCGGCCATGGTGCTGGGTGCAGGTGTGGCGCTGGGCGGCGCCTTGCTGGCCTTGGTCGCTCAGGCCTGAGGTTACGAATTCCGGCTTGCGGGGTCCGACCCCAAGAGGAGCCACTGGCATGCAGCGGATGCCGCCGCCCGCTTAAAGCGCCTTGCGATACACCACGAACCCGGACTTCTCGGCGACCTGGTCGTAGAGCCGCATGGCGACGTGATTGGTCGCGTGCGTGAGCCAATACACGCGCTGCGAGCCCGCTGCCGCTGCGCGTTCATACACCGCCTGGATGAGGGCGCGGCCGACTCCCTGGCCGCGCGTCTCTTCCTGGGTGTAGAGGTCTTGTAAGTAACAAGTAGGCGCAATCAGCGTGGTGCTGCGGTGAAACAGGAAGTGCACCAGGCCGAGCAATTGGCCGTCGCGCTCGGCAACCACGGCGTGCATGGGCTCGGCTGGGTCGAGAAAACGCGCCCAGGTGATTTGGGCCATGTCCGGCGGCAGCGCCGTTGGCCCCGTGCGGCCATAGAACGCGTTGTAGCCATCCCAGAGCGGCTTCCACTGGGCGTAGTCGTCACTCACGACGGGGCGTAGCGTGAAGGCTGGGGGCATCGGGAACGCCTCGTGGTTGGAGCAACGGGTGCCGCGACCGGCACCCGGCTTCAGGTCGATGGGGACGACGGGGGCGGCGCATCCAGCGCCGCGCGCAGCGCTTCGCCCACTTGCTGCGGGTTGGCGCGGCCGCCGCTGGTCTTCATCACCTGGCCGACCAGGGCGTTGAGCGCCTTGGCCTTGCCGGCGCGGTATTCCTCGACGTTCTTCGGATTGGCTGCGAGCACGGCGGCGACCGCTGCGGCGATCGCGCCGGTGTCACTCACCTGGCGCAGACCGCGGGCTTCGATGATGGCGTCCACGTCCTTGGCTTCGCCTGCGCCGTCGCAACGAAACCCTGCGTCCCACAGCGCGGCGAACACCTCGCGCGCGGTCTTGCTGCTGAGCGTGCCGTCCTGCAGGCGGGTGATGAGCTGGCCGAGTTGCGCCGCGCTCACGGGCGAGGCGTCCAGCTCCAGCTCGGCGCGGTTCAGATGCGCCGCGAGTTCGCCCATGATCCAGTTGGCCGCCAGCTTGGCTGCATGCGATTCATCGTTGCGGCCCCCCATCGCATGCAGGCAGGCCTCGAAGTACGCGGCATGGGCGCGGCTTTGGGTGAGGTAGGCCGCGTCCTCCGCGGGCAGGGCGTGGTCGCGCATGAAGCGCTCGGCCATCTGCCCCGGCAGCTCGGGCAGACTGGCGCGCACTTGCTCGATCCACGCGGGGGCAATGACCAGCGGCGGCAGGTCGGGGTCGGGGAAGTAGCGGTAGTCGTGCGAATCTTCCTTGGTGCGCATGGTGCGTGTCTCGCCGCGGTCGGGGTCGAACAGGCGGGTTTCCTGGCGCACCGTGCCGCCGTCCTCGAGCAGCTCGATCTGGCGCTGCGCCTCGTAGGTGATGGCGCGTTCGAGAAAGCGGAAGCTGTTGAGGTTCTTGATCTCGCAGCGCGTGCCCAACGCGCCACCCGGGCGCCGCACCGAGACGTTGGCGTCGCAGCGGAACGAACCCTCTTGCAGATTGCCGTCGCAAATGTCCAGCCACATCACCAGCGCATGCAGCGCGCGGGCGTAAGCGGCGGCCTCGGCGGCGCTGCGCATCACCGGCTCGGTCACCACTTCGAGCAGCGGCGTGCCGGCGCGGTTGAGGTCGATGCCGGTGGCGACGCCGCCTTCGAAGGCCAGGCCGTGGATGGACTTGCCGGCGTCTTCCTCCAGATGCGCGCGGGTGAGTTGCACGCTGCGCAGCTCGCCATTGAACAGGAAGGGCACGACCCCGCCCTGCACCACGGGAATCTCGAACTGGCTGATCTGGTAGCCCTTGGGCAGATCGGGGTAGAAGTAGTTCTTGCGCGCGAACACCGATATCGGCGCGATGGTGGCGTTGATGGCCAAACCCAGGCGGATGGCGCGTTCCACCGCGGCGCGATTCGCCACCGGCAGCGCGCCGGGCAGCGCCAGGTCGACCACGCTGGCCTGGGTGTTGGGGGCGGCGCCGAACGCGGTGGGCGCGGGGGAAAACATTTTCGACGCCGTGGACAACTGCACATGCGTTTCCAGGCCGATGACGATTTCCCAGGAGCTGGCGGGGTTGCTGGACATGGTGATGGGCTCAGAGGGTGTGAATGAATCCGGCGTGGCCGAGCAGGGCGCCCAAACGGTTCCAATCAAGGCGCCAAGCACAGCCGTGCCTGACGGCACGGCACGCATTGGCAACGCCGAGTGGGGCCGTTTGGGCGGGATGATCGGGCATGGTGGATTTGTTCACACCCTCTCAGAGGATTGCGGGGCGCGGGCATGCCAGTCGGTGGCGCGCTGGAACTGGTGCGCGGCGTGCAGCAGCCGCTGCTCGCCGAAGTGCGGGCCGATGAGTTGCATGCCGACCGGGCGCCTGGCATGCGCGCCCTGACCGAAACCGACCGGGATGCTCATGCCCGGCAGGCCGGCGAGACTGGCGGGCAGCGTGTAGATGTCGGCCAGGTAATTGGCCAGCGGGTCGGCTTTTTCGCCGAGGTTCCACGCCACGGTGGGCGACACGGGGCCGGCGATCAGATCGCACTGCTGGAACGCGGCGAGAAAATCGTCGGCAATCAGGCGGCGGATTTTTTGCGCCTGCAGGTAGTACGCGTCGTAATAGCCGTGCGACAGCACATAAGCGCCCATCAGGATGCGGCGCTTGACCTCCGGGCCGAAACCCTCGGCGCGGCTGGCGGCGTACATCTCGGCGAGGTCACGATAGTTCTCGGCGCGGTGGCCGTAGCGCACGCCGTCGAAGCGCGAGAGGTTGCTCGACGCCTCGGCCGGGGCGACGATGTAATAAGCCGGAATGGCCAGTTCGGTGCGCGGCAGGCCGATGTCCAGCAATGTGGCGCCCAACCGCTCGAGTTCCGCCAGCGCGGCGCGCACGGCCTGCTCGACTTCGCCCGCCAGGCCGTCGGCGAACCACTCGCGCGGCAGGCCGAGGCGCAAGCCGGCCAGCGGCCGCGCCGCATCCGCGCCCGGCAAGGGCGCGTCCAGCGCCTCGGTGTAGCGGGGAATCTCGCGCCGCACGCTGGTGGCGTCGGCCGAGTCGAAGCCGGCCATCTGCTGCAACAGCGCGGCGCAGTCCCAGGCGGTCTGCGCGATCGGGCCGGCCTGGTCGAGGCTGGAGGCGAAGGCAATCATGCCGTAACGCGAGCATAGGCCGTATGTGGGTTTGATGCCGGTGACGCCGCACATCGCCGCGGGCTGGCGGATGGAGCCGCCGGTGTCGGTGCCGGTGGCCGCAGCCACCAGGCGCGCGGCCACCGCAGCGGCCGAACCACCGGAGGAGCCGCCGGGAATGGCGGCATGGTCCCAGGGGTTGCGTACCGCGCCATAAGCCGAGTTTTCGTTGGACGAGCCCATCGCGAACTCGTCCATATTGGTCTTGCCGATGGTCACCATGCCGGAGTCCCCCAGACGTTGCACCACGGTGGCGTCGAACGGGCTGAGGTAGCCGGCCAGCATCTTGCTGCCGGCGGTGGACGGCATGCCGCGGGTGACGAACACGTCTTTGTGGGCGATGGGCAGGCCGAGCAGGGAGCGGTTGTCGCCGCCTGCGCGAGCGGCATCGGCAGCGCGGGCCTGCGCCAACGCGGGCTCGGCGGCGACATGCAGGAAAGCGCCAAGCTGGGCCTGCGTGTCGATGCGGCGCAACTGCTCCTGCACCAGTTCGACGCTGGACATTTTGGTGGCGGCCAATGCGGCGGCCTGCTCGCGCAGGCTGGCGCTGGCGATGTCGGTGGCGGTGTCGGCGCGGCTCATTCCAGCACCCGTGGCACGATGAACATGCCGTCCTGCGCCGCCGGGGCGTTGGCCAGCACGGTGGCGAGGATGTCGGGCTGCACCGGCAGGTCGTCGCGCAGGCGCAACGGCAATTCCATCGCCGCCGATAGTGGATGCGCCAGCGGCTCGACACCCGTGGTGTCCACCGCGCGCATGCGCTCGACGATGGCGAAAAAGTCGTTGATCTGGGCCAGCATCGACGTTTGCTCCGCGCTGCTCAGGCGCAGGCGGGCGAGCGTGGCGATGCGGTCAATGTCGCTGGGTTGCAGGGGCATGGCGAAGGGGTGCGGCGGGTTTGGCGTGACCAGTGGCGAACATCGAAGCCCAAAGCGCTGCGGCTGGCTCCGTGCTGCGGGAAAACGAACATTCTACGGGGCGGCATCCGTTAACATGGCGGGATTGCCCACGGCAAAAATCCTGCGCCACGTCGGCTTTTTTGTTGCTTTTTTCAAACACACCCAACACCACAACCGCCATGTTCGGACTTTTCCGTCGGTATTTCTCCACCGATCTGGCCATCGATCTCGGTACGGCCAACACGCTCATCTATGTGCGCAGCAAGGGCATCGTGCTCGATGAACCCTCGGTGGTCGCCATCCGCCATGAAGGCGGCCCCAATGGCAAGAAAACCATCCAGGCCGTGGGCCGCGAAGCCAAAGCCATGCTGGGGCGCGTGCCGGGCAATATCGAAGCCATCCGGCCGATGAAAGACGGCGTGATTGCCGACTTCACCGTGACCGAGCAGATGCTCAAGCAATTCATCAAGATGGTGCACGAGACCACGCTGTTCAAGCCGTCGCCACGCATCATCATTTGCGTGCCCTGCGGCTCCACCCAGGTGGAGCGCCGCGCCATCCGCGAATCGGCGCTTGGAGCCGGTGCCAGCGAGGTCTACCTGATCGAAGAGCCGATGGCCGCGGCCATCGGCTCGGGCCTGCCGGTGAGCGAGGCCAGCGGCTCGATGGTGGTGGACATCGGCGGCGGCACCACCGAAGTCGGCGTCATCTCGCTCGGCGGCATGGTCTACAAGGGCAGCGTGCGGGTGGGCGGCGACAAGTTCGACGAGGCCATCCTCAACTACATCCGCCGCAACTACGGCATGCTCATCGGCGAGCCCACGGCCGAGGCCATCAAGAAGGAAATCGGCTCGGCCTTCCCCGGCTCGGAAGTGAGGGAAATGGAAGTCAAGGGCCGCAATCTGAGCGAAGGCGTGCCGCGCAGCTTCACCATTTCCAGCAACGAAATTCTCGAAGCCCTGACCGACCCGCTGAACCAGATCGTCTCGGCGGTGAAGAACGCGCTGGAACAAACCCCGCCCGAACTCGGCGCCGACATCGCCGAACGCGGCATGATGCTCACCGGCGGCGGCGCCCTGCTGCGCGACCTCGACCGCCTTCTGGCCGAGGAAACCGGCCTGCCGGTGCTGGTGGCGGAAGACCCGCTGACCTGCGTGGCGCGTGGCTGTGGCATGGCGCTGGAGCGCATGGACCGGCTCGGCACCATCTTCACCTCGGAGTGAAACCGGCGGCCGTGGAGCGGCCGCCGGGCCTCACGCGCCCATCGCCCACGGCTCGCATCCGCCTGCGCCGCCTGATCCGCTGCCTCGCTGCCCGCTGAACCGGCAACCGTCCTGCAATGGCTTATCAAACCCTGGAGCGAGCCCCGCCGCCGTTTTTCCGGCAGGGTCCTTCCGCGCTCACGCGCCTGGCGTTCTACGCCGCGCTGTCGCTGCTGCTGATGGCGATGGATGCACGCTGGCACCTCGTCACGCCCTTGCGCCAGATCATCGCCACCGCCATCGAGCCTGCGGTGCAGGTGGCGCGCGCCCCGGTGCTGGCGTTGGGCGCCGTGGCGGAGCATTTCGAGTCGTTGCAGGCGGCGCAACGCGATGCCCAAGCCCAGCGCAAGGCGAATGTGCAACTGGCGCTCAAGGCTGAACTCGCCAGCCAGTTGCAAGCCGAAAACGCCAGCCTGCGCGCCCTGCTCAAGCTGCAGCGCAGCGTGCCGATGCGAACCACGGCGGCGGAGATCGTGGCCCAGGCCAGCGACCCGTTTTCGCGCAAGCTGTTCATCAACCGCGGCAGTCTGGCCGGCATCGAGCTGGGCTCGCCGGTGATGGATGAGACCGGACTGCTCGGCCAGGTCACACAGATCGACCCGCTCGGCGCCCAGGTCACGCTGGTGACCGACCGCGATTCCGCCGTGCCGGTGGAAGTCGCGCGCGACGGCGAGCGCGGCGTGCTGGCGGGAGACGCCGACGCCACCAGCGGCGGGCTGGAACTGCGCTGGCAGGCCGCCGACACCACCGTGCGCGCGGGCGACATCCTGGTCACCAGCGGGCTCGACGGCATCTACCCCGCAGGCCTGGCGGTGGCGCGCGTCATCGAAGTGCAGCGCCGACCCGACGCCGCCTTCGCCCGCGTGCTGTGCGCGCCGCTGGCGCATGTCAACGGCGGCCGTCATGTGCTGGTGCTCAAGCCGCTGGCACCTCTGGCGCTGGCGCCCGCGGCCGAAACCGCCAAGACCCGCCGCGCCGCCGCGCGCCCATGAGGCCGGCGCCAGCGTCCATGTCCATCGGCCCTTTCCTCAGACGCCCATCCGGCACCCCAGGCACCGAGAGCACCGGCCGTGGCGAAGTGCTGCTGCTGGCGGTGCGGCCCTGGTTCATCTGGGGTACCTTGCTGGCCGCCTTGCTGGTGGATTTCCTGCCGCTGGGCCGGTTGCCGTGGCTGCCGGACATTCTGGCGCTTGTGCTGGTGTTCTGGGCCGTGCACCAGCCGCGCCGCGTCGGCATCGGCGCGGGTTTCGCCCTCGGCTTGCTGGTGGATGTGCAACAAGGCGCGCTGCTGGGTCAACACGCCTTGGCCTACACCTTGCTGGCGTTTTTCGCCGTGGCGCTGCACCGTCGCCTGCAGTGGTTTTCCCTGCAGCAGCAAGCATTGCAGGTGCTGCCGCTGTTCGTCGCGGCCCAGGTGCTGCAGTTCGTCGTGCGCATGATGGCTGGCGCTTCGTTTCCAGGCTGGGCATTTTTCCTCGCTCCGGTCCTGCAGGCCGCCTTGTGGCCGGTGGTGAGCTGGCTGCTGCTGGCACCACAACGGCGCGCACCCGACACCGACCAGAACAGACCTTTATGAGTGCCCCTAGAAGTCCGCTAGCGGACTCCCCCCGAGGGGCCAAGGAAACTTGGGGGTTGAGAGCCGCGGCTCCAAGCCTGCCAGTGCAGGCTTGGACGGCACGAAGGCCAGCCGACTCTGGCGGCTGGCGGCCCGGCGTTTCCTTGATCTCCATGATTCCACGCCAACGAACTTCGGCGCGACTTGCGGCACCAATCCGGGTGAAACATGTACTTGCCCGTCCTGGACGCTGCGGCTGCGCGCCCGCGTTTTTCCCCACGGGCCATGCGCCATGGCTGAGCTGAAGAACGTCGAACGCGAGTTGTCGCGCTTTCGCCGCCGGCTGCTCATCGCCACCCTGGTGGTGGTGCTCAGCTTTGCCCTGCTCCTCGGCCGCTGGCTGTGGCTGCAGGTCATCCGCCACAGGCAGTATTCGCTGCAGGCGCAGGACAACCGCATTGCCATCGTGCCGCTGGTGCCCACGCGCGGGCTCATTCTCGACCGCAACGGCATTCTGCTGGCCAACAACTTCGCCGCCTACACCCTGGAAATCACGCCCAGCAAGACGCGTGGACTCGACGCCACGATTGCCGCGCTGCGCGCCATCCTGCCCATTTCCGCGTTCGCGGAAAGACGCTTTCGCAACCTGCTGGGCATGAGCCGCAGCTTCGAGCCCACACCCATCCGCGACAAGCTCACCGACGCCGAGGTGGCGCGCTTCGTCGCGCAGCGCTTTCGCTTCCCCGGCGTGGATGTGCGTGCGCGGCTGTTCCGCAACTACCCGCTGGGGGCGCTGGCCAGTCACGCCATCGGCTATATCGGCCGCATCGGCCCCGCCGAGCAGGCCCGGATCGCCGAGGGTGACGACGCGGCCAACTACCAGGGCACCGACCACATCGGCAAAACCGGGGTGGAGCTGCAGTACGAGGAGCAACTGCATGGCGTGACCGGTTTCGATGAAGTCGAGGTCAACTCCGTGGGCAAGCCGGTGCGCAAGCTGCGCAGCTTTCCGGCGGTGCCGGGGAGCACGCTGGTGCTGTCGCTCGACATCCGCCTGCAGAAACTGGCTGAAGACCTGTACGGCCAGCGCACCGGCGCCTGTGTGGTGATGGACCCGCGCAATGGCGAAGTGCTGAGCTTCGTGTCCATGCCGACCTACGACCCCAACCTGTTCGTCGAGGGCATCGACCCCGAGAGTTGGAACGCACTCAACACCGACCCGCGCAAGCCCCTGCTCAACCGCGTGCTGCGCGGCACGTTTCCACCAGGCTCCACCTACAAACCCTATCTGGCGATGGGGGCGCTCACCCTGGGCATCCGCACGCCGAACTATGTGCTGAACGACCCCGGCTATTTCATGCTGGGCAACCACCGCTTCCGCGACGACAAGCCCGGCGGCCATGGTCGGGTGGACATGCACAAAGCCCTGTCGGTGTCGTGCGACGTCTACTTCTACATGGTGGCGAACGACTGGGGGGTGGACGGCATGCACGACTACACCCGCAAGTTCGGCTTCGGCCAGCACACCGGCATCGACCTGCCCGATGAGGCCCGGGGCCTCCTGCCGTCGAAGGCCTGGAAGCGCCGCGCCTACAAATTGCCGGCGCAGCAGCGCTGGTTCCCGGGGGAAACCATCAGCCTGGGCATCGGCCAGGGCTACAACAGCTTCACCCCGATTCAGATGGCGAATGCCCTGGCGACCATGGCCAACCATGGCACGCGCCTGAAGCCGCGCGTGGTGAAGCTGGTGGAGGACATGAAAACGCGGCGCTTCGCACCCACCGCGGTGGAGGTGGCCGAGCGCATCAACCTGCCGGATGCGATGTGGCAAGTGGTGCACGACGGCATGGTGGGCGTGAACACCGAAAAGGACGGCACGGGTTACGCCGTGTTCAAGGATGCCCCTTACACCAGCGCCGGCAAGACCGGTACGGCGCAGGTGTTCACCGTGGCGCAGAACCAGAAATACAACGCCGCCGATCTGTCGCGGCATCTGCTGGACCACGCGCTCTACATCGTCTATGCCCCGGCGGAGAACCCCACGGTGTGTGTGGCGCTGATCGTCGAGCACGCCGGCTGGGGGGCGGAAGCCGCAGCGCCCATCGCGCGCAAGCTGGTGGACTATCACTTGCTGGGGCTGTACCCGACGGAGGCCGAGATCGAGCAGATTTCCGGCGCCAAGCCGAAGCCGGTGCAGTTCCAGTTCGCCGGCGGCAAGAACGGCGTGCCCGCGGTGCCGGGCGCCAAGCCCCAGGCGCCCACGGCGGCGGCCTCTGCGGCTGCGGGCGCAGGCGTCGCCAGCACGCGGCCGGCGGCGGCAGCGACGCGGGTTGCGAAGCCATCGCCAGGCGCGCCCGGACGCCCGGGCCAGAACCCGGCCCACGCTCCTGCATCGCCGTCCTCGACCCAAGCCCAGGACGATGTGATCCAGCCCTGGCCTGCGCCGGCCGCGTCAACCGCGGCATCGCCTGCGGCATCACCCGCCGCCCACACCCAGCGCACCGCGTTCGACGCGCAGTGCGGCGGACGCTATCCGCGTCCAAGCTGTCAGCCGGGCCCCCTGTTCACACGCTTCGGCGCGCGGCACGACAACCCCGATGCCGACGAGGGAACGCGCCTGTGAGCACAGTCCGATCGACCACAGCCCCATTCGGGGGCGCCGAGCGAAGCCCCTGCCGTCCGCAGCACGGGCAGGCCCTGGCCCTGCAGCGAGGAGTGCACCGATGAACGCCGTCTTCAATCGCCCGCCCTTGTGGCGCCGGCTGCAGCCTTACATCACGGGTTTCGACGGCCCTTTGCTCACCGGGCTGCTCACGCTGGTGGCCATCGGCTGCGTCGTGCTGTTTTCCGCGCTGCAGGGGCAGAACATCAGCTTTGCCGACCAGCTGCGCAATCTGGCCGTGGCCTTCGTCGTGCTGTTCGTCGTCGCCCAGGTTCCGCCGCAGCGGCTGATGCAGATCGCGGTGCCGCTCTACACCTTCGGCGTCGCGCTGCTGATCGCCACCGCCATGTTCGGCCTGGTGCGCAAGGGAGCGCGGCGCTGGCTCAACGTCGGGGTGGTGATCCAGCCGTCCGAAATCATGAAAATCGCCATGCCGCTGATGCTGGCGTGGTACTTCCAGAAACGCGAGGGTTTCATCCGTCTGAGGGACTATGCCTTCGCCGGCCTGCTGCTCGCCATCCCGGTCGGGCTCATCATGAAGCAGCCCGACCTCGGCACCGCCATGCTGGTGCTGTCCACCGGGTTTTTCGTCATCTTTTTCGCCGGCCTGTCGTGGCGCGTGCTGGCGCTGCTGGCGCTTGCCGCGGCGGGCACCGCGCCGGTGCTGTGGCACTTCATGCACGACTACCAGCGCCAGCGCGTGCTCATGCTGCTCGACCCGCAGGCCGACCCGCTGGGCACCGGGTTCAACATCCTGCAGTCGATGATCGCCATCGGCTCGGGCGGGGTCTGGGGCCAGGGCTATCTGCATGGCACCCAGGCGCACCTGAACTTCGTGCCCGAATCGCATACCGACTTCGTCTTCGCCGTGCTGGCCGAGGAATGGGGCCTGGCCGGGAACATCGCGCTGTTGCTGGCCTATCTGTTTTTCATCGTCCGCGGGCTGATGATCGCCGCCGCCGCGCCCACGCTGTTCTCGCGCCTGCTGGCCGGCTCCATCACCATGATTTTCTTCACCTACGCCTTCGTCAACATGGGCATGGTGTCGGGCATCCTGCCGGTGGTCGGCGTGCCCCTGCCTTTCGTCAGCTACGGTGGCACCGCGCTGGTCACGCTCATGCTGGGCACCGGCATTCTGCTGTCCATCGCCAAGTCGAAGCGGCTGGTGCAGAGCTGATGCCGCTGCGCCGTCCCAGGCGTGCCGCCGTCCAGCGCGGCGGCTCGCCCTGGGCTTGGTGCATCAAGGCGTGCTGGAACTCTCGGCCCGATCCGCCGCCTGGCGCGACCACAGTGGCTTGAGCTGCGGCAGCAACCGGGCGTATTGGGCCCGAATGCGCCCCATCTCTTGCTCCTGCCCGGCGATCAGACCCTGTTCCTGCTGGACGAGCAATTTGTTTTCCTCGAACTTGTTGCGCAGCTCCTGCGGGTAGTTGCCATCCGGGTAGAACAACGCTTCTTGCTTCAGGGTCTTGAGGGTGCCGGCCAGACGTTGCAGACGCTGCCGTGCCGAGACGATGAGCGACTGCGGCGTTTGCAGGTCGTTGCGCTGGGCCTGATCAAAGGCGGCACGGTCGGGAAAGCGCGTCAGCAAGGCCCGCTGCTCGCGCTGCTTGCGGCGTTGCTGCTCCTGCGCTTCGCGTTGCTGGCGGGCTTGTGCGTCCTGCTCGGCCTGCTGCTGCGGCGTGAGGATGAGGCGGCGCACGCTGCCGTCAGGGTTCAGCTCCTTGCCGCCATAGCGCAAACAGTCGGTGCTGAGATGGTCGGTCGTGACCATCACACCGCTGGGGGTGCGGCAGACGAAGATCTCGGCCCAGGCCGGCGTCGGCAACAGGGCCGGGAACAGGAGCAGCCAGAGGGCGCCGCGGAATCGCATCGAAGACTCACCTCGTGTATCAATCAGGCCTGCGCATTGTGAACCCTGCCGGGCGCTGCGCCTGCCGCGCCATGCGGGTCAAACGCAACCGGCGCACCCATGGTGCACAGGAACGCCAGCACCAGAGTCTAGGGCAGCATGCTTTCTACAATCGTCGGCATGAACCCGAGCCCCTTGCGCGTCACGTCCTTCAACCTCAACGGCATCCGCTCCGCCGGCAGCAAGGGGGTTGACGCCTGGCTGCGGCACCAGGCCTGTCCCGACTGGCTGTGCGTGCAGGAGCTCAAGGCGCTGGAGGCGGACATGACGCCCGAGCTGCGCGTGCTCGGCGGGCTGCAGGGCGCCTTTCACCACGCACAAAAGCCGGGCTATAGCGGCGCCGGGATGTATTTCCGGCACACGCCCGATGACCTGCGCATCGGCTTCGGCAGCTCCGAGTTCGACGCCGAGGGCCGCTATGTGGAAGCGCGCTACCGCCTGCCGGACGGCATGCGCCTGGCCCTGGTCTCGGTCTACTTCCCATCGGGCTCCAGTTCCGAGGACCGGCAACTGGCGAAGTTTCGCTTTCTTGCCGAATTCGAGGAGCACATGAAGGCGCTGCAGGCCCAGGGAGAAGTCATTCTGTGCGGCGATGTGAACATCGCCCACAAGGAAATCGACCTGAAAAACTGGAAGGGCAACCTCAAGAACAGCGGCTTTCTGCCCGAGGAGCGCGCCTGGATGACCCATGTGCTCGACGATCTGGGCTGGGTCGACGTGTTCCGCACCCTCAACCCGCTGCCCGAGCAATACACCTGGTGGAGCAACCGCGGCCAGGCGCGGGCCAAGAACGTGGGGTGGCGCATCGACTATCACCTCGCCACACCCGGCGTGGCGCGGCTGGCGCAGCGCGGCAGCGAATCCATCTACACCGCCGAGCGCTTTTCCGATCATGCCCCTCTGAGCATCGACTACGCCCTGGCGCTCTGACAAACGAGCGCGTCGCGCAATCAGGCCGGCAACTGCAACGGCAGTTGGTCGAGCCGGTCGAAATAGGCCGCGGCGGGGGTGGCGCGGATGGGTTCGCCGTGGTTGTAGCCGTAGGTGGCCAGCACCACGGGACAGCCGGCGCCGCCGGCAGCCAGGGCGTCGTTCTGCGAGTCGCCCACCATCAGGGTGTGGGCGGGGGCGATGCCGATCTGCCTGCAGGTTTCGATCAGCGGCATGGGGTCGGGCTTTTTGCGCGGGAAGGCGTCGCCGCCATTCACGGCAACGAAAAAGTGCAGCAGCCCCTTGATGCGCAGCAGCTCGCGCGCGTAGTGGGTCGGCTTGTTGGTGATGCACGCCAGCACCAGGCCGGCGTCGGCCAGGCGCTGCAGGCCTTCGGCGATGCCGGGGAAGGTGTTGGAGTGCTTGCCGTTGACCTCGGCGTAATGGTGCTGGTAGCGCTCGATGGCTTGGGGGTAGACGGCGTCGGCCTGCGCGTCGCTCAGGAAAATGCGCAGGTTTTGCGCCACCAGATATTCCGAGCCCTTGCCGATGCGCACTTCCACCTGCGCGCGCGTGACTTCGGGCAGCTCGAACTCGGGCAGCATGCGGTTGAGCGTGGCATGGAAGTCGCCCAGGGTGTCGACCATGGTGCCGTCGAGGTCGACGATGGCGGCGCGGATGGCCACACCATGCACCGACACCCCGGCCGTGCGCACGGCGCTGCTCATGCCGCCACGGCCGCCAGGTTGGCGCGCATGGCGTCGATCACGGCCTTGTAGTCGGGCTTGCCGAAAATGGCGCTGCCGGCGACGAAGGTATCCACCCCCGCGGCGGCGGCGGCGGCGATGTTGTCGGGCTTGATGCCGCCGTCGATTTCGAGCAGCACGTCGCGTCCGGTCTTGGCCTTGTAGGCGTCGAGCTTGGCGCGCACCACGCGGGCTTTGTCGAGCGAGCTGGCGATGAAGCTCTGGCCACCGAAACCGGGGTTCACGCTCATCAGCAGCACGAGGTCGACCTTGTCCATCACGTAGTCGAGCACGTCCAGCGACGTGGCGGGGTTGAACACCAGGCCCGCCTTGACGCCGCCGTCGCGGATCATCTGCAGGGTGCGGTCGACGTGCTTGCTCGCCTCCGGGTGGAAGGAGACGATGTCGGCGCCGGCCTTGACGAACATCTGCGCCAAGGCATCCACCGGCTCGACCATGAGGTGCACGTCGAGCGTGACCGGCGTGCCGTCGGCGCGCTTGCAGTGCGGCTTGACGGCCTCGGCCACCAGCGGGCCGATCGTCAGGTTGGGAACATAATGGTTGTCCATCACGTCGAAGTGGATGAAATCGGCGCCGGCGGCAATGACGTTGCGCACTTCCTCGCCCAGGCGGGCGAAGTCGGCCGAGAGAATACTGGGGGCGATACGGTAGGTTTTCATCGTGGCCGATTGTAAAAGCCCCGCGATTTCGCCGGCAGCCCGGCTGTCTACAATCGGCAGCACCATGGATCCTTATCAATTTTCAGTGACGGTGAAGCCCGAATTTCTGGCCGACCAATCCGACCCGAAGCAAGGCGTCTGGTCCTACAGCTACACCGTGAACATTCGCAACACCGGCAGCATTCCCGCCCAGCTCATCGCGCGCCACTGGATCATCATGGACGGCGCCGGCCATGTGGACGAAGTGCAGGGCCTGGGCGTGGTCGGCCACCAGCCCCTGCTCAAGCCGGGCGAGACCTTCGAGTACACCAGCTGGACGCGGCTGAACACCGCCGCCGGCAGCATGCGCGGCAGCTATTTCTGCGTCGCCGAAGACGGCACCCGGTTCGACGCGCCCATCCCCGAATTCGTCCTCATGCCGCCCGGCGTGACCTTGCACTGAATTGGCGACACGGCATGGCAGCCAGCCCCGGTAGCAGCGCCCATGACCAGCTCAGGGCTCTGCTGCGCCAGGCCCAGTCGCAACTTGCTGCCAGCCGACCCGAGCGCCACCTCTGGCTCATCGCCCTGCTCGACTGGGTGCGCGACGGCCCGCAGCCCCACCTGCTGCTGCCGCTGCTGTCCGCCGAGCAACTGGCCACGCAGCCCGCCGCCGTGTGGCGGGTGCAGGCCCTGCTCGACATGCTGGACGCCGACCCGGCAACGCGGGCCGAGGTGTCGGCGGTGCTGCAGCGCTTCGTGCTGCACAACGACGCCACCGCCTTGCTGGCCGATTTCGGCTTCACCCCGCGCCCGGCTTTCTGGTCCGAATTCGCCGAGCGCCTGCGCGTCAAGCTGCTGCCGGCCACACCCGACACCAACGATCTGGCAGCGCTGTTCAGCCTGATGTTCGGCGCGCCGAACGATGCGGTCTGGCTGCAAGCCCTGCCCGATGCGCTGCTGCAGCGACTGACCGCCCTGTTCGTCCGGCAGCACGCGCAGCGTGCCGCCCTGGCGACGGTGGACGAGACCGCCGAAGCCGCGACCCTGGACGAGGCCGGCGAAGCGCCATCCGCACGCGCGCCGGCGCTCGCGCCCGATACCCCCGCGCTGCCCGACACCGGCCAGCACTGGCGCGGCGAAATCGTCGAGGCCATCACCTACAGCGTCAGCCAGATTCGCGCCGCGGGCTTCTCGCCGCAACTGCGCCGCCGCATGCGCGCCGCAAGCGACGCGGTGCAAGACATCGTCACCCCGTTTCGCCAGCTGGCGAGCGCCTGGGAGGCCTTGCAGCCGCAGTTGCTGGCAGCAGCAGAAGCTGGAGCGAGCGCTGCCGTTCACACCAGCCCATTCGCCGCGCCCGAAGGCGAGGAGGCGCCCCACGACAAGGCCACCTTGCTGCAGGCGCTGACCTATTTCCGCACCTTGCTCGACGCCTGCGCCCAGGCCGTGCGCACCGTGCCCGAGCACCTGGAAGACCATGGCGTGTCGGTCGCCATCGTGTTCGACGCCTGGCAACTCGGCCGCCGCATCGCACGGGTGGAAACCCTGCTGGCCTGCCTGCTCGGGCCCGATGTGGAACGCGAACACGCCCGCATGCTGGCCGACTTCGCCCGCATCTGCCGCGAGCGCCGCAGCATTCGCGCCCTGTTGGCGCGCAACTTCTCGCTGCTGTCGCGCAAGATCGCCGAGCGCCACGCCGAAACCGGCGAACACTACATCACCCGCAACGGCCGCGAATACGCCGGCATGCTGTGGGCCGCGGCCGGCGGCGGCCTGGTGATGGGCTTCACCACCTGGGGCAAGCTCGGCATCCTCAGCCTGCACTTGCCGCTCTTTCCCGCCGGCTTCTGGATTGGCATGAACTACGCGGCAAGCTTCGTCATCGTCGCCTTGCTGCACTGGACCATCGCCACCAAGCAGCCGGCCATGACCGCGCCCGCCATGGCCGACAAGCTCGCCGACCTGTCCGACCGCGCCGCGGTGGAAGGCTTCGTCGGCGAAGTCGCAGCCCTCATCCGCTCGCAGGCAGCGGGCATTCTCGGCAACGTCGCGCTGGTGTTCCCCACGGCTCTGGTGCTCGGCCTCGGCATGGCCTGGTTCAGCGGGCGCCCGTTGCTGGACGCGGCGCATGCCGAACATGAAATCCGCTCGCTCTCCCTGCTCGGGCCCACGCCGCTGTTCGCCGTGTTCACCGGCGTGTTGTTGTTCGCCTCCAGCGTCATTGCCGGTTGGGCCGAAAACGCCTTCGTGCTGCACCGGCTGGACAGCGCCATCCACTGGAACCCGCGCATCCGCGCCGTGCTCGGGCCGGAGCGCGCGACGCGCTGGGCGGCGTGGTGGCGCCGCAATATCAGCGTCATGGCGAGTAATGTCTCGCTCGGCTTTCTGCTGGGCCTGGTGCCGGCGCTGCTCGCCGGGTTCGGCATCGACATGCAGGTGCGCCACGTCACCCTGTCCGCGGGGCTCATGGGCGCGTCCATCGCCACGCTGGGTTTGGACGTGCTGCACCACGGCTGGTTCTGGTGGTCGGTGGCGGGTGTTGCGGCCAACGGCGTGCTCAATGTGGTCACCAGCTTCTACCTCGCCTTCCGCCTGGCGCTGCGCTCGCGTGGCATCAGTGTGCAAGACCGCCGCCTGCTGAACGCCGCGTTGCGCCGACAGTTGCGGCACCATCCGCTGTCCTTCGTCTGGCCGCCACGCGCGACGCCCGCCACCCGTTCCGAGACCGTGTGATGCGCGGGTTTGCCGCCGACTCCTGCCGCGCCGACATGCCCTGTGCCTTCACCCGTCTCGGCCGAGCGCTCGCGCGCTTCGCGTGGCCTGCGCTCGCGGCCTTGCTGCTGGCGAGCTGCGCCTCGCCACCGGCGGTCGCACCGGTTTCCCCGGCGCCGCAAGTCCCAGCCATCCCCGCGCCGCCAGCGGCCCTGTCTCCCAGCGCCGCCGCCCCGCTCACCGGCGCCGGCTTGCGCCTGCAGGCCGCCAGCTTCGCCGACCTGCCGGGCTGGCAGGCGGACGACTTCGCCGATGTCTGGGCCGCCTGGCAGCGCGATTGCCGCGCCCCGGTGCCGCAACTGGCGGCGGCTTGTGCCGCGTCCGCCCAGGTGCCAGCCAGCGACACGGCGGCCCAGCGCCGCTTTTTCGAGCAGTGGTTCCAGCCCTGGCAGGCCAGTGGTGCTGCCGGGCAGGACAGCGGGCTGGTCACCGGCTATTACGAGCCGGTGCTCAAAGGCTCGCTCACGCCGGGCTGGCCTTATGTCGTGCCCATCTACGGCCTGCCGGCCGACCTCGTGCCCCGGACCGACGCGGCCGATGGCGTGACCCGTGGCCGGGTGGTGTGGGCGGGCGGGCGCAAGGAGGTGCTGCCGTACTGGAGCCGCGCGCAGATCAGCGCCGATCCGCAGGCCCAGGCCGTGCTCGGCCGCAAGGTGGTGGCGTGGCTGGAAAGCCCGGTGGACGCACTGTTCCTGCAAGTGCAGGGCTCGGGCCTGGTTGAGCTGCCAGACGGGCGCATGCTGCGCCTGAGCTACGGCGGCGACAACGGCTGGCCCTACAAATCGGTGGGCCGCTGGCTGTTGGACCAGGGCGAGCTGCGCGGCACCGTCACCATGCAGATCATCCGCGCCTGGGCGCAAATGCACCCGACGCGCGTGCCGCAAATGCTCGACGCCAACCCGCGCGTGGTGTTCTTCAACGCCACGCTGCTCCGCCCCCAAGCACCTGCAAATCCCATGCCAACAAGTTTGGCGCTGCGCGACCCGGCTGCAAGCGCTGCGGACCCAACCGCACGCGGCCCAACCGGCGCCTTGGGCGTGCCGCTCACCGCGCTGCGCAGCGTCGCGGTGGACAAGCGCCTGCTGACCTTGGGCACGCCGCTGTGGCTCGCCACCACCGTGGCCGGCCAGCCCTTCGCGCGCCTGGTGTTCGCGCAGGACGTGGGCAGCGCCATCACCGGCCCCTTGCGTGCCGACCTGTTCTTCGGCACGGGCGATGCCGCCGGCGACGCCGCCGGACGCCAGCAATCGCCCGGACGCATGTGGGTGCTGCTGCCGCGCGGTGTGCCGCCATAGCACTGCGGCGTACGGCCGCAGCACCGTGCGGCGTTCACCGCCCGTCACATCCATATCTGGCCGATCTGGTGTAATCAAGATGAGCCTTCGCGCCGCGTGCGCGTCCACCGCAGGAGAACACCCGATGCGACCCCGCCAGCACCCGCCATCCACCCGCCCGCAAACCCCGTCGTACATGACGGCGGCGTGGCATCTCCGCACTGTGGCTCTGCTCGGTGCCGGCCTGGCCACGCTGCTGCTCGCCGGCTGTGAAACCGCGGTGTCGCTCAACGGCCCGGCGCCGGTGGTGCAAGTGCCCATGTCGCCGCCCGTCAACACCCCGCCAGTGCCACGCAACACCTACAGCCCGCCGCCCACGGCCAGTGTGCGGCCGCCCGCCGCGCAGGCCCAGCCGCTGCAACCCACGCCGGGCATCGCCGTGCAACCGCTGGCCCCCGAGTCCGCGCCTTCGGCCCCGGCAGCGTCATCCGCATATTCCGCCACCTATCCGGCAGCTTCGGCACCACCCGGCCAGCCCGCGCCCGGCTCCGTCTATCCGCCGGCGTATCCGTCCTCCAACCCACCCAGCCAGGGCAGTGCGGCCCAAGCTCCTGCCGCCCCGGTGTTCACCCCGCAGTCAGGCCCGCTGCCGGCCAACGCCGTGCGCTACGTCTGCAACGACGGCACCTCTTTCGTCGCGACCTTCGGCGATGTCAGCGTCAACCTGTCCACCGCGCTCGGCACCGTCAAGCTCGAACAAACCGTCGCCGCCGACGGCGCCCGCTACAAGAACGGCGACTTGCAAGTCTGGTTCAAAGGCCGCCAAGCCACCGTCAACAACCTCACCCAGGCGGGGAGCACGACCTTGTGCGTGGAACAGCGGTGAAGTGTTCGTCCCCGTCCACTTCGTTCCGCTGGGCGCGCAAAAACTTGCGTTTGGTTTGATCGCTGGCAGCATTGCCGACAGGCCCAACCTCATGGATTTGCTTTCTGATGCCCGTCTTTCTGTGCCCAGCGCGCCGTGACAGGCCTGGAAGTAGGCCGTGGCGTTCGGTTCGCGGGCGCCGGATGCCTCTTGCTGAGGGTCGATGTCTGTGGCGCTCGGGTTCTGGCTTCGAGCACTATGGCGCGGTAGCGCGCAGCCATGCCGGCAAAGATCCAGAAGTTGGTCATGAGGTTGCCGTCAACAAACCGGCTGCCGTAGATGTTCACCAAGGCGATGGCGACCACGGCGAGCCACAGACC
>NZ_FMBP01000013.1 GCF_900089495.1 Thiomonas sp. X19 | reverse complement strand
CACGGTCGCCACCAACCTGGCCAGCGCCCTGCATCTTCGTGGCCAGCGCGTTGTCTTGGTCGATGCTGACCCACAGGGCACAACCAGGGACTGGCGCAGCGCATCGCCTGACGGCATCGATCTTCCCCCTGTTGTCGCCCTGGATCGCCCTGAAATGCTGCAATCGCTGGCATCGATCCAGGCCGACCTGGTGATCATCGACACGCCAGCAAAGGCCGAGAAGATGACGGCGGCTGTTGTGCGGATTGCGCAAACCGCCTTGGTTGTCATTCAACCCAGCGGGGCCGATATTTGGGCCTCAGCCGCTGCGGTCAAGCTCATTCAGCAAAAGATTGATGTCGGCGGACAGATCGATGCTGGGTTCCTGGTGAACCGTGTCAGCGGCGTCTCGAAACTCTCCAAGGAAGTTTTGACCGGCAACTGGAACGAGTACGGCGTCACCATCCTGGAACACTCGATTGGGAATCGAGTGGCCTTCGCGCAAGCTCTCACCGACGGGCTGAGCATCTACAGCCTGAGCGACGCTCACGCGAAGCAGGAGATGGATCAATTGATTGAAGAACTGGAGATGAAATCATGGCTTTGAAATCCAAGCCGCTGCACGAAGTGCGCCCGACAATTCCGCTCGCGACAGTGACGCAAGAAGAGGTCGTCAGGATCAACCTGAACGTGCCGAAACGCGTGCGGCAAGCCTGGAAAGCCCGCGCGCTACGGGAAGATAAAACGCTGACCGATCTCATCATGGAAGCGATGAAGCCATACTCACGTGAGGATGTGAGTGCATGATGATTAACTCATAAACTCACCTGACAACGCAGCGCAAATCCCTGCGCCTACCGAGATACAAACATGACAACCCTGGAAATCAAATTCAATCTGCCCGACAGGCTGGCCCGCGAAGCCAAGGAAGCCGGCCTGCTAACGCCTGGTGCATTGAGTGACCTGGTCAGAGAGGCAATGCGTCGCCGTGCAGCACAAACACTTCTGGCTCATCAAGCACGTTCGCGCCCATTGGGACGAAATCCTGCGACTGGCCACCTCAATCAAGCAGGGCACGGTAACGGCCTCCCTGATGCTGCGAAAACTCGGCAGCTACCCACGACAAAACGGTCTGGCTATCGCCTTGCGCGAGCTGGGACGCATCGAGCGCACACTGTTCATTCTGGATTGGTTGCAAAGCGTGGAATTGCGCCGCCGCGTTAATGCCGGACTAAACAAGGGTGAGGCGCGGAACGCGCTGGCCAGAGCCGTGTTCTTCTACCGATTGGGTGAAATTCGCGACCGCAGCTTCGAGCAACAACGCTATCGGGCCAGCGGCCTCAACCTAGTGACGGCGGCCATCGTGTTGTGGAACACGGTCTACCTGGAGCGTGCCACCAGTGCTTTGCGTGGCCACGGCAAGTCGCTGGACGACACGCTGTTGCAATATCTGTCGCCGCTGGGCTGGGAGCACATCAACTTGACCGGCGATTACCTCTGGCGCAGCAGCGCCAAGGTTGGTGCGGGGAAGTTCAGGCCGTTGCGACCGCTGCCGCCAGCTTAACGTGCTCTATTTTCCGTTTTCTGAGACGACCCCTGGCTGGCGCGGCACGCGCCAGCCAGTCCGGCACTGCCGCGCTCTCTCTCACGGAAATTCAGGCAGAAGTGCGGGCCGTTCGCCGCGAGAGAACCACCACCAAATCGCATGCCGCATGAAGATGCCACCCCGGTGGGTCGTCGATACGAATGTGCTGATCTCGGCCCTGCTGTGGCAGGGGACTCCCAGCAAGGTTTTCGAGCTTGCCGGGGATGGTGGCATCCAGCTACTGACCAGCCGCGTCCTGCTTGATGAACTGGCGGCCACACTGGCCAAGCCCAAGCTGGCCCGCTTCGTTGAAGCGACTGGCCTGAGTGCTGCGGACATGCTGCGCAACTACCGCCGCCTTGCCTCCACAATCGCCGTCAAACCACTCGCGCAAGCTGTTTCACGCGATCGCGATGACGATGCCGTATTGGCCTGCGCGCTGGCTGCGCATGCGGCAATCATCGTCACAGGTGACGATGATCTGTTGATTCTGGGCAACTTCATGAAAATCCCGATCCAGTTCCCTCCCCATGCAAGGGGAGGATTGGGGTGGGGAATGGTTCGGACGGTCACGGAAGTTGGAAACATCCATCACCGTTGCGCCACATCGCTCGGCGGGGCAGGGCCGGCGCCTACGTCGGCCGGAATGGCACCTTGGCGGATCCGGTCCGCATGGCGATGACCGGCGACGGTCATCGCTCGGCACCGAGGCTCAATGATTTAATTGACCGGGAAGCCTCCCACGTAGGCATACACGGGATGGTTGATCATGCCGGCAGGGGCCACGCGTTCGAGATTGACGCGGGCGTCGGCGCGCGGGCCGTCGAACTCGTAGGCGAAGCTTTTGCCGTGGTCCTTGAACTCGATGCTGCGGCCCCATTGCGCGTTGATGGAGTCGGTGCTCGGGGTGATCGCGACGACGCGGCTGGCTACGGAATCGGGCACCGGGGTGCCAAATAGCCGGGTGGGTATGGCGGCTTGGGCGCTGACGGCAGTGGCGAAGCCGGCAATGGCGAGAAGGGCTGAGAATTTGTTCACGATCAACTCCAGGAAAGTGGGGCCAGGCCCCGGTTGCTGAACACCGCGGTATCGAAAGCATCGCGGACGACTGCAGTGTTCGCCTGGTGTCTTAAATCAAACTTAGGGAAGTATTGCACCGCACGCTGTCATGGGTATGCAGACAGCGGCTTTGCCGACCGTTGCAAAACGCGCTACGTCCCCTTGGTTTTGCGGGGAGCGCGACGCATCGCGCGTCAGCGCGGTGTCGGGGGCTAACCGGAGCGAGCCGGACCGGAGAGCTTGAGTCGCACCCCTTCCAACCAGGGCAGGGTCGAGTGGATGATTCGTCCTTGCCCATGCGCAATGTCTCCGAACGAGATTTCAAAATCGGCCAGCTGGCGCAGTTCCTCGTCATGGGCCGTCCCGTCCTGCACGCGCTGCCAGGCGCGGCGCGCCGCATCGGCGTGCAGCGCCCTGTCTTGCACACGCATGAAGCAATGTCCTGAGAACAAGCAAAGCTTTGGCGCGTGGACGTCGTGTGTGAACACCATGTGCTGCTCACCGCTGCCTTGCGGTTCACGCACCCAGCGTTCGGCGTAATTGGCCTCGATGCCGACTTCGTCGATGGCGTCGAAATCGGACGAGAAGGCCATGCTGCCGAGGTCGCGCCGGCCGGTGGGGCGGTAGTCCAGCCGGCGCAGCCATTCGCAGGTGTCGCCTTGCACCTTGGTGATGCCGGCGAAGCCTTCCTGGCGTAGCAGGCCGAGCAGTTCGTCGCGGTTGCAATCGTGTAGGGACGTGCGCCCCTCGCATGGCGGCCGGTCGGCGGGAATGCGCAGGTCTGCATGCCACTGCGCGGTCTGCATCCACACCACGCGCGTGGTGTCGTCATGCACGCCCGGCGCCGTGAGCAGGATGCGACGCCACAGGCCCTGGTAGTGCGGGGGGACGTTGTCGGACATCAGTCGTGGAATTCGGGGAAATGGCGCAGGCTTTTCCAGAACGCCAGATCGTGGGGTCCGGGGAGCAATGGAACAGGGAAGTCAGTTAAGCCAGCGGCATTACCAGTGGCGTTCAGTGCCTTCCATGCGCGCGTCGCTCTCCGAGAAGCAGTGACGGTCATCCGCGTCGCTGGCGATGTCGGTCAACAACTCGTTCACAGCTTCATCCAGGTCTTCGTCGCTGTCGCAGCAAGACTCACCCGCGACCCTGGCCGCTTGAGCAGATCATGGGCCTCCCCATGCCCCATTGGATCGCAGGCTGATTCGGCGCCATCAAATGTAGTGCAAACGTGCTACTCTTGGCCTCTCGATACGGAATGCCACCATGACCACGACCACCGTTCACATCCGCCGCCAGGGCGGCGCTGCCATTGTGACCATCCCAGCCCATCTCCTGCGCAGTCTGCACGCGGACGTCGGCACGCCCTTGGATCTGCAGGTCGACAATGGCGTGCTCACGGCACGGCCCGTCGTAGCACAACCCCGCAAGCGCTACAGCCTCAAGGAACTCCTGCGAGGGGCAACGCCCGAGGCGATGGCCGCACTGCAGGCTGAGACGGCATGGGCGCATGAGGGTGGGCCAGTCGGGCGGGAGATTGCATGATGGCGCGCCGCGTGGCGCGCGCTGGGGATGTGTATTGGATCGACCCCAATCCGGTGGCAGGCCGGGAAATGCAGGGGCGTCATCGCTTCGTGGTGATCACACCCAAGGAGATCAACGCCTTGGGGCTGGCCATGACGGTCCCCGTAACAAGCGGTGGCCAGTTCGCCCGCAACACCGGCCTGGCGGTGCCCATTCAGGGGCACGATACGCAAGGCGTTGCGGTGTGCAACCAGGTGCGCACCTTTGACCTGGATGCCCGCGAGAAGGCGGGTACAGCGCGCCATGTGGAAACGCTGGACGCAGCCACAACAGCCGAGATCATCGCCCGGGTGGTCAGCATCCTCGATCCTGAGAACTGAATAGCCCGGCTAACGTTCTCAAAACGCAGCCATGTTGCCCGCTGCGATCGAGACTGGAATGCAAGAAGAACGCGCCCCTCTGGGCGCGTTCTCAATTGGGCTGGTTCTCAAAAACGATTAGTTTCGAGAAGGCGCAAGCGGGCGATCCCTTGCTCCCGCTTGCGCTGTCGGCTCAACGCTGTGCCTCCCAAGGGTTGAGAATCGACACCCCGGCAGATTGGAAATCCGCCACGTTCCGCGTGACGATGGTCATCCCATGAACTAGTGCGGTTGCTGCGATCAGGCTATCCCTGAACGGGCGCGGGTCTGGCACATGAAACGCGGCACTACGCTGCGCAACAGCGGTATCAACGGACAGGATGCGTCCGGCGAAAGCGGGCAAAACATGGCCCTCGAACCAAGTCCGAAAAATAGCGCCTTGGGACGGGTCGCGGCGCTCAGCCAGCAACACGCCAATTTCCAGCTCCTGCACAGTGATGGCCGACAAATACAGGTCTGCCGCATCCACGCTATCGGCCCACTGCGCCACATTTTCATCGACTCGGCCCAGGCGAATTTTGCGCAACTCAGAAACGACGTTGGTGTCGAGAACAAACATCAGGACAAGTCCGCAGGACGTGCAAGCGCACGCGAGCGCGGAATCTCCAACTCCATCTCAGCGATGCCCGGCATGGCCAGCAAATCAGCAATCTTCTTGTGGCCTCCGGTCATGCGCCGATACTGCGCGATGCTCATGAGCACGTGCGCCGGACGGCCCCGGTCTGTGATGAACACAGGCCCATTGTTTGCGGCCCGTTTTGCTTCGCTCGCCCCTTGGTTGAACTCGCGGCTGGATAGGGTGGTGATGGTCATGGCGGCACCTCGTCTGTGTGAACTATGTAGGAACATTACTACATTTTCAAAGCAAGAGCAACAAATTCGAAGGGCTCAGACCGGGTGAGTTTCGAGAAGGCGCTAGCGGCCCATCCCGTGGTCTCTGTCGCGCTTCAAGTCCCGAACAAACTCACGGGCGATCTCCCGGCTCTCGCCTTTGTCCTTGATCCCGGCCAGCGCGGCTTTGTCGCGCTCCATCTGTGCGGTCAGCCACTCGGCCATCTCCGGGGTCATCTCGTCAAGGCTCACGCCACACGCCTCCGCCAGCTCGGCCCGCTGCCGCTCCTCGGCTTCGCGCTGGGCATCGGCCTCCTGCTTCTGCCGGGTCAGTGCCTGAGCGGCCTGCGCGTCGGCCTGCTGTTTCGCCTGCTCGGCCTGAAAGCGCTGGAAGGCTTCGCGGGCCTGCTGTTTGCCCGCTTCGATCTGCTGGGCTTGCTCGACCTGCCGTTGCCGCTCCCGCTCGGCCAAGGCGGCGGCCAGGTCGCCGGACAGGTCGAGGATGGTGCGGTCGATCTGGCGGCTCTGTCGCTCCAGCGCGCCCGCTTGCGCGGCGCGGGCCAGCCGCTCGGCGGCGTCTTGCTCGAAGTGCAGACGCTTGGCGCTCGGCTCGCCGGTGCGGCGCTCGTAGCCGCTGGCCGCTGGCCCAAGGTGCCGGGTCGCCTCGCGCTCGGTGCCCTGCGCTGCAAGGCTGCGGTGATCGACTCTAGCTTCGATGCCGTTCTCGTGCAGGCGCGCGTTCTGCAACTGGGCGAACCGCTCGCGCCACTCGGTCACGAGCTTGGAGCCGGTCGCCTTGTCGTCCAGTTCGCGGGTTTTCTCGGTGAAACCATCCGGCCCAAGGCGGCGGGTCGTCAGCAGGATGTGGGCGTGGTGGTTGCGGTGGTCGCCTTCCTTGCCGGGAGCATGGATGCACACGTCTGCCGCGCACTCATGGCGCTCCACCAGCTCGCGGGCGAAGTCGCGGGCCAGCCGCACCCGCTCGGACGGCGAAAGCGCATCGGGTAAGGCGATCTCGAACTCGCGGGCCACTGTCGAGTTCTTGCGGGTCTCGGCCTGCTCGGCGGCGTTCCAGAGTGCCGCCCGGTCGGCGGCCCACGCGGGCGCACCGGCAGGCAAGACCAGCTCGGTGGATTCGACACCGCCCTTGCGGCGGTAGTCATGAAGCTCGCCGGTGCGCGCGTCGGTGATGTCCACCCCGGCACGATAGGCCGCTGCGGCGGTCGCACTGCGACCGGCCGACCGGCTGATCGTCTTGACGGACAGGTGGTAGATCGCCACGGGCGAATATCGGGGTTTATTTTCAGCGTCGTAGACCGCGCGCAAACGAAGTTTGCATAAGTGCGCCCTTGCTTCGCTTCTGGTCTGTGCTTCAACATATTCTAGCCGTCCATGTTATCTCGAAAACTGATCAAGCGCCGGGGTAGAATGCAAGGCATCAATCCCACGGATGGCTGGACATGGCAAGCATCGACGAACGCATTGCAACGCTGGAAACAAAGCTCAAGCAGGAGCGGGCCAAGAAGCAACAGATCGAAGCCCGCAAGCGGGCCGCAGAATCCAAAACCAAGCGCTCACAGGACACGCGCCGCAAGATTCTGGTCGGTGCGGCCATCCTCGCCAAAGTCGAACGCGGGGAATGGCCTCGGGACAAGTTGCTGGCGATGATGGAGGCGACGTTAACCCGCGACGATGACCGGGCGCTGTTCGGTCTTCCAGAAGATCCGCAACAAGTCCAGAAGGAGTAAGCCATGGTCCAACCCAACAGCAACGCACTGTCCCATGCGCTTGACGAGGTGCTCACCGGCGTGAAGTACCTCACGCACAATGCAACGTCAGCAGGCCAGTATCCATCTGAGTTGCAGAGGAACATGCACTTGAAGTTGCTTGCCGGGAAACTCTCGGAGTCGGTGCTCAACCTGGTGGACGTGGCGGCAGGGGAAACGGCGACGGAAGCCGCAGCGGCGGCCATGCAGGAGCGTGAAATGGCGTTCACCAAGGCCAATGCGCAGGCCCAAGCCGATGGGGCCGAGCCAAGCCTGTCACCCGCGCAGAAGCAGTGGCAAAACAAAGGCGACGCCTGCTGGACGATGGTCTTGAGTCGCACCCGGGAGCGCGATCTGGGGCTGTAAACGGCAAAACTCCACCCGCAAGAAGTGCGGGCTGCGCCCGTGCATGGCCTGCGCGCCCCGCGCTTGTCCTGGTGTACAGGGGGCGTGCCGCCCCTTGCCCCCTGCAGGCACCCGTTGGTGCATCTGCATGGGACAACCCAGCTCTTGTGGACGGACTGCGCCTGCACACAGGGCGATGAACCCGCCCTGTGCACAGCCCGGCCCGAGAAGCCGGGCCGGGTTCGCTTGCCGCCCACATCGCCTCAAAAAGCCTTCTGAAGGATTTCCCAACCCAAGCCCTACCCCAAGGCACCCAAGACCCGCCTAGAGGCTCCTGGCCTCTTGCAAGCCGGTTTTGGTTGCGGGGGGAGCCATCGCAACGCGATGGGGGGCTGCTAGGCCCCCAGGGGGGCGAGGTGGCGAGCATCGCAGGCCCGGTCTCATCGGGCCGAGAAGCGCAGGACGGGGGGACGGCAGTCCCCGCCACCTGGGGGGACACAAGCCCGCTACGCGGGCGGCACTTCCCCGCAAGGCGGGGGCTGGAATGTTGGCTCCGGTGTCGCATGGCTACGCGCGTTAAAACAAAGAGTGAGAAGGGAAATCGCCGGAAGCCGCGTAGTTGCTAGGGGTCCGAGACAACACTGGGCGTTCGAAAGACAAACGCAGGACATACCGGGACAAAAATGATTGATATTTTGTCTTTGCATCGTTTATGCTGCGTCTATCGAACGACAACAAAGCGCCGAAAAATGTCTGACATCCCATCAATCAACCTCAGAAATCTTGACTACAGCCCGACAGTTAACCCGCTTGTCGAGTCCCAGTCGTTGACGATTAAGCGGCGCCTTGTACGAGCTGGGCGTGGTGAGGACCTGATCAACTCAAAAACAGGGGAGATCGTTGGCGTGTCCGCTATTCATCAGATCGAGGAGCGTGATGACGCTGAGTTCGTCAAAGTCTTTGCTGCTGGCGTTAGTGCAGCCTATGGCCTGAATAGAACGGCGCAGCGAGTCTTCCAAGCCGTGTTGGACGAGTATCAGCGCACACCAATGCGGGGCGGTTACGCCGATAGCGTTGAGCTCTTCTGGTTCGGTGGCGGACTATCTGGGCGTGACATTGGCATGTCGGAGAAGACCTTTCAGCGCGGACTCAAAGAGCTCCTGGCAAAAGGGTTCATCGCAGCCAAAACAGCCAGCTTGTTTTGGGTGAACCCCGCGCTGTTCTTCAAGGGTGATCGTGTCATGTTCATCAAGGAGTACCGCCGTCGCCGCACCACATCCGACGAGGCTTCGGCGCTGGAACAACAAGGTCAGCTTCGCCTGAACACCTAGGCATAACTTACTTTGCCGTCGGAAGGCTCATATACTCACATCATCAGACACTCAGGCGCTCACATACACCTATGAAGATCATTGCGCTGCTCAACGAGAAGGGCGGCACCGGGAAAAG
>NZ_FMBP01000012.1 GCF_900089495.1 Thiomonas sp. X19 | reverse complement strand
GACCCGCGACCTGGATAGCCTGCTGGAAGCCGCGACACGCGACCTGGATAGCCTGCCTCTAGCGCGCCCTGTTGGCTTTATCCACAATCGCGGCCAAGATGCGGGAGTCTTTGCCTTGATCCAACAACGGCGCAAGGCTTTGCTGGTGCGAGGGGCTGATGGTGGTCTTGGCGTCGCTCTGGCGCCGATTGGCGGCCCTCTGTTCCGAGGCGAACTCACGCGACGGGAACAGCGTGTAAACGACTTCCGCCACCTTCCCCCGCGTGCCCCGTTCATCGTTCCGCTTCACGATGGACAACGCTCCCAATTCCTGGACATCCGCCCATGCCTCGTCGAGCGCGGCTAGGGCGTCCCTCTGTCGGGTGTAGCCATTGAGCAAACCGCTGTCGCGCTTGATCGTGCTGAACCGCATTTGAAAGCTGTTCGTGATGGCGGCCTGCGTGTACTTCAAGACAAGTTGACTAATCAACCAGCGCGCAAGCTGCGTGCTGCACTTCATCAGCCGTTGGTAGTTGAACTGGCGATAGGTGATCTGGTTGATGCTATCAGTCACCAAGCCGTGAAACTGCACGAACCACTTCGCGTCGGGATCGGCTGCTCGTCCCTTTCGGTTGACTTTCGCCAAGGCAGGCAAATAGGGCTGCGAAATCATGCTCGGGTCGTCAGGATCGGATGCTGCGTCAATCACGGCCAGAAAGGCGTAGTGCAGCACTTCCAGGCCTTCGGCCAGCCCTTCGTAGGTCATGGCGTGGCCCTGGCTAGCAAGCTCCTGCCGCAAGCGGTGCAGCGTGAAGGCGACGCCGCTGCGAAAATCGGGCCGGTCGAAAAATCCTGCGTACTGCTCGACGGCCAACTTGCGCAAGGCGTG
The DNA here is from genome assembly GCF_900089495.1 of Thiomonas sp. X19. Lineage (NCBI taxonomy): Bacteria > Pseudomonadati > Pseudomonadota > Betaproteobacteria > Burkholderiales > Thiomonas > Thiomonas sp. X19. Next base: position 25,149 of record NZ_FMBP01000012.1, on the reverse strand, counting down.
CTCGATCAGTTCTTCACGCGCACTCGGGTAGTGTTCCAGCGTCTCGCCGGTCGGCCTGCCGTCCTTGTCTTTCACTTCAAGGCGCGCGGGGCGGATTTGCGCTGTATAGGACTTGCCGCGATACTGGAAATCGACCCTGCGCACGGGCAGAAACCCGCCCGCCATGCGCAGCTCGTCCTGTTTTTTGCGCGGCACGGTGTAGCGCGGAATGCTGTCCCAAAGGTCGATGGCATTCGATAGCGCGTCGCGCTCGTCGTCAGTGTTCGCCAGGAAGCCTTGAAACAGGTTGAGTTGCTGATTGGCGAAGGCGTCCACGGGGACAGGCTTGAGCGCACGGCGGCGCGGTTTTTTCTTTTCTATGGTTTCGTCCGTCATCGTCCCTCAGCTCCTTGTTGCCTTCATGCCTGAGGTCTAGGCTTCGCCGTTGACTGCGGACAGTGCAGCAATCTGCGGCTCGTGGCGACGCGCGAAAACCGCGTTTATGCCTTCGGCCAGCAACGCCTGAATACTGCTGCGCTCTTTGGCGGCAAGTATCTTGAGCGCGGTCTGCACCTCCGGTGCAAAGTGCCCGCCAACCAGGACGCGCCCCTCGCGCGACGGCGCAACGCGCGGCGCAACCCTGTTAGCCACTGCAGGCACGTTCTTGGCGTCGGCGACTGGCACTGCTGCGGCTGGTATCGGCCTGCGGGCTTGATTGAGCCCTAGCGAGAGCGGGTTTGGCTTAGCCATGATGGATGTCTCACTTAGTTAAAAGTTTTATTGTATACATGTATAGCTGTATAGATTCTTCGGCGGCCTTGCCCTTCGGCTCGTATTCCTGGGCTGTCTGCCCGACGTTTCCGGCATGACGGTGCGCGGCGCGCATATAGACGGTCACGGGACACACGACGAAGCCCTGCTCCTTGATGTAGGTAGCTGCGTCATGTGCTTCCTTACCTTGAATCGGGGCCTTGCTAAGCACCACAACCACAGGCGTATCACCGGCCAGCTTCAACATGTCGGCGACCTTTGGCAGTGTTTCGAGGCTGCTGATATGCGGCTCCACGGGCACCAGCACAAGGTCAGCGCGCCGCGCAGCTTCCACGCCGTCCGCGCCCGCATGTGGTGGTGTGTCAATGACGATGAAATCCACGTCCTGCCCCTTGGCGTTCGTAAGCGCGGCATCTAGACGTGCGGCAGGCGTAGCGACAACCCAAGGAAACTCCGCTTCGCGGCGGTCTGTCCAGTTGGCGGCGGTGGCCTGGGTGTCAACGTCGAAGATTGCCACCTTACGGCCTGCCTGCACGGCGGCAACCGCGAGAGTCAGCGCTAGGGTGGTTTTTCCGCATCCTCCCTTTTCGGCCACGATGGCGACTATGTGTTGCTTTGTCGTCATGTATACACCTATTCATGTTTGAATGGCGCAATGTAGCCGCGCTGCGCCGAGTCTGTCAAACGATGTCGCCCGTGAGGGGCGTTTCTCTGCCCCTTTGTGTAAACAGCATGAATAGGGGTCGTCTCAGAATTCGGAAAATAGCGTGGCGCGTCTTACGCTTTCATCACGGGCGTGAAGTCCGACCACTGCTCGATGCGGAACGCTCGAACGTCACGCACGGACTTGGGGAACCATACCTGCCCTTTGAGAGCTTGCATGGCAAGGAACAGATTCGCCATGTTCTCGTCGTCGGTGACGTACAGGCTGCCCTGGACGCGCCGGAAGCCAAACTGGGCAAGCGTGGCTCCGATCTCGGAATAGGCTTGGGACACACCCCTGGGGTGGTGCTGCTCGGTGTCGGCCACCACCAGGTCAAAGGCAATGGCGTACATCAGCGCGCCTGCGGGTCGTCGGCCAGGTGACTGTAACGGTACTCGGCCTCTTCGCCGGTTTCGACCATCTTGATCTTGACCATCCAGTCCCCGTCATCGAGGGCACGGGTCGGCTCGCCAATCTCATACTTCGGCCCAAAGGCTCCAAAGCTCTTGATTTGCCCGGTATGAACCTTGGGCGGGGTTTGCAGTGTCGGCATGGCTGCGTCCTGTTGCTCGTCGAATGGGTACAAGGCTAGTATGGCACAGACTCTGTGGCACATCGTTCAGCTTTTTGTCTTGTTTTCGACAGTGACCTGTACCCGGTTTCCCCTCTATGGCGTCCACCAGGCGGCGATGGAAACGAGACACTTTGGCGCAAAAGGTCTTGTTTTGGACCGTTGCACTTCGCACTTAAAACCACCGCCTCTTTTTCATATTTTAAAAATTTGGAATATATCATGTACGTTGCTAAAATCGAAGGCGCTACCGTTAAGTTTTATGACTCACATTCGGGCGCATTAAGAAAAACTTTTAGTTGCGCATCATATAAAGGGGCAAAATCAGTCAACATTGAAGACGACCTCGCAGCAATTGTGTGTGGCGATGGAAAGACGCGACTTTTTGATGTACACACCGGCACAGTAAAAAGGACATTTTAATCGTGGCGCAACACAAATCAAACTCTTCAGTGCAAAAATGGGCCGAACAATTAATTCTCCAAACCGTTAAGGATGAATTGAATCTCAATTTCTCACCCTGCGAAGAATGCGAAGAAATCGCCAGATTGGGAGTTTGTCCTGACGGCGTTGATGTCAACAATAAGACAGTTATTGAAGTCTATTCGCATGTTGGAAAGTTGAAAGGCGCCCAGCTTCACAAAATAAAGGGCGATATACTAAAGCTTGTGTATATTGATAAATCTCTTAATTCGGAATGGAAGAAATTAATCTGCTTTTGCGATAATGAAGCTGCTAATTTTTTGCTTGGCGATTCATGGGCTGCGCGAGCCGCCAAAATATTTGGAATACAAATACATATAGCCGAAATTGACAGTGATGCAAAGAAAAAAATAACTGATGCGCAAACCAAGCAACTCATGGTGAATGCATAGTATGCAGATCGAAGCCACCTGGTCGAATCCCGTCTACCTCAGGAAATGCAAGCCAGGCGGGCTTATTTACGAACTCGACCTAAACGAACTGCCAACAGAACCCGGCGTCTATGTATTTTGCAGAACCCACGGTCAGAAAATTTCGCCAATCTACATCGGAGAAACGCTGAATCTTCGCTCCAGAATAAAGAGTCACTTGAATTCACTGCCGTTAATGCGAGCAATTGAGAACGCCGCGACTGGAAAGCGATTATTGATCTACTGCACTGTCAAGGCCGGATCAGATGCGAAGGCGAAAAAACACGTGAAAGTAATTGAGAAAGCGCTAATTCTTCATGCACAAGGCGAAGGCCATATCCTGTTCAACAAGAAGGGGACCAAACTACCCACCGACGAGATCAGCTTCACCGGCAATCGCACGTCCGAGGCAATTGCACCAAGAAGCATGTTTATCAAGAAGGCTCTCACCTGAGACCAAAAACTGAATCTTCGCCATTTGCAGAAGCTTTCTGACTTTAAACGCTACCACGTTAAGTAAATCCTGCAAACCACCGTTTGCGTGAATTTTGAAAATGGTCGGCGTCCTTAAATCTGAAGTGCAACACACCATCTCCGCGAACCAAAAGGAGAAGTTTTATCTATGCCCATGCTGCGGATGGCCGTATCAGCACTTATCGCCCTCGGCCTCGACCTGTTTTCCGAATTCTTCATTATCCATTGGCTCGATTTGCCGTCGGTGCACACTATCCACGTGTGGCCACCCTATCTCAATTTTGTGATGTCCTGGAATACAGGCATCGATTTCGGCCTCCTGAGCAACTACGGCGGTCGCTGGTTGCTTGTTGCGTTCCCCATCGCTGTCTCACTGGTGCTGACAGCATGGGTGCGCAACAAGCGCGGCTGGATCCTGCCGCTGGCGACCGGCGCAGTCGTCGGCGGTGCGCTTGGAAACGCCTTCGATCGCGTAATCTATGGTGCGGTGGTGGATTACCTCAATATGAGCTTCTGCGGAATAAACAACCCGTATTCGTTCAATGTTGCCGACGTCTTGATCACCTGTGGCACAGTTTTGATCGCAATTGGCATAGGCAGGGCGGCTCCAAACCCGAACTGCAACGCCACAAACCACCGTTTCTGAGAAGCCCACAGCCCGCCCCGGTCCTTGACCATCCATCAAGGACTTGGGCGGGATTTTCGTTCTCGAAATCCTGTCTTGATTGTTCTTTCTCGATTGCTTAGGATGTTGGTGAGTTTCGAGAAGGAGAACATTCATGTCGAATCATCACGTTGTCGTCAGCATGGATCACCAGGCTTGGCAGGCGGGTTATGCCGCTGGCCTGGAGGGCAAGTCCAGCATCCATCCGCCTGAACTCGATGGCCTGGCCTTCAGCTCCGGCTACATCGAAGGCAAGGCGCACCGGCAAGGTTTCGACCAAGCCGGCCGGGAGAAGCTGGCCAGACGGGCTGGAGCAACGCACCCGGCAAGCCATGTTGAAACTTGCCTTGGGGTGCCGGATGGGCTAATAATGGATCGTAACTGTTAGTTGATAAGAGATTCCCATGCCCACCAGTGTTGCCCTCGGCACCCACTTTGAAGAGTTCGTCAAGGTCCAGGTCTCGTCTGGCCGGTACAACAACGTCAGCGAAGTGGTGCGTGACGGTCTGCGCTTGTTGCAAGACCAGGAAGACTTGCGCTGCGCCAAGCTCGAATGGCTGCGCACCGAACTTCAAAAGGGACTCAGCAGCGGCCCTGTGACCCCGCTCGACATGGCCGAAGTCAGGGCGGAAGGGCAGCGCTTGCGCGCCCAACGTCTTGCTGCTGACCAGCAGGCGTAGGCATGGCAAACGTCGCCAAACGGCCTCTCGCACTGGCCGACTTGGCCGAGATCTGGTCCTTCATCGCCGACGACAGCGAAGCCAACGCTGACCACTTCCTGGCCAAGCTGGAAACAAAGCTCAAGTTGCTCGCCACCCAGCCACGCATGGGGCGCGAGCGCCCCGATCTTCTGGCCGAAATGCGCAGCTTTCCCTATGCCCGTTACGTCGTGTTTTTCATGGCGCAACCTGACGGCATCGAAATCGTACGGGTGCTGCACAGTGGGCGCGACATCCAGGCCGACGACTTCGAGACGAAGGGCAACCCATCGTCAACATGGACATGATGATGGCCGCGCACGCGCTGGCCATCGGCGCTGTGCTGGTGACCAACAACACCCAGCATGACGGACGCATCACGGCTCCGCTTGTGCTGGAGAACTGGGCGCGGGATGCCTCGCTGTCTTGATCTCATGGGGACCATCGCATGCTGATCGGCTACGCCCGTGTTTCCACCCAAGATCAGAACCTGGAGCTGCAGCGCCAGGCGCTGCAGACTGCCGGCTGTGCCAAGGTCTATGAGGATGCGATGAGCGGCCTGCGGGCTGATCGCCCAGGCCTTGCAGCAGCCATGGAGCAATTGCGCGAGGGTGACACCCTGGTGGTGTGGAAGCTCGACCGCTTGGGGCGTACCGTCAAAGGCTTGGTGGAACTGGTGGAGTCCCTGCAGGCCCAGGGCATTCAGTTCAGGAGCCTGACGGATGCCATCGACACCTCCAGCCCTTCGGGGCGGTTCTTCTTCCATGTGATGGCCAGCCTGGCGCAGATGGAGCGGGAGCTGATTGCGGAGAGAACCAAGGCAGGATTGCAGGCCGCGCGCAAGGCGGGGCGCATCGGGGGCCGAAAGCGCAGCATGACGCCGGCGAAGATCGATGCGGCCAGGACGCTCATGGCGCAGGGCACGCCGGCCAAGGATGTGGCGGCCACGCTTGGGGTGTCGGTGCCCACGCTGTATCGCTGGGTGCAGGTGGGGGTTTCTTGAAGCACCGCCGGGGGTCAGGTGCCAAGGCCGCGCGCGCGGGTGGCAGCATCTCCGCTGCGAACAGTGGGGTGACGATCAAGGTTTCATCAAACAGAAAATTGCGAAAGCAGTTCATTCAGTGTATAAACACTGTGACACGAAAACACCTTTATGGACGGCATCAAGAGCATGAATACCACTCGCTGGAACATCGCCGTGTCGCCGGACGTGGATCAGTCCGTGCGCATGTTTCTTGCCGCGCAGGGCGGCGGTCGTAAGGGAGACTTGTCGCGATTCATCGAGGAGGCCGTGCGCGCCTATCTGTTGGACCGGGCTGTCGATCAAGCCAAGGCCGCTGCGGCTGGCATGAGTGAGACGGAACTGACTGACCTCATCGACGAGGCTGTGCAATGGGTGCGTGAGCACTGATGCGTGTCATCCTGGACACCAACGTGCTGCTCGGCGCACTGATTTCGCCGCATGGATCGCCTGACGCCATCTATCGCGCTTGGCGCGCGGCGCGGTTTGAGCTGGTGACATCATTGGCGCAGCTCGATGAACTGCGTCGCGTGAGTCGCTACCCGAAGCTCAAGGTCATTTTGCCCGCGCACCGTATCGGCGCGATGGTCAACAACATGCAGCGCGCCATCGTGCTGGAAAGCCTGCCGACTCTGCCCGAGGGCGTTGATGCCAGCGACCCGAACGATGCCTTCCTGCTCGCGATGGCATTGGCCGGTGAAGTGGACTACCCGGTGACGGGAGATCGCCGCGCCGGGCTGCTGCAACGGGGCAGCATCGGACGCTCACGCATCGTGACCCCGGCCGCGTTCTGCGCCGAGGCGCTGTAATTCTCAGAAACGGTGGTTATCTACAAGAACTTGGTAAGTACTGCGCCGGGATGGCGTTCGCGCCACTGGCAGATGAGCAATTCCAATTTAAGCTACCACCAGCTTGGTTTGCTTGTCCGACAAGGAGCAGCTGCTTATTGATAATTTGTTGAGCCGCTTGGTTTCCGTAGGTGATCGTTACCTGAACTCCGTTTGCAGGATTCACCGAGTTGATGGATAGGCTCTTGACGTATTGACCAGAGATCAGACTCGCAGATGCCACGCCTGCAGCGCTATTGCTAGCAGGATACTGGCCGTTTTGTGAGTAGTAATCCCAAATCGATATGCGCGCACCATCCGCCAAGCTTAATCCTTCAGCAATCTGAGCGCGGATGATATAGTCTTGATACGCTGGAATCGCGATTGCCGCAAGAATGCCGATGATTGCCACTACGATCATCAATTCAATTAGCGTGAATCCGTGTTGAATGCTTGGGATGGCCCGCGCGAAACGAATTCTTCTAAAAGTATTCATGAATAACCTATTTTTCTGCCGCGCCAGAGGCGCCGGAAATCGCGCTTACTGCACTTGGTTGAGCAACAAAAGACCCGCCTTTCCACCCTTGTTGTGCAAGTCCAGAAGCGTAAAGCGCCAGATCGAAACCGAACAGTGTTTTTTTCGGATCGATGGTGACCACGGTGCCGCTTGCGCCATGCTCCCAAGGTTTCAGGACGTTCACGCCGACAGGCTGAATTTTCGATTGCGCTAAGGTGTAAAAAACCGCCGATACCGGGTCATAAATCTTTGGCGCAAGCGTTTGCAAACGCTGTAAACCACTACGTACATCCGGGCAATCGTCAGGGTAAAAGGCGCAGGCTTTGGCAAGAGTCAAAGCGGCATCTTTAGGGCGATGATCGAGCGCGTACAGCATGCCAAGTTTTTGGAGAAACCAGACCCCTGTATAGCTTCCGGCAACGCGCCTTCCGAGTGCGATTTTGTCGCTCAGCATGAACGGATCAACGCCCATACTGTAAAAGTTCAGCGCCTCGACAATGGGCGAAAAACCTGGGCTGACAGTCACTTTTTGCAAATTACGCTGAAAAATACCTTGGTTCTTTTCATACAGGGCGTTGTCGGTCGCCAAGGCGGTGAGCTTCACGAAATCCAGATATCGAATGCTTGCCCATGCCATGAAGGCCAGCATCAGCACCGTGACAAGGCCGAGCAGCACTTGCGCCGAGCGCGTCACACGTAAATGCACGGCGGTACTGTCCAGCATGCCCCAACACAGCGCGAAGGGCACGAGAAAATACATGTACCAAAGCGGAAATTCAGTCAGACTGTATCCGAGCAACATCGAGCAGACTCCAACCGCTGGAATGGTCCATGCGGGCCACTGCGCAAGGCCAGTGCGCCACAACTGTTGCAACATGCGCCATAGACTGATGCCGCCCGGAATGAACAAGGCCAGCAAGCCTACGAGCCCCCATTCGGCCCCAATTTGCGCAAACAGGTTGTGCGCATTTGTTGCATACAAAGGCTGAGCCTGTTGTAAACCCAGACGGAACTCCCAATCCGAGAAACTGGCGAAACCTCCGCCCCAGATGGGATGAGCCGTGAACTCAGCCCAGGCAACATGCAACAGCCCTAACCGCTGCCCTATTCCACGATCCGCCAACCGCTGCGTGGCCGGGGGAAACAATTGTTCCAAACCAAACCCGGTGTAAATCAACCATTGCAGCGTTGCATACATGACCGCCAAGGCGACGAGTCCAAGCAGCGCTCCGCGCCAACGCCGGTTGGGCCGAGACCAAAGTGCGCCCAGGCTTAACCCGGCCACAAATAAAAAACCGAAGGCTATCCGGCTTTGGGTCAACGTCATGCCACTGACCAGCAACAACATGCCCAATACAGCAGCCGCCCGCTTCGCTTCGGCGCGACTCACGCCAGACCGACTCCAATAGGCAAAAGCCAGCAGACCAAACCCTAATAGGAGTCCTGACTGATTCCGTTGCCCGACATTACCCGATGGGGGTTGCAGAGCTTGGCGCGGGAAAAGCCAGATTTCCTGCTGATTCGGGAAAAGGAGTTGCGCCCATAACACAATGGCCGTTCCTATGGCCGCAAACGCAAAAGCGGCAAGCAATGCATTCACCAACCATTCGGCTTGTCCTGCAAGTGCGATCCGATGTCCGAACCACGCCGCCATACTGGAAATGAGCAAAGCGCCCACTGGCCACACGATGTAATCAACAGAACTGTTCGGATGCGCGCGCAAGCCAAGCAACAGGACGACCACCAGCGCCATCGCTCCCAGAGAGGCCCAAGGAACAGACCAGCCCGCCCGCAACCCGCCGCTTGCCAGCACTATCAATGCTGCAAGCACCATGCCGGCACCAACCACAATTTCTTGATAGAAGGTCGGAATCGGCAGGAAATGCAGGGGTGTCAGCGTCGCCAGCACAAAACACAAAGCGATGAGCGCCAAGGCCATGGCAGAAGCGGCACGGTTGAATGGATCAGTCACAGTGACATGCTCTCGTTAGAATCAGTGCAGCATAAACCAACCGGCGCACAAAAAAAACCCGCCTTGCGGCGGGATCTAATTCGGCAGAGCGAATTATTTGCAAGAAGATGGAAGATATGTGTTGCTAATGGTTCCTGCTTTGCAGGTCCATCCGAAAGCGCCAGCGCTCGACGATCCCACGAGAAGCACAGTTTTGCCTTGGATGTTCGTGTTAGCTTTGGTGGTATTAAACGTAACCGTAATTGTGCCCGGGGTTGTCCCAACGTCGACGCTAGCGACATAATTACCAGTGATGGCCGCAGCTAATGCCAACCCAGCCGCCGAATTAGTGGTTGGCCATTTACCGGAATTAGATGCGAATTCCGTGATGGCGGTTTTCGCGCCATCGGCCAGCGACAGACCTTCCGTCACTTGTGCCCGAATCACATAATTCTGATATGCCGGAATCGCGATTGCCGCCAAGATACCAATGATGGCCACCACGATCATCAATTCGATCAGGGTGAAGCCCTGTTGCAGTTGCTTCTTCATCAAAAACTCCTAGTGTGTTGTGTGCTGCGGCTTGGGCGCCAGGAAAAACACCGGTGTAGACGCTTGGCTGCAGCAGGGTTGGCGTCAATCCCCCCTGAAGGGGCACGTGAAGTCGAGCAAGCGTCATGCCATAGCAAAATTCGTGATGAATTGCACAATTCTTGCGGCATGCCGACGGTAACGTTTTCATGTCCAGGTGGAATGGGTGGACACGTCCGCGGTATGTCCAAGTGGAATGGGTGGACACGCATCCCGGGTGTCAGTGCAAAATGGGTGGACACGCCACTCCCAACCACGGAGATCATGTTGACTAAAAATCTGCTTTGTAGTCGCCGTATGGCATCTATTGCCCTTGGGCGAAGCGAGCGCACGGTTCGGCGTTGGGATGAGGATGGCGTCCTTAAGACGGTCGCCCACGATGCTTCGGGCCGTGCCATGGTGGGTATCGCAGAGGTGTTCACCCTACTCAACCAAGACATGAATCTTGAAATGGCCGAGCTGATTGTTCAGGCCGACGGCGGAAGTGCTGAAGCACAAAGCGACCTCGGCATGGAGCTTCTGCAAAATGGCCGCGCTACCGGTGCTTTTGAGCTTTTCCGAGAATCGGTTGAGCAAGGCTATCCAGAGGCCATGCACTGGCTATACCAATGCTACATGAAAGGGCTGGGTGTTGAGAGAGATGAAAACTTGGCGATGATGTGGCTCAACAAGGCTGCCGCACACGGGCATGCCATCGCCAAGGCCCAGGCTGACGCCATCCGTGCACTGGCCTTGCAGCGGTTGCAGGCCAGTGGCCCAACAGCGCCGCAGTGAACGATGCCCGCGCCGAGCGATAGTCCGCCGCTGCGCAAGTCAGGAAGGCCGCGCAAGGGCGAGGTTCGACTGGAAACCACCGATGCAGAGCGAGCCCGGCGCTATCAAACGCGCAAGCGTGCCGAGGCTAAGCAGGACAGACGTGTGGAGGTGCTGTTGTTCGTGACCAGGCAGGTCGCGGACCGACTCACCGAACTCGGCATTCGCCGGGGTTGCACCAGGGCCGAGGTGGTTGAAAAGCTCATCCTGCAGGCGGATGAGTTCAGCCGCGAGTGATGATGCGCCAGCAGCGGCCGTCTCAAAGTCAGCGGCCCTATTCCGAGACATTTTTCACCTCACGCACCTGAAGACAGTGGCACATGGCACAAGAAATGCTTATCTCAAGCTGTTTCATGGTTGGCTGTTCTTCTCATCTCCGGGACCTTCGCCCGCCGCAAGGCGGGCTTTTTATTAGCGGGATGCTGAACACCAAAACGAGACTCTTTGCGCCATTCTGTCTAATCACACCGGTTTGATCCGCGTGACTTGAAGAAAGACACCAGCCCACCGATCAGAAAGAACGCGGGGATCAGGTACTGAAAGGCCTTGGCGAAAATCTCCACGGCAGGCACCCAGGCATGCGCAAGAGCTGCGTTGACAGCGGCAGTGACCGGCATTGCGGCGTGAGCCGCAGCAGCATCATTTGGAACGGCCATTGCAACATGCTGGGCGAGGTGTGCGCCGAATAGGTCAAAGAGAACGTAAGCGCCGGCCGCCAGCAGAACATCAGCCCACCAAGGGATGCGCGAGGCCAAAGTCAGCAGCAATTCGGCGGTGGACGGTGTTTGTCGGGATGGCATCGTTGCGAACGGCCGGTCTCGTTTTCTGAGCAGTTGCGATCAACGCGGGTAGTGTTGTCTGGCTGAAGGACGTTCAAGACCTCCAGCCGCTCGGTGACTTGATACACCACGATGTAATTGGGGTGCGCAACCAATTCGCGCGTGCCTGGAATGCGCCCGGCGCGGTACAGGTAAGGATTGGCTGCGGCCGCCGTGACGGCCATTTCGATTTATGCCTCTAAACCATTTTCAGTTTTACCTGACTGTGCGTCAGGCAGGCGTTGAGCAGTCGTAATGGCAACTCGGCTTCCCACTCACGTCGGTTGAACCGGTAGCAGAACTCATTGAGATACTCTTGCAGATATTTGGACGACACGCCGTGATAGGTGCCCAGCAGAAACGCCTTGAGGTTGCCGATGGCAATATGTACCCAAGGCAGCCATTCGCCCGCCTTGTCGGGCGGCGTCACCCGTGCGGCATGGTGCTGCGTCTTGCCAATTTCCACCAAGGCAGACAGCGCATCGCTACGCACCAACTGACTGGGCGGGAGATGACGTTGAACAAACTGCGCCACCGTTTCACGGGTGACGGCTGCGACCTGCTGCATGGCGATACACCCGGCACGCTTGGGCACCTCGAATTACCAGGTTTCTGAGCTGATGACGACGTGACCATGCTGCGATCGAGTGCATTTATGGGTGGTTTCGGGGTTGGTTGGCCAGCTTTTCCGCCTTCTCTGGCCCCGATCCGGTCGTTTTCGACCGGTCCACGCCCATTTCGGGCCTCAGAACGGCTGCGGACCGACCTCCATCAGCGTGCACAGACGGCGCAGGTTGTAGGCCGCCGCCTTCCAGTGCAGATGCAGCGTCGCCCGATCCAGACCGATCGAGCGCAACGCCTTGCCGCCCATCTGCTCCAGGCTGGCATAGATGTGCTCCACGCGAGCTCGGGTCTTGGCGATGCGCCGGTTACGCCGCTCCTGGCAGTCCGACAACGGTTTGCCAGCCTGTCCCTTGCGCTGGATGTGCATACGCCAGCCCTTGGCCGTCAGGCGCTGCTCGCGCTCGCCGTCGACGTAGCCCTTGTCGGCCCAGACATCGCGGCTGGTGTTGCCCGCGTCGAGCACCGGCTCGAAGTGCAGCGTGTCGTGCTCGCTGGCCGTGCTGACGTGGATCTTGCGCACCAGCTTGTGCCGCCGGTCCACGCTGGTCGAGAGCTTGTAGCCGAAGTAGCTCTTGCCGTGCTTCTTCGTCCAGCGCGCCTGTACATCCTTCTGCCGACGCTTCGAGGGCGACCACTCGGCCGGCATCGCGTCTTGCTGAACAATGGCCTTCTCGTCCTTGTTCAGCGTCTGCTTGGGCACCGGCACGATGCTGGCATCGATCATCTGCCCGCCGCGCGCGATGTAGCCGTGGCGATCGAGTTGCCGATTCACCGCCTCGAAGATGCGCTCGGAAGCCCCGGCCTTGATCAGCCTCTCCTTGAACGTCCAGATGGTCGTGCGGTCGGGCGCCTGCGAACTCTGCCTCAGCCCCACAAAGCGCTGGAAGCTCAGACGGTCCAGAAGCTGGAACTCCATCTGCTCGTCGCTGAGGTTGTACATCTGCTGGATCACCAGCACCCGAACCATCATCTCGGTCGGAAACGGCGGCCGGCCGCCGCGCTCGCGGCCAGGCCGGGGCGCGGCCTCGTCGATCTCCTCAGCCAGCGCCGCAAAGTCCACGTGCTCCGCCAGCTTCGCGCACGCGTCCCCGATCTTGTCCAACTTGGTTTCGCGTTCTTGCTCCGCGAACAGACTGACCTTGATCATCTCCACTTCCTCATGCCCCCGACACAGGCAACATCATGCCAGCGTCCGGGCGGTTTTTCGAGGTGCCCGCTTGTCCCGGTTCTCGACCGCCACCAGCACTGCGGACTTGCCCGCGGCGCCGCGTCCGCGCTTTCCGCTGCGGCGGCCGCCCACCAGGGCATCGTCGATCTCGATCAGGTCGTGCAACCGATAGATGCTGTCCCGGTGTCCCATGGCCATGCGGATCTTGCGCAACATCCGGCTGGCCGTGATCCAGGAAACCTCGATTTGTTTGGAAAGACGCACGGCGGAAATGCCACCCTTGTCCGAGGCCGCCAGGTAGATCGCCCAGAACCACTTGGCCAGGGGCAGATTGGTGGAGTGAAACAGCGTCCCCGCCGTGAGCGAGGCCTGGTAATGGCACTTGGAGCATTCGCAGGAATGGCGCGTGCTGATGACATAGCCATGATCATGCCCGCAGCGCGGGCAACGGAACCCTTCCGGCCAGCGTTGCCGCGCCAGCGCTTGGGCGCAGGCTTCTTCCGTTCCATACCGTTTCTGCCACTCCAGCAGGTTGGTTTCTGTCGCTTTCATGATTCAACCCCTTATCACATTGATCATGAAGGGTTAGTCAGGAAAAACTGAAAACGGTTCAGAGGCATATTTCGATTTGATCGGCCAGGGCTACGGCAGCGGGTTCGTTGCGCGCGGCGATGAAAGCAGTGATGGTGGCTAAGCCCTCGAGGGCAGATTCCCTCCAGTAGATCGGCAGCATGCCTAGCTGGCGTCTTTGGCCTGGCGGCGTGCCGCTGCATCGGCAATCACCTGATGGATACGGGCCATGGCCTGATCGTGCGGCACAGCCGGGCGCGTGTCGGCCAGGCTTTCCAAGACGCGCTGACGAAACCAAGCATCATGCGCCTGCGCCTCTTCCTGCGTGGCGAACTCAGATTCAATGGGGGATAGGACGGCATTCATGGCCCACAAGTTACGCCAGAATGGCTCGCAAATCCAGTACGACGCGCTGCATGGGACTTACGCGAACAAGACAGAAGGAATCGAACTGTCCAATCATGCGGATTCCGCCGCTCGCCAAGCCGCGCTGCCACCGCGCTGACCGGCCTTTCCATCGCGCCGGCCGTCCCGACCGCTCCAGACTGTCCCCAAGCCTTCCTCGTCTTGGTCGTCTTGGCCGCTTGAACCTCACCCACCCCGCCCCATCCCCGCCCCGCGCTGTGGCGCATCCAGGCCCTGCTGACGCTCGGACTTGCGCTGCCGCATAGCCTCACGCTCGGCCTGCACAATGGCCTGCAGGTCAGGATCCGCAACCCGGATGTTCAGACGGGCCGCCTCACGCGCGGCGCGCGCCCTGAACTCGGCGCTGCCCTCGATCTTCACCACCCCATAGCGCTGCTCGGCAAGCTGCAGGGCCGCTTGAAGGGCGTCCTGGGCGGTGTCGACCACCTGGATCGTCGGGCCGGTGTCGATGAAACCGATCCGGCCGTCCGTGCTGCGCGTGTAGCGCACCACGTTGCCGTGGGCCTCGCCCTGGTAGGCCAGCATGCCGCGCGGTGTGGGCGGCTCCAGCTCCTCGCCGGCTGCACGCAGGACACCGACCTGCTCGCCACGCCGGTAGTCCTGCGCGGCCTGCTGGCCATGTTGCTGCCGCAGCCAGTCCTCGATGCTCGGGAACGCAGGCGCCCTCGCGACCTTCCGCCGGGCTTTCTGGTCCTCGATCATCCGGGCCTTCGCGCGAGCGTGCTCGGCGGCCAGAAGACTGCGCATGACGTTCAGGGCCACGCCCTTGCCCCTCCAGTCGCCGCCCAGAACGTCCTGGCGTTCGGCGGCGTGCGTCTTGGCCAGCGCACGGCGCTCGGCAACAAACTCGGCGTTGACTCCCAAGCGCAAGCGCTGGGCGTGTTCCTGAGATTCCCGGCGTGCCTTGGCGTAGTGCGCAAACGTCGCCGCCGGGGTCGCTGCAGGCCGGATGGGCTCGGGCGCGGGTGCGGCGGCGACCTGCAACCCAGGGGGCGCAGGCTGATAGTCGCCCAGGCGTTTCTGCAGCTTGCCCAGGCTGAACGGGCTGCCCACGTCGCTGGCCTTGATGGGCTGCTCCCCGACGTAGAGCAGCGCGCCGGAGCCTTTTTTCTCGTACCGCATGCCGATCGCGGCCAGCTCGCGGTGCAACTGCTCCCAGCTCGCGACGCGCTTGAGCATCGGCGCGGCCCGCTCCTGCGCCTGGCGCACGGCGGATTTCTCGCCGGTGCGGATTTCTTGATCGCGCATCGGTTGCGGCAAGGGCGGGCGGGGGTTGGCCGGATCGACTTCGGTGAGACGGCTATTCCGCACGGCCCAGCGTGCCCCTGGCTCGCGCATCCAGCCGTGGTCGTGGTCGATCAGGGCGCTGACCTGCTGCATGGCCTCATGCGTCCAGCCGTGGTGGATCTGCTTCGCGCGTCCCGTCAACGGATCAACGCGGTTGAGCATCACGTGCAGGTGCCGGTTGTCGGTGTCGCTGTGCAGGCCGTAGAACGCCTGGTGCTGCGCCATGCCGAAGTGCTGGAGCAGGGTCTGCACCACGGCGTCGCATTGCTGCGGCGTGGGGCGCTCGAAGGCGGGCCAGGAGACGACGAGGTGCTCGATGGGATCCAGGCTGCGCTTGGCGTCTTGGGCCAGCGCCAGCATCTCGGCTTGCTGGGCGGCATAGTCGTCGCTGAGGAAGCCGACGGCGCCGAAGTGGAGGCATGTCTCGCTGCTGCGCGGGTCGCGTTCTTGGCCTCCTCGAATGTAGTCGGACAGGCTGCGGACACGGGCGCCCTTGCCGGCGGACTTCTTGGGGTTGGGGACTTGTTTGACGATGGTCATGACGGGCCCCGGCTGAGGTGTTCGATGGCACCGACGATGGCGCGCAGGGCCTGCGCGGCGGTGGCGGTGTGGGCGCCGCCGGTCTCGTAGACGTGTTTGATGAGGCCGCCCTGGCGCCGGAGCTCGCGGATGAGGGCGGCGTCGGCCGTGGCAAGGACGGGGCGGCCGAGCGCGCGGCGACGCACAAGGTCGGAGACCGTGAAACCGGCGGCATCGGCGATGGCGGTGAGCTCGGCCCACTCGGCAGGGGTCAGGCGCACGCGCAGCATGTGGCTGCGGGGGGCGGCTGCGGGGGCGAAGGTTCCGTTGGGGCGGCGGGGCATGGCGTTTCTTCGGGGTCAAGGGGCGGCGCCCTGTGCAGGATGGATGGCATGGAAGAAGCGGAGCGCCGACCGTGGCGTTGTGGCTGGCGGCGGAAGTGGCGATAGCCGCTGTAGCAACAGCTACCATCCTGTATACAACTACAATGTACTAGATAATTGGTATTTTTCCAAATGCTGATTAGAATGTTTTGCGTCACGGTCTTGGACGAATGAAACGATCCATCTGAACAGGTTGGCAACAAACTGAGGGGACGATATGGAACGGTTTGACATCGATGAATACGCAAGCAAGGCTAAGAATGCATTGGCGAAGCTGGAGCAGTCGCAGAAGCCTGGGCAGGTTGTCGGTGCGGGCTCGAAACTGGATGTGCTGCGGGTGGTCGAGGCGGAGATCAAGGCGCTCTTGGAGAAGGGTTATACGGCTAAGCAGATTGCTGAGGCTTTGAAGCAGGATGTGTTCAGTATTTTGCCGAAATCGATTACACAACTCACGCATGCGATGGATCAACATGCGGGGAACAAACCGAAGAAAAAAGTCGCACGCAAAGCAGCGACAGGGGCGGTCATGGAACAGCAAGTTGGGGCGGCAGAGGTGAAGAAGAAGTCGCAGCCTCCGATTGCACAACCAGGGTCTTTTGTCGTGAAACCGGACACCAAGGATTTGTGAGCATGAACAAGGTCTTGATGGTGGGTGGTGGCAAGGGTGGCGTGGGGAAGTCGTCGGTCGCCATGGCGCTCCTGGATACGCTCAAACAGGCAGGCCATTCGTGTGTCTACGTGGAGACGGACGATAGCAACCCGGATGTTTACAAGGCGGTCCATGCATCCGTCCCAAGTGAGATCTGTAACCTGGACAGTGAGGCGGGATTCATCAAGTTGGGTGGCCTGGTCGAAACGAACAAGAGTGGTTGTATCGTGGTCAACACGGCGGCGCGGGCAACGGATGCGCTGGTGAAGTTCGGCGGCATTCTTTGTGATGTGTGCGCGGAGCAACAGCGGGAGCTGGTGATGCTCTGGGTGCTGAACCGGCAGCGGGATGGTCTGGAGTTGCTGCGCAACTGGATGGACAGCGAACAGCCCTACAGCGGGGTCTATGCGGTGTTGAATACGTACTTCGGGGAGGCGTCGAAGTTCGTGCGCTACAACGACAGCAAGCTCAAGACACGCCTGTCGGGAACGATGGTGTTCCCGGAATTGAATGACCTGGTGGCCGACAAATTGGTGGATTGCCGCGCGGCGCTTTGGGATGAGGCTCGGGCGGCGATGTCGATTGCCGAGCGCTCGGCGCTCAACCGCTTTCGCATCGCGGCGCGTGACGCGCTGGGGGGAGTGGTGTGAGTGACCTGCGCGCATCGATCCAGCTCATCACGGGTGCGGAGCCCACGCCGCAGACGCTGCAACGGGTGCAGGCGATTGCGCACGCGCTGGGCATTCCAGCGAATGACGCGATGTTTCCGATCCTGGTGATGCTCGATAGCTACCACGGGGCGTTCTCGAAACTGCCAGCAGACGTCGCTGCGTCGAACAAGCAGGCGGCTGAACAATCGGCCAGGCAAGCGGCGGCGCAGGCGCAGGCGGAGGTGAACAAGGCGGTGGCGGCCTTGGTGCCGACCGTTGAGCAGGCCGTCGGGCGTGCCGCGGCGGGGGCCGTGCGGCGTATTCAGTTCGGGCGCTCGATGTTCTCGCTGGTGGCGGCCATGCTGGTGCTCGCCGTGGCCTTCGGCCTGGGTTGGGTGGCGGGCGCGCAGATCCTCTACACGGCCGAAGCGGGAAAGCTGGCCTGGTCGATGTTTTTGACGCAATCCGGCAGCGGCATCGGCCTGGGCGTGGCCGCGGGGAGTCTGCTGCTCTACGCACTCACCGGCGCGGGCGAAGGCGAAGGCACCGGGTGGCACGCTGCGGCTGGTTTGGCCGGCTTGAGCCTGGTGGGCCTGCTTGGCTGGAGGATTTTTGCCCACTGACCTGGCACGCTGGGCAACCCAGTCGCTTGGCATGCGCTCGAGCGCTTCAAACGTGGGCGGCTGGCACACGCCTGGGCTGCACGCAGAGATGCAGACCCATGGCTTTGAGGATCGCCGAAAAACTGCTCAAGGCCGGATTCCCCTCGGGCGACAAGGTGCGGTAAAGCTGGGTTGGATTGAGATGCGCTTGTTCGGCGATCGCTTGCACGCCGCCGAAGGCTTTGGCCATTTGCCGCAGCACAATCAGGAGCTCGCCTTGGTCACCGTTCTCGTCTTCGAGAATGCTGTTGATGACTTGCCGGGCAAACTCCGGGTCTTGCCGATAGAGCTCGGCCATCGCGTCGTCATGTGCTCGGCTTTTCATGGGGAAGCTCCTTGTTGCCACTGCCGCCAATAAGCGCAGGCACGACTGATGTCCGCATCCTGCGTCCGTTTATCACCACCACAGAGCAGCAAAACGATCTCTTGGCCTGCCATGGCGTAATACACCCGATACCCGACCCCCACGTCGATGCGCAACTCCCACACGCCATCACGACAAAACCGATGGTCGCCGAAGTTACCCAGTTCCATGCGGGTCACGCGTCGCACGACGGCAATCTTGGCGGTCGTGTTTCGCAAGGTTGCCAACCAATCCACGTACACGTCGCGTCCATCGCTGAGCGTGAGGTAGTGTTGGATCGCGTACATGACTAATTTTCGTCTATAAACGAGTGTCAGTCAAACCCGCCTGTCGCGCAACTTCTCACTCGCGCGACGGCATCAACCAACCATCGACACACAAACGCTATCTCGCTATCATTCTGGTTGTTTCATCCCCAACCCGTTAGCCGACATGTCGCAAATCCTGGTCCGTCACCTCGATCCTGGGGTCAAGCAAGCGCTGCAGCGCCGTGCGCGTCAGCATGGGCGCAGCATGGAGGAAGAGGTGCGCAGTATCTTGCGCGCCAGCATCGTGATGGATGCGCCTCCCGCCCTCCCTCTGGGTCAGCGCATGGCTGCGCGGTTTGCCCAGGTTGGGCTGTCTGCGCCGATTGCCGAGATGCGCGGCTTTGCTGCTCAGGCGGCGGACTTGAGCGGTTTGGGCTGAGATGCATTTGCTCGACACGGGGTCGTCTCAGAAAACGGAAAATAAAGCACGCTAAGCCGATTGCAGCGGCCATAACGTGTTCTGCTCGACTACGAGGAAGTTTGGGACACAACAGGATCAGGGCCACCGAGTTTGGCGATGGCGCGCACATAGACCAGCTCGCTGAGTAGCTCGACAAGAGTTTGCGTAACGACGATGGCTGGCAATACGGGTATGGCCCCAGGCACAGCTAGAGCAAGCGGCAATACAACAAGGGAATTTCGAGTGCCTGCGCTGAAAGCGATGGCTCGGCCGGCAGGGGCATCAAGGCGGAACAGTCGGCTGATGCTCCATCCGATCAGGGGAGCGATCACAGCAAAGGCGATATAAAAGGGAATCACACCCAAGGCCGCCTCGGTCGCCGCGCCGAGCTGCGGCACCACGGCCGCAATGACCACGAATAGGACAAGGGCGGTCGCTGGTACTGGCAATAGACCAAGTGCCGCCGAGGCCTTTTCACCGGCCCGGCTTCGAGCTGCCCATAGCTGCACAAGCCCGGCAAGGGCGAGTGGAACCGCGATCAACCAGACGAAGGCATGAACGAACGGGCCGGGCTGCACGAGGGTTGCGGCATCGTTCCCGAGAAGCAGGCCGAGATAGACCGGCAGCAGCAGCATTTGCACAACCAGGAGCGTAGGGGTGGCCGCCAGTAGCAGACGCGCATCGGCACGACCGAGGTGCGAGAACGTAACCACGTAGTCAATGCAAGGCGTCAGCAACACCAGCAGCACGCCAAGTCTCACCATAGGGTCCGATGGTAGGAATTGCACCATTACGGCCACTAAGAGCGGCGTTACGACGAAATTCGTGATGAGCAGTGCGGCAAGGAACCGGCCGCGACCAAAGGCCCGGCCAAGGTCGGCCAGGGGCACTTGCAGGAATGTCACGAACAGCATGAGTGCAAGCGACGGGTTGACGCCACCCTCAAGCGCTGCGGTGCCGGGGACGCTCAAAGCGACAAGCGCAGCCAACACAACTGCCCCGAAGTAAATGCCGACTTGGTGCTTCTCGAGTATTTCCCGGATGTTTTGCATGTCTCTACTTCGCTCACTTGTGTCAAATTAAGCTATACCCTAACGCAACGTCAGGGAAGCGACTGCAATCGCGTCAGAATAGAGTCGAATACTAAATTTATTGACACAATCAGTCAAGAGTAATAGATTTCACCCTGACACATTTCCCTTTGGAGGCACCTTGTACGGTCAACGCATCGGCTACGTTCGCGTCAGCAGCTTCGACCAGAACCCGGAGCGGCAATTGGAAGGGGTTCAGGTGGCGCGGGTATTCACCGACAAGGCATCCGGCAAGGACACCCAGCGTCCCGAGCTGGAAAGGTTGCTCGCCTTCGTGCGCGAAAGTGACACCGTGGTGGTGCACAGCATGGATCGGTTGGCACGCAACCTGGATGACTTACGCCGCATCGTGCAGGGTCTGACCAAGCGCGGCGTGCGCATTGAATTCGTCAAGGAAAGCTTGGCCTTCACCGGCGAAGACTCACCGATGGCGAATTTGATGCTGTCGGTGATGGGCGCGTTTGCCGAGTTCGAGCGGGCCTTGATCCGCGAGCGGCAGCGTGAAGGGATCGCGCTCGCCCGGCAGCGGGGTGCCTACCGGGGTCGCAAAAAGTCACTGAACGATGAACAGATTGCCGAACTGAAACGGCGCGTCGCGGCGGGAGAGCAAAAGGCCCTGATCGCCAGAGACTTCGGCATCAGTCGCGAAACCTTGTACCAGTACCTGCGCGAGTCCTGAACATGCCGCGTCGTTCCATTCTGTCCGCCACCGAGCGCGAAAGCCTGATGGCATTGCCCGATGCCAAAGACGATCTGATCCGGTACTACGCGTTCAGCGAAACCGACCTGTCGGTGATCCGTCAGCGGCGCGGGCCTGCGAATCGGCTTGGCTTCGCCGTTCAGCTTTGCTACCTGCGTTTCCCCGGGGTCATCCTGGGCGCTGATGAGCCGCCATTTCCGCCCTTGCTGCGCATCGTGGCGTCACAGCTCAAAGTGCCGGTTGAAAGCTGGGACGACTACGGACAGCGGGAGCAGACCCGGCGCGAGCATCTGGTGGAACTGCAAACGGTGTTCGGCTTCCAGCCTTTCACCATGAGCCACTACCGGCAGGCCGTGCACATGCTGACCGAGCTGGCCATGCAAACCGATAAGGGCATCGTGTTGGCCTGCGCCTTGATTGAGTATCTGCGGCGGGAGTCAATCATCCTGCCAGCGCTCAACGCCATCGAGCGCGCCAGTGCCGAGTCCATCACCCGCGCCAATCGGCGCATCTACGAAGCCCTGTCGGAGCCACTGGCGGACACGCATCGCCACCGCCTCGACGATCTGCTGAAACGCCGCGACAACGGCAAGACGACCTGGCTGGCCTGGTTGCGCCAGTCGCCCGTCAAACCGAACTCCCGCCACATGCTCGAACACATCGAACGCCTCAAAGCCTGGCAGGAGCTCGACCTGCCTACCGGCATCGAGCGGCTGGTTCACCAGAACCGGCTGCTCAAGATTGCCCGCGAGGGCGGCCAGATGACGCCCGCCGACCTGGCCAAGTTCGAGCCGCAACGGCGCTACGCCACCCTCGTGGCGCTGGCCATCGAGGGCATGGCTACTGTCACCGACGAAATCATCGACCTGCACGACCGCATCCTGGGCAAGCTGTTCAACGCCGCAAAAAACAAGCATCAGCAGCAGTTCCAGGCGTCCGGCAAGGCCATCAATGCCAAGGTGCGTTTGTACGGGCGCATCGGCCAGGCGCTGATCGACGCCAAGCAATCAGGCCGCGACCCATTCGCCGCCATCGAGGCCGTCATGTCCTGGGACGCTTTCGCTGTGAGCGTCACCGAGGCGCAAAAGCTCGCTCAACCCGATGACTTCGATTTCCTACACCGCATCGGCGAGAGCTACGCCACTTTGCGCCGCTACGCGCCGGAATTCCTTGCCGTGCTCAAGCTGCGGGCCGCGCCCGCCGCCAAAGACGTGCTTGATGCTATCGATGCGCTGCGCGGCATGAACACCGACAACGCCCGCAAGGTGCCTGCCGACGCGCCGACCGGCTTCATCAAGAAGCGATGGGACAAGCTGGTGATGACCGACACCGGCATCGACCGGCGCTACTACGAGCTGTGCGCGCTGTCGGAACTCAAGAACTCGCTGCGCTCGGGCGACATCTGGGTGCAGGGTTCACGCCAGTTCAAGGACTTCGAGGACTACCTGGTGCCGCCCGAGAAGTTCGCCAGCCTCAAGCTGTCCAGCGAATTGCCGCTGGCCGTGGCCACCGATTGCGACCAGTACCTGAGCGAACGCTTGGATCTGCTGGAAGCGCAACTTGCCACGGTCAACCGCATGGCGCTGGCCAACGACCTGCCGGACGCCATCATCACCGAGTCGGGCCTGAAAATCACGCCGCTGGATGCGGCGGTGCCGGACACCGCGCAGGCGCTGATCGACCAGACGGCCATGGTCCTGCCGCACGTCAAGATCACAGAATTGCTGCTTGAAGTCGATGAGTGGACGGGCTTCACCCGCCACTTCACGCACCTGAAATCGGGCGATCTGGCCAAGGACAAAAACTTGCTGCTGACCACGATCCTGGCCGATGCGATCAACCTGGGCCTGACCAAGATGGCCGAGTCCTGCCCCGGCACGACCTACGCCAAGCTCGCCTGGCTGCAAGCCTGGCATACCCGCGACGAAACCTATTCGACAGCGCTGGCTGAATTGGTCAACGCCCAATTCCGGCATCCCTTCGCCGAGCACTGGGGCGACGGCACCACGTCATCGTCGGACGGCCAGAACTTCAAAACCAGCAGCAAGGCCGAGAGCACCGGGCACATCAACCCGAAGTACGGCAGCAGCCCAGGACGGACGTTCTACACTCACATCTCCGACCAGTACGCGCCGTTCCATACCAAGGTGGTCAATGTCGGCGTGCGCGACTCGACCTATGTGCTCGATGGCCTGCTGTACCACGAGTCCGACCTACGCATCGAGGAGCACTACACCGACACGGCGGGCTTCACCGATCACGTTTTTGCGCTGATGCACCTGCTGGGCTTCCGCTTCGCGCCGCGTATCCGCGACCTGGGAGACACCAAGCTTTACATCCCAAAGGGCGATGCGACCTATGACGCGCTCAAGCCGATGATCGGCGGCACGCTCAACATCAAGCATGTCCGCGCGCATTGGGATGAAATCCTACGGCTGGCCACCTCGATTAAGCAAGGCACGGTGACGGCTTCGCTGATGCTCAGGAAACTCGGAAGCTACCCGCGCCAGAACGGCCTGGCCGTGGCCCTGCGCGAGCTGGGCCGCATCGAGCGCACATTGTTCATCCTGGACTGGCTGCAAAGCGTGGAACTGCGCCGTCGCGTGCATGCCGGGTTGAACAAGGGCGAAGCCCGCAACGCGCTCGCCAGGGCGGTGTTCTTCAACCGGCTGGGCGAAATCCGCGACCGCAGTTTCGAGCAGCAACGCTACCGGGCCAGTGGCCTCAACCTGGTGACGGCGGCTGTCGTGTTGTGGAACACGGTCTACCTGGAGCGCGCAGCGCACGCCTTGCGTGGCAACGGCCATGCCGTCGATGAGGCGCTGTTGCAGTACCTGTCGCCGCTGGGCTGGGAGCACATCAACCTGACTGGCGATTACCTGTGGCGCAGCAGCGCCAAGGTCGGCACAAGCAAGTTCAGGCCCCTACGGCCGCTGCAACCGGCTTAACGTGCTTTATTTTCCGTTTTCTGAGACGACCCCAGATCCAGAAAGCGCTGCGGCGTTTCAAGGCCAGCAGCAACTGTCCCAGCAGACCACAGACCACGGCAACGATCTGCAGGGCGGTCACTAGGCCGGCATGACTGGACAGGAGAGCGGTGGGATTGGGCAGTGGCATGGATGAGGGTCAGCAAAGCACACCGGCAAGGTTCAGGCCACCAGCGTAGCAAGCCGCGGGCCAGCCTTGGCGGCCAGCGCGCGCTCAATGTCATTCATCCCATCGAGCAGATCGCGCGTCAGCGGATCGCGCCAAGGAGCTTCGATTTCGGCCTGGGCCCACAACCGCAGCACGGCGCGGTGATGCCGCAGGCGCCGTGCGGTCAACCCCACCCCAAACACCGCATCCAGGTCCCACGTCAGCCGCCGCCCTGCCCTGGTGCCGGTCACCAGAATGCCCAGGCTCTGCAGCCGCCGCACACAACTCAGGATGTGTGAGGTTGCACGGGGGGCACAGCAGTGATGGACAAGGACGCATTGTGCCCCGGCCCGAGGTCGGCGCGCACACCTGGCGAGGGCGAGACCTCGAGAAAACCCCGCAGGATGCACCAAAACGGTCCAGGAGCGGCGAACAGGTTGTGCCGAAGGGAGTTGCTTTCGCCGTGCCCAATCAAGCCACCCAGAAACCGTGCCTGCCTTGCCACATCACACTTTGCAAAACCGCCTTGGATTTTGGCGAGCATCGCAGCCCGCGGGGTCATCGCGGGCAAGACGCGCAGCTTGGGGGTCTCAAGCGCGTAGCGCGTTTTTTCCCCGCGTAGCGGGGGCACTTGAAGAGGTTGTGTTTAGTGCCGATGTGTCCCGGATGCCGTGCGCGAGAAGGCTACTTGTCCACAGCCCCCGAGTAAGGATAAAGATCTTTTAAAGGTTAAAACAAGGATAAAAGGATAAGCCGCACAATTGGGCTGTTTTTTTCAAGGCGCGATAAACACTTAGAGAATCGACCCGCGACCTGGATAGCCTGCTAGGGGGTGATTTCAGGGGGCAAATCAGCCCCCTCTTGTGCATTTTCGAGGCTTCGGTTGCCATGTTTCGCCGACCCGCGACCTGGATAGCCTGCC